>DASYKC010000091.1:0-9423 GCA_035995885.1 Caldimonas sp. | reverse complement strand
GGCGTCGGCTCGGTGCGGTCGTTCAGCATGGCGGGACTTCCTTCTGCAATTGTTCGCGCAAGGCGGTCTTCAGGACCTTGCCGTAGTGGTTCTTCGGCAGGCTGGCGACGAAGCGGTACTCGCGCGGGCGCTTGAAGCGCGCGATGTGGGCGAGGCAGAGCGCGTCGAGCGCGGCCGCGTCGACGCCGTCGCCGGCGACGAACGCGACGACGACCTCGCCCCAGCGGGCGTCGGCGCGGCCGACGACCGAGACTTCGCGAACGCCCGGGTGACGCAGCAGCACCTCCTCGACCTCGCGCGGGTAGATGTTGGCGCCGCCGCTGATGATCACGTCCTTCGAGCGGTCCTTCAGGGTCAGAAAGCCGTCGCCGTCGAGCGCGCCGAGATCGCCGGTCCAGAGCCACCCGTCGCGCAGCGCCTGCGCGCTCGCCTCGGGGTTGCGCCAGTAGCCGGCCATGACCGTGTCGCCGCGGACGACGATCTCGCCGGTGACGCCGACCGGCAGGTCGCTGCCGTCGGCCGCGACGACGCGAACCTCGACCAGCGCCTGGGCGACGCCGACCGATTCGATCCGCTGCGGCCAGCGCGGATCGGTGTCGTCGGCGAGGTGGGCGCGCGATAGCGCCGTGATCGTCATCGGCGATTCGCCCTGGCCGTAGATCTGGACGAAGCGCGGCCCCATCGTCGCCAGCGCGCGGCGGATGTCCTGGCCGTACATCGGCCCGCCGCCGTAGACGATGGTCTTGAAGCCCGCGCTCGACGCGCCGCTCGCGGCGACGTGCTCGACGAGGCGATGGACCATCGTCGGCGCGGCGAACAGGCAGAGCCGGCCGATGCCCTCGGCGAGCGCGACCAGCTCGGCGGGATCGAATCCGCCCGACGCGGGAACGACGTGGCGCGCCGCGCGCGCCATGAAGGGCAGGTGGTAGAGGCCGGCGCCGTGCGAGAGCGGCGCGGCGTAGACGACCGCGTCGGCGGGGTCGACGTCGTCGACGTCGATGAAGTAGCACGCCATCGCCGTCGCGAGGTTGCGATGCGTCAGCATGACGCCCTTCGGCCGTCCGGTCGTCCCCGAGGTGTAGAAGAGCCAGGCGAGGTCGGTGGCTGCGCGCGCGGCGGCACCGATCGGCGCGCCGGCGAGCGCGGCGTCGTACGAAGCCGTGCCGGGAACCAGCGTCGCGCGCAAGCGGGCCGTCGAATCCGCGACGCTCGCGGCCAGATCGTCGGTCGCGAACAGCGCCGCCGCGCCCGAGTGCTCGACGATGTAGGCGACTTCCTCCGGATGCAGCCTGGCGTTGATCGGCACCACCGCGAGGCCGGCCCACCAGGCGGAATACAGCGCCTCGAGGTAGCACGGATGGTTGCGCATCAGCAGCGCGATGCGGTCGCCCGGGCCGAGGCCGAGCGCCTGCAGGCGGCCGGCCAGCCGCGCGACGCGATCGGCGAGCTCGCGGTAGCGCCACAGCGTGCGTTCGCCATGCAGCAGCGCCGGCCGGTCCGGATGGACCCGCGCCGCGCGGACCAGCAGTTGCGCCAGGTTCAATCGATCGCACCCTCTCGGGCCGCAGTGTAGGAAACGCGCGATCGCGTGACCGGAAAACGCGCGAGCAACCGACCGCGCGACCGCCGGCGTCAGGTGCGCGCCGCGCCCCGGTGCGCCCAGGCCGTGGTCCGCTTCTCGACCACCGCGAAGAGCTCGTACATCGCCATCGCCATCGCGCCGATCACGACCAGGCCGGCGAACGCGAGCCCCATCTGCATCGACGATCCGGCCGACATCAGCAGGTAGCCGATGCCTTCGTTCGACGCCGTCATCTCGGAGACCGTCGTGCCGACGAAGGCGAGGGTGATCGCGACCTTGAGCGAGCCGTAGAAATACGGCATCGAGCGCGGCAGGCCGACCTTGACGAGCACGTCCCAGCGCTTCGCGCCGAGGACGCGCAGGACGTCCTCGAGCTCGGGCTCGAGCGTCGCCAGGCCGGTCGCGATGTTGACGGTGATCGGGAAGAACGAGATCAGGAACGCGGTCAGCACCGCCGGACCGACGCCGATGCCGAACCAGACGACGAGGATCGGCACGAACGCCGCCTTCGGCAGCGCGTTGAAGCCGGTCATGAGCGGATAGACGGCCGCGTACGCGGTGCGCGAGCTGCCGATCAGGAAGCCGAGCAGCGTGCCGACGACGATCGAGATCGCAAAGCCGACCATCGTCACCCAGAACGTCCGCCAGGCATGGCCGGCGATCGTGGCGCGGAATTCCCAGAGCTGCATCGCGATCCGCGACGGGCTCGGAAAGATGAACTCGGAGACCTGGAAGGCGCGGCAGATCGCCTCCCATACGACGAGCGTCAGCGCGAGCAGCGCCCACGGCGCCCAGCGCTCGCGGTCGCGCCGCGTCATGGCGCCACCGCCGCGGTGCCGACCGGCTTCCTGATCGCGCCGATGTGCTCGCGCAGCTCGTGGACGACGTCGGTGAACGCCGTCGTGTACGTCACCTCGAGGTCGCGCGGCCGCGCCAGATCGATCTCGCGCCGCACCAGCATGCGGCCGGGGCTCTTGCTCATGACGTAGACGGTGTCGGCGAGGAACACCGCCTCGCGCAGGTCGTGGGTGACGAGGATGACGTTGAAGCGCTGCGCCGCGTGCAGGTCGCGCAGGATGCACCAGAGCTCCTCGCGCGTGAACGCGTCGAGCGCGCCGAAGGGCTCGTCGAGGAGCAGCATCTTCGGCTCGTGGATGAGGGCGCGGCAGATCGAGGCGCGCTGCTGCATGCCGCCCGAGAGCTCCCACGGGAACCTGTCGCCCAGGCCGCCGAGGCCGACGCTCTCGAGCAGACGCTTCGCCTTGGCGGCGAACTCGGCGCGATCGCGCCGGAAATTCGAGCGGTGCGGCTCGACGATCTCGAGCGGCAGCAGGACGTTGTCGAGCGTCGTCCGCCACGGCAGCAGCGACGACGACTGGAACGCCATGCCGGTGATCTTGAGCGGCCCGGTCACCATCGCGCCGTCGACGCGAACCGATCCTTTCGACGGCATCCTGAGGCCGGTCGCGAGCTTCATGAAGGTCGACTTGCCGCAGCCCGACGGGCCGACGATGGCGACGAATTCGCCGGGCGCCGCCTGCAGCGAAATGTCCTCGACCGCGAAGCGGCCCGCGCCGAGCAGCTCGTCGTTGTAGGCGAGCCAGACCGCGTCGAAGTCGACGAAGGGAGCCGTCACTTGCGCGTGATCTTGAAGATGTCGCGGTCGGCGGCCGGCGGCAGGAAGCCGTCGCGCCACACGGCGGCGGTGCTGATGCGCTCCTTGGTCGCGAAGGCGTCCGAGACCTGGCTCGCCATCAGGCTGAGGCGCGGCGCGCGCACCTCGCCGAAGCCCTCGGCCTTGGCGTCGGCCGTGAGGATGGTCGCGTCGAGGGCGAGCTTCAGGCGGCGCAGCTCGAGCTCCTCGTTGACGAGGCCGTCGCGCGCCTTCAGCGTCGCGATCGCCGCCTTCGGATCGGCGACGAGGTCCTTCATGCCTTTCGTGAACGCGCGCAGGAACGCCTTCACCGCCTCCGGGTTCTTCTGCAGGAAGGTCTCGGAGACGATGATCGCGTTGCCGTACAGCTTCACGCCGTAGCTCGGGTAGGCGAGGACGACGACGTCGTCGGCCTTGACGCCGCGCGCCTCGAGGTTGAGGAGCGACGTGAACGAGAAGCCGGTGATCGCGTCGATGTCGCCGCGCGCGAGCATGGTCTCGCGCAGCGTCGGGTCCATCGCCGTCCAGGCGACCGTCTGGATGCCGTTCGCCTTGGCGAAGATCGGGAAGGCCTTCCGGCCGGCGTCGAACACCGGCGCGCCGAGCTTCTTGCCTTCGAGGTCCTTCGGCGCCCGGATGCCCGACTTCTTCAGCGCCAGCACCGCCGCCGGCGTGTTGTTGTAGACCATCATCACCGCGACCGGCTTGTTCGGCGCGGTCGGGTTGTTGGCGTGGAATTCCATCAGCGCGGCGATGTCGGCGAAGCCCATCTCGTAGGCGCCCGAGGCGACGCGCGTCACCGCACCGCCCGAGCCGTTGCCGGCGTCGACGGTGACGTCGAGCTTCTCGGCCTTGTAGTAGCCCTTGGCCTGCGGCACCAGGAACATCGCCTGCGGCCCCTCGAAGCGCCAGTCGAGCTGGAATTTGATCGGCGTGTCCTGCGCGAACGCCGCCGGCGCGGCGAAAGCGAGAGCCAAGGCGGCCAGGCGCAGGGCTCGGCGCGCGACGACGGCACGGAAGAAGAGATTCATCGGGTTCCTTGCGATGGGCAGACCGGGGCGGATCCGGGCTTGATGCAAATTCTGTGCGCGTGCGCGCCGGCGAGCCCCCGAGTCGAACCGAAGCCGAGGCGCGTTGCGACGATGGAAAGGGGGTCCCCACCCGTTGTGAAGGGCGGAGCAGCGTGCTAACTTGTGCCGATTCGCTCATCGCTTCCACGAGGCCCGTCATGACGCCCCTTTCCCTTCGCCGGCTGCTGCCCGCCCTTGCCCTCGCCGCCGCCGCGCTCGCCAGCGCGCCCGCCAGCGCCGGCCCCTACAGCGCCCTCGTCGTCTTCGGCGACAGCCTTTCCGACAACGGCAACAACGCCGCCGCCGGCCTCTTCGACCCGACGCAGGTCATCGGCGGCAACGGCTACGTTCCGACGAACACCTACGCGGCGGGAACCTACAGCAACGGCCTGGTCTGGGCGAGCGACTTCGCGGCCATGATCGGCCTGCCCCTCGCGCCGTCGCTGGTCGGCGGCAGCGACTTCGCGTTCGGCGGCGCCACCACCGGAACGCCCGGCCCCGGACCCGGCGGCTTCCCGTACAGCCTGCTCGTGCAGACGAACCAGTACCTCGGCGCCACCGGCAACCACGCGTCGCCGACCGCGCTCTACGTCGTCGCCGGCGGCGGCAACGACGTTCGCGGCGCGCTCGCTGCGATCGCCGGCGGTGCCGATGTCGGCGCGACGATCGCCTCGACCGCGCTGTCGTTCGCGGCCAACGTCGGCACGATCGTCGACGAGCTGCAGGCCGCCGGCGCGCAGCACATCATCGTCTGGGACACGCCGAACGTCGGCCTCGCGCCGGCCGTCGTCGCGGCCGGCGGCGCCGACCTCGCGACCTTTCTCGCCGGCTCGATGAACGCCGCCCTCGCCGCCCGCCTCGCCGGCGAGGCCGGCGTCTCGACCTTCGACATCTTCGGCCTCGGCACGCAGATCGCGCTCCATCCCGCGCTCTTCGGCTTCACCAACGTCACCGACGCGTGCGGCGCGCTCGTCGGCGCGAACTGCAGCCAGTACGCCTACTGGGACGGCATCCATCCGACCGCGGCGGCGCACCTCGCCATCGCCGGCGCCTTCGCGGTCGTCGCGGTTCCCGAGCCGGAGACCTGGGCGCTGTTCGCCGCCGGCCTCGCCGTGCTCGGCTGGACGTCGCGCCGGCGCGCGAAGACGATCGTCGCGACGTAGGTTCTAGCGGCGCTCCGACCCGCCCAGCAGCTCGCGCAACGTGCGCGCGACGACCTTGGTCGCGCCACGCAGGTCGGCGAGCTCGAGGTGCTCGTCGGCGCGCTTGGCGTTCGATTCGAGCACCGTGCGCGGGCCCGCGCCGTAGATCGCTGCCGGCACGCCGGCCTCGCCGTAGAGGCGAACGTCGGTGTAGAGCGGCGTTCCCGATTCGGCGATCGGCTCGCCGAACACCGCCGCGCCGTGCCGCTGCAGCGCCGCGACGAGCGCCGCGTTGCCGGGCAGCGGCGTGAGCGCGCGCGCGAGCAGGAGGCGGCGCACCTCGACGCCGATCCCGGGCTGCGCCGCCGCGGCGGCGGCGATGACGTCGCGCAGCGTCGCCTCGACCGCGACCGGATCCTCCTCGGGGATCATGCGGCGATCGAGCCGGAACACGACCTTGCCGGGGACGACGTTGGTGTTCGTGCCGCCTTCGATCGTGCCGACGTTGAGGTACGGATGGGTGATGCCCGCGACCTGCGACGTCACGCTTCGGTAGCGCTCGTTCTGCGCATAGAGCGCGTTCAGGATCGCGACCGCGCCCTGCAGCGCGTCGACACCGGTCGCGGGGATCGCGGCGTGTGCCATCTTGCCGTGCACCGTCACCTCGAGCTGCAGGCAGCCGTTGTGCGCAGTGACGACCTGGTAGCTGAAGCCGGCGGCGATCAGCAGATCGGGCTTGACGACGCCTTGCTCGAGCAGCCGCCCCGGCCCGAGCTCGCCGCCGAATTCCTCGTCGTAGGTGAAGTGCAGCTCGACGCCGCCGGCGAGCGGCGCGCCGAGCGACTCGAGCGCGCGGACGGCGAAGGTGTAGGTCGCGAAGTCGCTCTTGCTGACCGCGGCGGCACGGCCGTAGATCCTGCCGCCCTCGATCTCGCCGCCGTACGGATCGTGGTGCCAGCCTTCGCCGGGCGGGACGACGTCGCCGTGGGCGTTGAGCGCGATCGTCGGCCCATCACCATAGCCGCGCCGGACGACGAGATTGGTGATCGAGGTCAGGCCGTGGTCGCGAACGATCTCGTCCGGGACCGGGTGGCGCTCGACGGCGAAGCCGAAGCCTTCGAGCAGCGCCGCCGTCGCCTCGGCGTGCGGCGCGTTGTCGCCCGGCGGGGTGTCGGTCGGCACGCGCACCAGTGCCTGCAGGAAGCGCACCTCGTCGTCGAAGTTCGCGTCGATCCAGGCGTCGAGGCGGGCGTCGTCTGCGGCAGCGGTGCTCATCGCGGCGCGCCTTCGGCGGCGAGGCCGTCGAGCAGGTGGAGGAAGGCCTCGACGGCGAGCTGCATGTCGTCGGCGCTGCTCGATTCCAGCGGGTTGTGGCTGATGCCGGCGTTCTCGCCGCGGACGAAGAGCATGGCCTGCGGCAGGACCTCGCCGATCTTCATCGCGTCGTGGCCGGCGCCGCTCGGCATGCGGTGCACCGGCAGGCCGAGCGACATGACGGCGTTCTCCCAGCGCGCCTGCCACGCCGGCGCCGACGGCGACGCGGCGACCCGCATCGTCTCCTTGATCGAGACCGAGACGCCGCGCCGCGTGCAGATCGCGTCGGCTTCGGCGAGCACGTCGGCGACGCAGGCATCGCGCACCGGGTCGGTCGTCGCGCGGATGTCGAGCGTGAAGCGGCAGCGGCCCGGGACGACGTTGGTCGAGCCGTTCGGCACCTCGAGCATTCCCATCGTGCCGACCAGGTTCGGCGCGTCCTGCGCGCGCTTCTCGAGGTAGATGGCGAGCTCGGCGACCGCGGCGGCGGCATCGCGCCGGCTCGCCATCGGCGTCGTCCCGGCATGGCTCGCCATGCCGCGGACCTCGCCGGCGAAGCGGACGCCGCCGTTGATCGAGGTGACGACGCCGAGCGGCAGGCCGAGCTCGTTGAGCACCGGCCCCTGCTCGATGTGGACCTCGACGAAGCCGAGGTAGTCGGCGGGCTTGCGCGCGAGCCTGGCGATCGCGCGCGGCGTCGCCGGCAGCTTCGCGTGGCGCATCGCCTCGCGCATCGACACGCCGTCGGCGTCGAGCTGGTCGAGCCAGCGCGGGTCGAACTGGCCGACGAGCGCGCCCGAGCCGAGGAAGGTCGCCTTGTAGCGCTGGCCTTCCTCCTCGGCGAAGGCGACGACCTCGAGCGCGAACGGCAGGCGCCTGCCGGCGCGGCTCAGCTCGCGCACGCAGATCATCGGCACGAAGATGCCGAGGCGGCCGTCGTAGCGGCCGCCGTTGCGAACCGTGTCGTAGTGCGAGCCGGTGAGAAGCGTCTTCGCATCGGGCGTCGCGGCGCGGTACACGCCGACGACGTTGCCGACGGCGTCGATCCTGACGTCGTCGAAGCCGCACTCGCGCAGCCAGCGCACCAGCTGCGCGGCGGCGGCACGGTGCGCGTCGGTGAGGTAGGTGACGGTGAGCTGGCCGTTCTCGGCGAAGCCCGGGTCGGAGTGGCGCGCCAGCAGCTCGGCGCAGTCCCACGCCTGCTCGCCGAGGATCGGCCGCGCCGCGAAGCGATCGTCGAGGCGCAGCTCGGCGACGCGATGGACGTTGCGCAGCGCCTCGGCGAGCTCGAAGTCGGGATGGTTCTCGAGCCGGCGCTCGAAGGTGGCGATGATCTGCGCCTTGGCGAGGCCGGTGCCGCGCGGGCCGCGCACGGCGAGCATGAACGGGAAGCCGAAGCGATCGCGGTAGGCGGCGTTGAGGCGCGCGATCTGCGCGAGCTCGGCGGGCGTGCAGTCGGTGAGCCCGGCCCGAACCTGCTCGTGGCTCGACTCGCGCGTCAGCGTGCCTGCGGCCATCGCCTTGCCGGCGAGCTCGGGATGCGAGCGCAGCAAGGCGAGCTGCTCGTTGCGCTCGGCCTCGGTGACGACCTCGACCAGCGTTCGCTTCAGGTGGGCGAGCGACGTGAACGGGCCGCGCGGCCAGGCGCGCTCGACGACCCACGGCGAGTGCTCGTAGGTGCCGTCGAGCAGGGCGACGAAGTCCTTGTGCGGGGCGGCGTTGAGGCGCGCCAGCGTGAGAGCTTCGTCGGCCATCGTCGCCGGCTCAGAGCGTGACGCGAACCGTCTTCACGACCGGCTGCAGGGCGGCGACCTGGCTGCGCACGAAGGCCGTGAAGTCGGCGGGCGTGCCGGGGGTCGTCGTTACGCCGAGCTCGAGCAGGCGCTTCTTGATGTCGGCTTGCGCCAGCACCTCGTTGGTCGCGGCGTTGAGGCGCGCGACCAGGTCGGCGGGCATCTTCGCCGGCCCCGAGAGGCCGAAGAAGTTGTCGAGGACGAGGCGGCCGTGGCCGGTCTCGACGACGGTCGGCACGTCGGACGCGAGCGGCGAGCGCTGCGCCGACGTCACCGCGAGCGGCTTGATCTGGCCGGTCTTGAAGTACGGCACGAAGGCGGTGATGACGTCGATGCCGACCGGGATCACGCCGGCGATCAGGTCGGTCGTCATCGGCGCGCCGCCGCGATAGGGCACGTGGGTCATCTTGATGCCGAGGGCGCGGCTCATCATCTCGCCGTAGATGTGGCCGATCGACGCCGGCCCGCCCGAGCCGAACTGCAGCCCGCCGGCCTTCTTCGCCGCGTTCTCGAGGTCGACGATGGTGTTGATGCCGGCCGCCGGATTGGCCATGACGACGCACGGCGCCGAGCCGATCGAGGCGATGTGGGTGAAGTCGGCGACCGGGTCGTAGGGCTGCTTTTCGAGCGCGAACGGGCCGATCGCGATCGGCGTCGAGTTCGAGAGCATCAGGGTGTAGCCGTCGGCCGGCGACTGGACGACGTTGCTGCCGCCGACGCTGCCGCCGGCGCCGGGCTTGTTGTCGACGATCACCGGCTGGCCGAGCTTCTTGGCGAGCTGCTCGCCGATCACCCGGGCGACGATGTCGCTCGCGCCGCCGGCCGCGAAGGTGACGACGATCCGGATCGTCTTGTCGGGATAGGCGGC
>DASYKC010000090.1:0-36660 GCA_035995885.1 Caldimonas sp. | reverse complement strand
CGGCCCCGACCGGCTCCGCTTCGCGGCCGCGACCGAGATCGATCTCGGCTTCGCCCGCGTCCGCGCCGCGCGCATGAGCTACGTCGGCGGCCCGGGCTACGAGCTCTACGTGCCGATCGAGATGGCGCGCCACGTCTGGCTCGCCCTGCACGCGGCGAGCGAAGGCCTCGGCGTCGACGGCGGCGGCTTGGCCGACGCCGGCTACTACGCCCTCGACGCCCTGCGCATCGAGGCCGGGCGGCGCGCCTGGGGCGCCGAGCTCGGCCCCGACGAGACGCCGTTCGAGGCCGGAACGATGTTCGCGGTCAAGCTCGCCAAGCCCGGCGACTTCATCGGCAAGGCCGCGCTCGCTCGCCTCGAGGGCGAGCCGCTGCGCAAGAAGCTCGTCACGATCGTTCTCGACGCGGGCGACGCGTATGCGTGGGGCGGCGAGGCGCTGACGCTCGACGGCGAGGCCGTCGGCGAGATCGCCTCGGCCGGCTGGAGCGCTGGGGCCGGCCGCTGCGTCGGCCTCGGCTACGTGCGCGGCGCCGCGGCGACGCGCGCCCACGACGGCACGCCGATCGCGGTCGATCTCTGGGGCCGGCCGGTCGCCGCGTCGGCCTGGGATCGCTGGCAGGCGCCGACCGGCTGAGGCGCGGCATCGGCCACGCTAGACTCGTTTCATGATGGCATCGACGGCGCTTTCGCATCTCACCGTGCTCGACCTCACCCGCGTGCGCGCCGGGCCGACCGCCGTGCGCCAGCTCGCCGACTGGGGCGCGCAGGTGATCAAGATCGAGATGCCGCCGGCGCTCGACGAGGGCGAAGGCGTCGGCGGCCCGCGCGAAGGCAGCGACTTCCAGAACGTGCATCGCAACAAGCGCGGCATGACCTTGAACCTGAAGTCGCCCGAAGGCGTCGCCATCCTGAAGAAGATGGTGGCCGAGGCCGACGTGCTGGTCGAGAACTACCGCCCCGACGTCAAGAACAAGCTCGGCATCGGCTACGACACGATGGCCGCGATCAACCCGCGCCTCGTCTACGCCAGCATCTCGGGCTACGGCGAAGACGGTCCGTATCGCCTGCGGCCGGGCTTCGACCAGATCGCGCAAGGGATGGGCGGGCTGATGTCGATCACCGGCATGCCCGGCCAGGGGCCGCTCCGCGTCGGCATTCCGATCGCCGATCTTTGCGCCGGCATCTTCTGCGCCTACGGCATCGCCGTGGCGGTGATCGAGCGCGAGAAGTCGGGCCGCGGCCAGTGGGTGAAGTCGTCGCTGCTGCAGGCGCAGCTCTTCATGCTCGACTTCCAGGCCGCGCGCTGGCTCATGAAGGGCGAAGTTCCGGGCCAGGCCGGCAACAACCATCCGACCTCGATTCCGACCGGCGTCTTTCGCACGCGCGACGGCTACATGAACCTCGCCGTCTCGGGACACAAGATCTGGCTGCGCCTCTGCAACGCGATCGAGGCGCCGGCGCTGGCGACGCATGCCGACTACGCGACCGCGGCGCTGCGGTCGCAGCATCGCGACCGCCTTCACGTCGACCTCGAGGCCCACCTCGGCAAGCGCGACACCGCCGAGTGGGTCGAGCTGCTGAACGACGCCGGCGTGCCTTCCGGGCCGATCTACTCGATCGACCAGTCGTTCGCCGACCCCCAGGTGCGCCACCTCGGCATCGTCGAGCAGCTCGACGACGTCGCCTACCTCGGCCAGCCGGTGACGCTGAGCCGGACGCCGGGCCACGTCGTCGCCCATCCGCCCGCCCTCGGCGAACACACCGACGACGTGCTGCGCGAGCTCGGCTACGACGCGGCCGGGATCGAGCGTCTGAAGAGCCAGGGAATCGTTTGAGGAGAACGCGATGCGAAGCGACAAGATGATCTCGCGCAAGGACGACGGCGTCGGCTGGATGATCTTCAACAATCCCGAGCGCCACAACGCGATCTCGCTCGAGATGTGGGAGGCTGCCCTGGAGATCATGGCCGAGTTCAGCGCCGACGCGTCGGTGCGCGTCATGGTCGTCGCCGGCGCCGGCCGCAAGGCCTTCGCCTCGGGCGCCGACATCTCGAAGTTCAAAGACGAGCGCCAGGAAGCCGCGGCAGTGGCGCACTACCAGGCGACGACGCAGAAGGCCTACTCGGCGTTGCAGGGCATGGCGATCCCGACGATCGCCATGATCCGCGGCTACTGCATCGGCGGCGGCACGGCGGCGGCGGTGTGCTGCGACCTGCGGATCTGCAGCGAAGACGCCAAGTTCGGCGTTCCTGCGGCGAAGCTCGGGCTCGGCTACGGCCTCAACCGGGCGCAGCCGCTCGTCGACCTGATCGGTCCGGCGTACGCCAAGGAGATGTTCTTCACCGGCCGCCAGTTCGACGCGCGCGAGGCCGAGAAGATGGGCCTCGTCAACCGCGTCGTCGCCGATGACGCCCTCGAAGCGACGATCGAAGAGATGACCCGCGCGATCGCCGCCAACGCGCCGCTCACCGTCCGCTGCGCCAAGCTCGTCGTCGGCGAGGCGCTCAAGGACGTCGCCGAGCGCGACGTCGGCGCCACCGAGCGCGCCGTCGCCGCCTGCTTCGCGAGCGCCGACTACAAGGAAGGCCAGGCGGCCTTCATGGAAAAGCGCAAGCCGAACTTCGTCGGCGCCTGAGCTCGGCGGTCAGGCCGCCGCCTTCGCGGCGTCGCGCCGGCGCGATGCCGCAGCGAGCGCGCGCAGCGCCGGCACCAGCACCGCCGCCAGCGCGGCGAGCATCAGCACGGCGGAGATCGGCCGCATGAAGAAGATGCCGACGCCGCTGTCGGAGATGATCAGCGACTGGCGCAGCGCGCGCTCGGCGAGCGGCCCGAGGACGAGCGCCAGCGTCAGCGCGGCCGGCGAGTAGCCGAGCTTCTTCATCGCGTAGCCGAGGACGCCGAAGACGAGCATCTGGCCGACGTCGAAGACGCTGTTCTTGAGCGAGTACGCGCCGGTGACGCAGAAAAGGATGATGAGCGGCATCAGGATGCCGTACGGCACCCGCAGCGCGCGCACGAAGAGCGGGATGAACGCGGTGCTGAGGATGAGCAGCATCACGTTGGCGATGTACTGTGAGGCGATCAGCCCCCAGACGAATTCCGGGTTCTTCTCGAACAGGAGCGGCCCGGGTCGCAGGCCCCACATCATCAGGCCGCCGAGCATGATCGCGGTGGTCGCCGAGCCGGGAATGCCGAGCGTCAGCATCGGCACCATCGCGCCGGTGGCAGCGGCGTTGTTGGCCGACTCGGGCCCGGCGACGCCCTCGATCGCGCCGCGCCCGAACTCCTCGGGATGCTTCGAGACCTTCTTCTCGACTGCGTACGAGAGGAAGGTCGACACCGTCGGGCCGGCGCCGGGCAGGATGCCGACGAGAAAGCCGAGGGCCGTGCCGCGCGCGATCGCCCAGCGGCTGCGCACCCAGTCCTGCGCGCTCGGCATGACGTCGCGAAAGCCGTAGCGCGCATGCGGGATCGCGTTGCCCGCCACGTCTTCGGCGCCGGCGAGGACCTCGCCGATCCCGAACAGGCCGATCGCGACCGGCAGGAAATCGATCCCGTCCATCAGCCCGGGAACGCCGAAGGCGTAGCGCGGATCGCCCGAGATGATGTCGAAGCCGACCATCGCGATCATCAGCCCGAGGACCATGCTGATGTAGCCCTTGAGCGCGCTGTCGCCGGTGAGCAGCGTCACCGTCGTCAGGCCGAGGAGCAGGAGGGCGAAGGTCTCGGGCGGGCCGAAGGCCAGCGACCATCGCGCCAGCGCCGGCGACACCAGCATCAGCAGGACGACGCCGACGGTGCCGGCGATGAACGAGCCGATCGCGGCGATGCCGAGGGCGGGGCCGGCGCGGCCCTGCAGTGCCATCTGGTAGCCGTCGATGCAGGTCACGACCGAGGCCGATTCGCCCGGCGTGTTGATCAGCACCGAGGTGATCGTGCCGCCGTACATGGTGCCGGCGTAGAGCGCCGCGAGCATGATGATTCCCGACGTCGGGTCCATGCCGAAGGTGAGCGGCAGCAGCAGCGCGACGCCGGAAGGCGGGCCGA
Source organism: Caldimonas sp. (assembly GCA_035995885.1). Classification (GTDB taxonomy): domain Bacteria; phylum Pseudomonadota; class Gammaproteobacteria; order Burkholderiales; family Burkholderiaceae_C; genus Schlegelella_A. The sequence goes on along the minus strand of DASYKC010000090.1, from coordinate 32,614 downwards.
TGCCGGGCAGCGCGCCGATCAGGATGCCGATGACGACGCCGCAGGTCGCCATGAGCAGGTTGAACGGCGTCAGCGCGACCGAAAAGCCGAGCGCGAGGTTGGCCAGGAAGTCCATCGATTCCTTCTCAGAAGCCGAGCGGGCTCACCGGCAACGGCACGTGAAGCCAGCGCGCGAAGACGAGAAAATTCAGCGCCGCGACCACCAGCGCGATGCCGATCGTCAGCTTCCAGGGCTGGCGATCGAGGTAGCGCAGCAGGATGACCAGGAACAGCACCGTGCCGATCGTCATGCCGATGACGTCGAGCAGGGCGACGAAGGCCACGGTGGTGCCGAGGACGAGCGCGATGCGCCGCAGGCCGTCGCCGCGCGGCAGCCAGTCGGGGCCCGGATCGCTCGAGCGCAGGGCGCCGACGAGGAGCATCGCCGCGAGCAGCGCCATGACGAGGCCGAGCCAGAACGGCAGGAACGCCGGCCCGGGGCCGTTCTCGCCCCAGTAGGCGTAGTACTTCAGCGCGCCGGCGCTGAAGGCGACGGCCAGCGCCAGCAATGCCGCGCCGGCGATCCTGTCAGCGCTTCGCACGGGGCGTCGCCCGGCCTACTTCTTCAGGCCGCCGAGATCGGCGAGCGCGCTCTCGTACTTGCCGGTGATGCTGTCGAGGTACTTGTTGGCTTCCTCGCCCGTCCACGCGGTCGGCGTGAGCAGATTGCCCTTGATGTAGTCGTCCTGCCACTTCTTCGTCGTCGTCACCTTCTTCAGCGTCTCCTGCCACCACGCGACCGCTTCCGGCGTCATGTTGGCGGGCCCGACCACGCCGCGCATCTGCTCCCAGTAGAACGGGTAGCCCTTCTCGGCGAAGGTGGGCACCTCGGGCGCGCCCGCCATGCGCTTTTTCGCGGCGACCGCCAGGTTCTTCGCCGTGCCGGCCTCGACCTGGGCGACGATCTCGTTCGGATTCATGATGCCGGCGTCGATGTGGCCGCCCATCAACGCCGCCGTCGCCTCGCCGCCGGAATTGAACGGCACGTACTTCAGCTTGATCTTGGCCGCCTGCTCGAACAGGTGGGCGAAGATGTGGTCCTCGTTGTGGATGCCGGTGCCGCCGACGGTGAGCTGCCCCGGCCGGGCGCGCGCCGCGGCGACGAAATCCTCGATCGTCTTGTAGGGCGACTCGGTCCGTACCGAGAGCATCAGCTCGTCGATGGCGACGATCATCAGCACCGTCATCGCGTCGCGATGGTTGCCCGTCAGGCGCCCCTGGAGCTTGCCCGAGACGATCATCGGCGTCGCGCCGGCGACGACATGCGAGTCGCCCTTCTTCGTGATGAGATAGCTGTAGCCGATCGTGCCGCTGCCGCCGGGGCGGTTGTTGATGTTGATCGGCACCGGCGACCACTTGTTCTCGTCCATGATGCCGGTGATCGTTCGCATCATGTTGTCGGTGCCGCCGCCGGGCGCGTACGGGACGACGACCTCGATGTTCCTCGACGGGTACTTGGCCTGGCCGAACGCATCGCCGTGCGATGCGAGCAGCGCGGCGAACGCCGCCGAGGCGACGAGAACTTGCTGCAAGCTCATCCGGAAATTCCTTCGCTGAAGCCGGGATGCGATGCGGCGCGCGACTCGCGCGCGATCGGTGCGGGGCACTCTAGCAGCGGACCGACGCGCGGCGGCTTGGTATTGCCCCTAGCGGCATCGCCATGCGCGGGCCGCTGGACGGAGCGATCGCGGCGAGGCCGGGTGCTAGCATCTTTTCGACCCGCCACCCTCTTCGATCGGCCATGGACAACGTCACCCCCGCCAGCGAGCACGTCGTCGTCGAGCGGAGCGGCGCCATCGTCACGCTCACGTTCAATCGGCCCGAGGCGCGCAATGCGATGACCTGGGAGATGTACCAGCGGCTGTACGAAACCTGCGAGGAGGTCGACGGCGACGATTCGATCCGCGTCCTCGTGCTGAAGGGCGCCGGCGGCAAGGCCTTCGTCGCCGGCACCGACATCAGTCAGTTCACGACGTTCGAGAGCGGCGAAGACGGCCTGCGCTACGAGCGCGACGGCGATCGGCGCACGGGCAGGATCGCCCGCGTCAGGAAGCCGGTCATCGCCCAGATCCAGGGCTTCGCCGTCGGCGGCGGTCTCGGCATCGCGGCCGGCGCCGACCTGCGCATCGCCACGCCGGATGCGCGCTTCGGCGCGCCCATCGCGCGCACGCTCGGCAACTGCCTGTCGATGCAGGCCTATGCGCGCTATCTCGACCTGTTCGGCCCGTCGCGCCTCAAGGAGCTCATCTTCACGGCGCGCCTGCTCGGCGCCGACGAAGCGCTCGCCGCCGGCTTCGTCCACGAGATCGTCGCCGCCGACGCGATCGAGAACAGGGTGCGCGAGCTCGCCGAGACGGTCGCGTCGCACGCGCCGATCACCCTCTGGGTCACCAAGGAAGCGGTGCGAAGGATTCAGGAGGCGCGCGTCGTCCCCGACGGCGACGACCTGATCGCGAAGACCTATGGCAGCGCCGATTTCCACGAGGGCGTGCGCGCGTTCCTCGACAAGCGCCCGCCGCAGTGGTCGGGCCGCTAGGGCGAGCCGCCTGCCGGTCGCGCAGCCGTCGGATGTGCGGACATGGATAGGCTGCCGACGAAGGGCGTGCCCTCTCTCGAAGCGGTGGGCTCGCCCGATTTCCTGAGCGGCGGCGGCGAGATGGGCGCCCTGATGCGCACCCACGACTGGTCGAGCTCGTCGCTCGGCCCGCCTGCCGGCTGGCCGCAATCGCTGCGCACCGTCGTCCGCCTGATGCTCAACACCGGCCACGCGATGTACCTCTGGTGGGGGCCCGAGCTCGCCTGTCTTTACAACGATGCCTACCGCGAGTCGATCGGGCCGGAGCGACATCCCGCCTCGCTGGGACGGCCGGCGCGCGAGGTCTGGGGCGAGATCTGGCACGTCGTCGGGCCGCGGATCGAGCACGTCATGTCGGGGCAAGGCGCGACCTGGCACGTCGACCAGCTCGTGCCGATCACCCGCAACGGCCGCGTCGACGACGCCTACTGGACCTCGGGCTACAGCCCGATCGACGACGCCGCCGCGCCGGGCGGGATCGGCGGCGTCCTCGTCGTCGGCAGCGAGACGACGCAGCAGGTCCTGGCGACGCGCCAGCTCTCGGCCGAGCGCGACCGCCTGCAGCAGCTGTTCGAGCAGGCGCCGACCTTCATGGCGCTGGTCGAGGGTCCGTCGCACCGGATCGAGCTCGCCAATCCCGGCTACATGCAGCTCATCGGCCATCGGCCGGTCCTCGGCAGGACGGCCGCGGAGGCGCTGCCCGAGCTCGCCGAGCAAGGCTACCTCGCCCTCCTCGACCGCGTCTTCGCCAGCGGCGAGCCGTACGCGGGCAGCGGCGCGAAGTACGCCGTCCAGACGGCGCCGGGCGGCGCCGTCGTCGAGCGCGTCGTCGACTTCGTCTACCAGCCGATCAAGGACGCGAGCGACACGGTGACCGGCATCTTCGTCGTCGGCGTCGACGTCACCGAGCGCGCCCGCGCCGAAGCCCGCCTGCGCGAGAGCGAGGCGAGCTTCCGCTCGGCCCTGAAGGCCGGCCGCATGGGATCCTGGGAAACCGACCACGCGACGCAGACGCGAATCTGGTCGGCCGAGGGCATGGCCCTGTTTGGCATCGACCTGCCCGAGGGCCGCGGCCGGCTCGGCGGCGCCGACGACGAATTCGTCGCCGCGCTACACCCCGACGACCGCCACCTGGCGAAGCGTTTCCACGAGCTCTCGGCGCAACAGGATTCGTTCCCGGCCGAGTACCGCATCGTCAGGCGCGACGGCACGACGCTGTCGCTGTCGGGCGGCGGCCTGGTCGTCGCGCGCGAGGCCGACGGCCGGCCGAAGCGGCTCGTCAGCATCATGGCCGACGTCACCGAGGTCAGGCAGGCGAGCGAGTCGCTGCGCATCGAGCGCGAGCGCCTCGGCATGGCGCTCGGCGCCGGTCAGATGGGCGCGTACGACCTCGACATCGTCGCCGGCGTGCTCTGGTGGTCGCCGGAAACCTACGCGCTGTTCGGCCTCGACGCGGCGACGTTCGTGCCGACGCCGGACAGCGTCCTCGCGCTCATCCATCGCGACGACCGCGACGGCTTCACGCAGCGCCGCAACGAGGCGATCGACGCGCGCCGGCCTTTCGTCCACGAGTTCCGCGTCGTACGCGGCGACGGCCGCGAGATCTGGATCGGCCACCGCGGCCGCGCCGAATACGACGGCGCCGGCCGGCCGCTGCGCCACTTCGGCGTCGTCATGGACATCAGCGATCGCAAGCAGGTCGAGCAGATCCTGCGCGACGCCGGGCGCGAGAAGGACAACTTCATCGCCACGCTCTCGCACGAGCTGCGCAACCCGCTCGCGCCGATCCGCAGCGCGATCGGCGCGCTGCGCCAGATGGCGCCCACCGACCCGCGGGTCGCCTGGTGCCACGACGTCGTCGATCGCCAGGCCGGCCAGATGGCGCATCTGCTCGATGACCTGCTCGACGTCTCGCGCCTGAGCCGGCGCGAGCTGACGCTGCGCCTGCAGCCGCTGCTGCTGACCACCGCGATCGAGCAGGCGATCGAGATCGCGCAGCCGGCGATCGACGCGGCGCGCCACACGCTGACCGTCGCCGTGCCGGCCGAGGCGCTGAGCGTGACCGCCGACCCGACCCGGCTGGCGCAGGTGTTCTCGAACGTCCTCATCAACGCCGCCAAGTACACGCCGGCCGAGGGGCGCATCGCCCTGAGCGTCGAACGTCAGGGCAGCATCGTCTCGGTGAAGGTGAAGGACAGCGGCATCGGCATCGCCGAGCGTCACATCACGCAGATCTTCGAGATGTTCGGCCAGGTCGAGTCGGCGCGCGAGCGCTCGCAGGGCGGCCAGGGCATCGGCCTGTCGCTGGCGAAAGGCCTGGTCGAGATGCACGGCGGCACGATCGAGGCGCGCAGCGACGGGCCCGGCAAGGGCAGCGAGTTCGAGATCCGCCTGCCGCTGGCCTGACGACGCCGCTACTCGACCTTGCCGACTGCGCGCACCGCCTTCGTCATCTCGGCAGCATCGGCGTCCCAGTAGGTCTGGAATTCCGGCGCGTCGAGGTACTCGATCGGGCTGCCCGCCTTGGCGATCACCTGGCGCACGTTGGCGTCGGCGGCGACCTTGGCGGCGGCGGTGCGCAGCTTTCGGATGACGTCGTCGGGCGTCCCGGTCGGAACGAACAGCGCCGACCACTGCGCGAAGCGGACCGGGTGGCCAAGCTGCTTCAGGCTCGGCACCTCGGGCAACGCCGCCAGCGGCTGCTCGCCCCAGTGCGCGAGCGCGCGCAGCTTGCCGGCCTGGATCTGCTGCGCGACCGTCGACGGCCCGGTCGCGATCGCGTCGACCTGGCCGGCGAGCAAGGCGACCACCGCCGGTCCCGCGCCGGTGTACGGGATGTGCGTCATGCGAAAGCCGGCCTCGGCCTTGAGCATCTCCATCGGCACGTGCATCGTCCCGTAGTTGCCCGAGCTGCCGTAGTTGTACGTGCCCGGATGCATGCGCGCATCGGCGAGGAAGTCGGCGAAGCTCTTCCAGCGGGAGTCGGCGCGGACGACGAGGACCGTCGGGTCGGCGGTGAAGCGCGCGATCGGCCTGAACTGGCTCAGCTGGTAGCCCGGCTTCCTGCCGAGAATGCGATCGGCCTCGGGCAGGATCGAGATCGACGACAGGCTGAGCAGCACGGTGTAGCCGTCGGCCGGGGCGCGCGCGGCGAAGCCGATGCCGAGCGCGCCGCCGGCGCCGGCGCGATTCTCGACGACGACCGGCTGCTTCAGCTCGCGCGCCAGCGCCTCGGCAACCGGCCGGGCGACGGTGTCGGCGACGCCGCCCGGCGGGAACGGCACGATCATCGTGATCGGCTTGTCGGGATAGCTCGACTGGGCCAGCGCCGGCGCCGCAACGAGCGCCAGGGCGATGCCGCTCGCGACGAGCGCGCAGAGATGTCGTCTGTTCATTCGGCGATGCTACTCATTGCGCGGCAGCGCCCGCGCGGCGTCGCCTTAACATCTGCCAGGAAGTGGCCGCACGGCCGACACGGAGACACGATGAACCCAGTCCGATCCGCCGCCGCGCTGCGAGGACGCGCCTTGCATCGCGCCGTCGCCGCGATCGGCGCGCTCCTCCTCGCCGTTGCGGCGCCGCTCGCCGCGGCGCAGGACTATCCGAGCAGGCCGGTGCGGATCATCGTGCCGTTCGCCGCCGGCGGCCCGGCCGACGTCTACGCGCGCTTCATCGCCCAGCGCCTGCAGGAGTCGATGGGCCAGACCTTCATCGTCGACGACCGGCCCGGCGCGGGCTCGATCATCGGCACCGACGCGGTCGCCAAGAGCCCGGCCGACGGCTACACGCTGCTCTTGATGTCGAATACGCACACGGTCAACGAGTCGCTGATCCCGACCAAGCCGTTCCAGCTCATGCGCGACTTCGTCCCGGTCGCGCCGATCAACTCGTCGGACCTCGTCCTGGTCGCGCGCAGCGGCCTGCCGGCGACGACGCTGCACGAGCTGATCGCCGCGGCGAAGGCCAAACCCGGCGCGCTCTCCTACGCGTCGTCGGGACCGGGGACGCCGTACCACATGGCCGGCGAGTTGTTCAAGGCGATGGCCGGCGTCTCGATCCTGCACATCCCGTACAAGGGCAGCTCGGGCGCGCGCACCGATGTCCTCGGCGGCCAGGTCGACCTGATGTTCGACGCCGTGCCGACGATGACCGAGCACATCCGCGCCGGCAAGGTCAAGGCGCTCGGCACGACCGGCGCGACGCGCTCGGCGGTGCTGCCCGACGTGCCGACGATCGCCGAGGCCGGCGTTCCCGGCTACGACGCGACGATCTGGCTCGGCCTGATGGCGCCGAAGGCGACGCCGCCCGCGATCGTCGCCCGCCTCAATGCCGAGGTCGCGAAGATCGTCGCCAACGCCGAGACGGGGAAGGCGTGGAAGGCACAGGGCGCGACGCCGATGACGATGAGCGTCGCCGAGTTCACGCGCTACCTCAACGACGACATCGTCAAGTGGGCGCACATCGTCAAGGTCTCGGGCGCCAAGGCCGAGCAGTGACGCTTCGGCAAGGCACCGATGCGAGCCGATGGCGAATGACCTGAACCTCCTCTGCGCCGGCGCCGTCAAGGGCCTCGTCCTCGCCACCCAAGGCGCCTTCGAGCGCGACGCCGGCGTGCGCCTGAACGCCGGCTTCGGCGCCGTCGGCGCGATCCGCGACCTGCTCCGCGCCGGCACGCCGTGCGACGTCTTCATCGCCACCGACGCGATGGTCGAGTCGCTCGCGGCGAGCGGCGCGCTGCAGGCCGGCTCGCGGCGCACGATCGGCCGGGTCCAGACGGCGATCGCGGTCAAGGCGACGGCGCCGTCCCGGCCGAGGATCGACGATGCCGCATCGCTCCGGTCCACCCTCCTCGACGCCGCCGCGATCTACTTCCCCGACGCGACGCTGTCGACCGCCGGCAAGCACGTCGCCTCGATCATCGACCGGCTCGGCCTTCAGGCCGCGCTCGCGTCGCGGCTGCGCATGTTCGCTAACGGCGCGACCGCGATGCGCGAGCTCGCCGCCGATGCCGACGAGGGCGCCATCGGCTGCACGCAGGCGACCGAGATCCGCTACACGCCGGGCCTGGCCCTCGTCGGTGCGCTGCCGCCGCCGTACGCGCTCGCCACGGTCTACAGCGCCGGCGTCGCCGCCGGCGCCCGCGACGTCGATGCCGCGCATCGCCTGATCGAACTGCTCGCCGGCGCGGCAAGCGCCGATCGACGCGCCGCCGGCGGCTTCGACGCCGACGCGTGACTTCCTCTCGCGACGTCGGCCCGCCCTAGTTCATCGGCCCGTAGCGGCCGCCGACGCTGTAGCGGCCGGCGCCGGCGAGCGCGAGGGCAATGGCGGTGAACAGGTAGATCGCCTCGAGCTCGAGCGCGTAGCCGCCGCTGGCGTTGAGCGAGAACAGGTGCGGCAGGCCGGCGAGCAGGATGGCGGCGATCATGTTGATCGCCATCACGAGCGCCGCCAGGCGCGTCCAGACGCCGACGATGAGCAGAATCGGGGCGACGATCTCGCCGACGTAGACGCCGTAGCTGAGCACCGACGGCAGACCCACCTTGGCGAGGGCGCCGGCGATGAACTGGTCCGGCGGCGGCAGCTTGGCCACGCCGTGGAAGAGGACGAGCACGCCGAGCGCGAGGCGCAGGATGAGCAGGGCGGCGTCGATGCCGGCGGAGTCGCGCGCGGTCGGCGCACGGAGCGAGGACATGGCCATGGGATTCCTTCGGAGGTCGTTCGGAAGCCGGCGCCGGCCGGCTGCGCGCGAGGATAGCGCGGCCCGGTCAGGCGCTGCCCGGGCCGCCTTGCGGCTAAGCTCGCGCCACCCTTCCCGCCCGACGCCGCGTGACCGCCGACACCTTCAGCCTGCGCAAGATCGCCCTGCCCGCGTTCGGTCCGTCGTTCCTGTTCGGCCTCGGCGAAGGCGCAATCCTGCCGGTGATCGCGCTCACCGTGCGCCAGCTCGGCGGCTCGGTCGCGCTCGCCGCGCTGATGGTGACGCTGATCGGCATCGGCTCGCTCGTCACCAACATCCCGGCGTCGCTCATCACGACGCGCTACGGCGAGCGCTGGGCGATCGTCGGCGCCGCCGTCTGGGGCGCGCTGGCGATGGCGCTCTGCGTCCTCGCGCCGACCCTGTGGGCGTTCGCGATCGGCGTCTTCATGGTCGGCATGTCGGGCGCGGTGTTCGGGCTCGCGCGCCAGAAGTACCTCACCGAGACCGTGCCGTTCCACTATCGCGCCCGCGCCCTGTCGACGCTCGGCGGGGTCATGCGGATCGGCCTGTTCATCGGCCCGTTCGTCGCCGCCGGGCTGATCCACGTCATGGGCATCGGCGGCGCGTACTGGGCCGGCGTCGGTGCGCTCGTGCTCGCGGCCGGGGTCGCGCTGCGCATGCCCGACCTGCCGGCGCAGGCGCCGAGCGACGCCGTGACCGACCTCGCCGCGGTCCGCGCCAAAGCGACGCTGCGTTCGGTCGGCGTCGGCCACGCCAGGATCTTTCTCACCGTCGGCATCGGCGCGCTCCTCGTCTCCGCGGTGCGCGCCTCGCGCCAGGCGGTGATCCCGCTCTGGGCCGAAGGCATCGGCCTCGACGCGGCGACGACGTCGCTCATCTACGGCCTCGCCGGCGGCATCGACATGCTCGTCTTCTATCCGGCCGGCAAGGTGATGGACAGGAAGGGCCGCGCCTGGGTCGCCGTGCCGTCGATGCTGATCATCGGCGTGGCGATGATGCTGACGCCGTTGACGCACGGCGCGATGTCGCTGCTGCTCGTCTCGCTCCTGATCGGCTTCGGCAACGGCATCGGCTCGGGGATGATCATGACGCTCGGCGCCGACTATTCGCCGGTCGCCGGCCGCGCCCACTTCCTCGGCCTCTGGCGCCTGATGTCGGACATCGGCTCGACCGCGGGACCGGCGCTGCTCTCGGCAGTGACCGGCCTGGTCTCGCTCGCGGCCGGCATCTCGTGCACCGGCGCGATCGGCTTCGCGGCGGCGGCGGTGCTCTGGTACTGGATCCCGCGCACGGAGCGGCATCCGGCGCGCTGACCTCGAAGTCGCGCGACGCCTTGGCCGCGCCTCAGCGCTTGTCCTTGTCTTCGCCTTCGGCCCAGGCCTCGTAGCGCGCGCGCGTCGCGTCGTTGGCGGGATAGAGGCCCGGCAGGGTGACGCCGGCGTCGACCTCGCCCATGATCCAGCCCTCGAGCCGCTCCTGCTCGACGGCCGCGGCGACGACGTCGGCAACGAGGCCGGCCGGGATCACGACCGCGCCGTCGCCGTCGGCGACGATCACGTCGTTCGGCATCACGGCGACGCCGCCGCAGCCGATCGGCTCCTGCCAGCCGACGAAGGTGAGGCCGTTCACCGATGCCGGTGCGGCCGTGCCGCGGCACCAGACCGCGAGGCCGGTGGCGAGGACGCCGGCGAGGTCGCGCACGACGCCGTCGCTGACGAGCGCGGCGACGCCGCGCCTGGCCATGCGCGCGCAGAGGATGTCGCCGAAGATGCCGGCGTCGACGGTGCCCATCGCGTCGACGACGGCGATCGCGCCCGCGGGCATCGCCTCGATTGCGGCGCGCGTCGAGATCGGCGACGCCCACGACGCCGGCGTCGCCAGGTCTTCGCGCGCGGGCACGAAGCGCAGCGTGAAGGCGCGGCCGACGCGACGCGAAGGCAGCCGCTCGGCGAGCGGCAGCGCGCCGCGGATCCAGACGTTGCGCAGGCCCTTCTTGAGAAGCACGGTGGTGAGCGTCGCCGTCGTCACGCCTGCCAGCGCTTGCCGGGTCGCGTCGTCGAGGGGCAGGACGTCGATCGATGTCATGGATGCGGTCTCGGTCGTTGAGAAGGGCCGTCAGGCGTAGCGCGGGATCGGCCCGTTGTGCGGCGTCTTGCGGTCGCTGAGGTCGAAGTCGACTTCGTCGACGTAGCACCAGCCCCAGCCTTCGGGCGGGTCGTAGCCTTCGATGATCGGGTGCGAGGTCGCGTGGAAGTGACGCGTCGCGTGCTTGTTCTTCGAGTCGTCGCAGCAGCCGACATGGCCGCAGGTGCGGCAGATGCGCAAGTGGACCCAGCGTTCGCCGCTGGCGAGGCACTCCTCGCAACCGAGGGCGCTCGGCGTCACGGTGCGGATGCCGGCGAGGTGGGAGCAGTGGGGGCGCATGGCGTCGACCGGCGAAGCGAAGGACGAAAGGATAGCGCCGCCGCGCGCAGCCGGCGCGCGGCCGGCAGCGCGGATTGTCGTGCCACACTCGGGCGACGACTGCCACGCCTCCTCCTCATGTCGCACGACCTCGCCATCGCCCGCGCCAGCCGCCTCCGCCCGATCGCCGAAGTCGCCGAGGGCGCCGGCATCCCGCTCGATGCCCTCGACTTCCACGGCAAGCACATCGCCAAGCTCGAGCGAAGCTACATCGACTCGCTCCACGATCGCTCCGACGGCAAGCTGGTGCTCGTGACCGCGATCAATCCGACGCCGGCCGGCGAAGGCAAGACGACGACGACGATCGGCCTCGGCGACGCGCTCAACCGGATCGGCAAGCGCGCCGTCATCGCCCTGCGCGAGCCCTCGCTCGGGCCGGTCTTCGGCGCCAAGGGCGGCGCGACCGGCGGCGGCCGCTCGCAGGTGATGCCGATGGAGCGCATCAACCTGCACTTCACCGGCGACTTCCACGCCATCACCTCGGCGCACAACCTGCTTGCCGCGCTCGTCGACAACCACGTCTACTGGGGCAACGCGCTCGAGATCGACACCCGCCGCATCGCCTGGCGCCGCGTCGCCGACATGAACGACCGCGCCTTGCGCAGCGTCACCGTCGGCCTCGGCGGCGTGTCGGGGCCGGGCGCGAACGGCTTCGCGCGCGAGAGCGGCTTCGACATCACCGTCGCCTCGGAAGTGATGGCGTGCCTGTGCCTCGCCGACGACCTCGCCGACCTCGAGGAGCGGCTCGCCCGCATCGTCGTCGGCTACACGCGGCGCTGGCAGCCGGTGACGGCGGGCGCGCTGAAGGCGGCGGGAGCGATGACCGCGCTGCTCAAGGACGCGATCAAGCCCAACCTCGTGCAGACGATCGAAGGCTCGCCGGCGCTGATCCACGGCGGCCCGTTCGCCAACATCGCGCACGGCTGCAACTCGGTGATCGCGACGCGGGCGGCGCTCAAGCTCGGCGACTACGCCGTCACCGAGGCCGGCTTCGGCGCCGACCTCGGCGCCGAGAAGTTCTTCGACATCAAGTGCCGGCAGGCGGGACTGAGGCCCGACGCCGCGGTGATCGTCGCGACTGTGCGCGCGCTCAAGTACAACGGCGGCGTCGCCGTCGCCGACCTCGCCAGGGAGAACCTCGGCGCGCTCCAGGCCGGCATGGTCAACCTCGGCCGCCACGTCCGCAACGTGCGCGGCTTCGGCGTTCCGGTGATCGTCGCCATCAACCACTTCACGTCCGACAGCGACGCCGAGCACCGGCTCCTCGCCGACATCTGCGAGGCCGAGTTCGAGGTCGAGGCGGTGCAGTGCCGGCACTGGGCCGACGGCGCTGCCGGCGCCGAGCAGCTCGCGCGTTGCGTCGTCGCCCGCTGCGAGTCGGGCGAAGCGCGCTTCGCGCCGCTCTACGACGACGCCCTGCCGCTCGCCGACAAGATCCGCACGATCGCGACGCGCATCTACGGTGCCGGCGAGGTCGCCTTCAGCCACAAGGCGAGCGCGGACCTCGACGGCTTCGCGGCGGCCGGCTACGGCGCGCTGCCGATCTGCATGGCCAAGACGCAGGTCTCGTTCTCCGCCGACCCCAAGCTGCTCGGCGCGCCGTCGGGCCACGTGCTGCCGGTGCGCGAGGTGCGGCTGGCCGCGGGCGCCGGCTTCATCGTCGCGATCTGCGGCGACATCATGACCATGCCGGGCCTGCCGGCCGAGCCGGCGGCGCACGGCATCTTCGTCAACGCGACCGGCGAGATCGACGGCCTGTTCTAGCGCCGCGCCGCGGACCTAGACGCGGAAGTAGGCGATCTGCGCCGAAGTCGCGAGGAGCCCGCCGCCTGCACCGTATAGCTCGGCGTTCTGGTCGCAGAAGCTGCGATGAAAGACCCGGGCATCGGCGACGGCGGCCAGGGGCGCCGTGTCGTTCGCCGCGAGCTCGTCGGCGCCGGCGTGGAAATACGTCGTCATCGACACCGTGCCGAATGGCGGGATGCGGCCGATCACCTGGAAGATGCGGCCGAAGAAGGCATCGCTCATCGCCAGCAGCGAGAGGAAGTCGAGCGCGCGCGGCACACGGTCCTGGAGCCAGAGCAGCGAGCGCGCCGAACGCGGCGGCTCGGGGATCGTTTCCGCGCCGAGCGCCGGAATGCCTTCGGCGAAGCGAAAGCCGTACTGCGCCACCCACGAGAGCGAGGCGCGGTTGTCGAACGCCGGCAGGGTCTCGAACGGCGGCAATGCCGGCGCGCGCGCCGGCTGGTGCTGCCAGCTGTCGCGCCGCGCGGCGGTGACGATGCTCGCCGTCAGGACGGCGTCTTCGCTCGCGCCCTGGCGGAACTCGACCTGCCAGTGCTGGCTCGAGCGGTTGGCGCGGGCGCGGCGGACGTGGACCGCGAACTCGCCGCGCTCGATCGGCGCGCAGAAGTTGACCGTGACGGCAAGCGGATCGCCGGCGCGCTCCGGGTGCTCGAGGACGGCGCGCAGCGCCGTCGCCGCCGACACGCCGCCGAAGGGGCTGATGAAGGTCCAGTAGGCGTCGCTGGTGCGACCGCGGCGCACGGGAGCGCCGGGCGCGCCGGCGAGCGCGGTCGCTTCATCGAACGGATGCATCGGTCCGCCCTCCAGCGGCGGCAGCGCGGGTCGACGGGGATTCCGACCCGGCCAGCGGCACCAGGATCACGTCGCCGGTGGCGACGAGACGCTCCTGGTCGCCGCGCAGCGCGAACAGCTCGGCGCAGGCGAAGACCTGGCGTCGCCCGGCCTTGACGACACGCGCCCGCGCGACGAAGGCGTCGCCCGCCGCGGGCGCGAGGCAATTCACGGAGATGTGCGAGGCGAGGACATGGCCGCTCACCGTGAACGCGGCGAAGCCGCAGGCGGTATCGATCATGCCGCCGATCATCGCGGCGTGAAGAAAGCCGGCGTACTGGCCGAGGTCGGTGCGCCACGGCAGCCTCAGCTCGGCGCGGCCGTCGGCCGCCGCGACGACCTCGAAATCCGCCCAGTTGTTGAAGGCCGCGGTCGCGCTCAATGCCGCGACATCGGCGCGCGTCGCGCCTGCTTCTCCGTCGGCCATCTGTCGACTCCCTGAAGGGAACAGGCGTCGATGATGCGACGGCGCCAGGGCCATGCCGGTCGCGCCGGCGACAACGCGGCGACGCCGCCACAATGATTCGCGTGAACATTGCTGCCGCCGACCAGCTCGCGCTCTTCGGCGAACCGCCGGCGCCGCCGGGGCCGCCCTTGCCGCCCGGCTGGGACTATCGCATCGACTTCATCGACGCCGGCGAAGAGGCCGGGCTGCTCGCCCTGATCGCGACGCTGCCGCTGCACGAGGCTCGCTACAAGGGCTACACGGCGCGGCGCCGCGTCGCCCACTTCGGCACCGCCTATGACTTCGACGACAACCAGCTCTTGCCGGGGCCGCCGTTGCCGGCGGCGCTCGAGCCGTTGCGCGCGAAGGCCGCGGCGTGGGTCGGCGAGGCGCCCGAGGCGCTGTCGAGCGCGCTCGTCGCCGAGTACCAGCCCGGCGTTCCGCTCGGCTGGCATCGCGACGTCCCCGACTTCGAGACCGTCGTCGGCATCTCGCTCGCGGGGACGGCGCGGATGCGCTTTCGCCGCTATCCGCCGGTGCAGCCGAAGAAGGCCGACGTGCTGTCGCTCGAGCTCGCGCCGCGCTCCGCCTACGTGCTGCGCGCCGAGGCGCGCTGGGGCTGGCAGCACAGCGTCGCGCCGACGCCGGCGCTGCGCTACTCGATCACCTTTCGCACCCGCTCGGCGCTCGGTATGCGCCGCGGCGGGCGCGGCTGAGGCGCCGCGCCGCGTCGCAGCGCGGCCGTCGTCAGCGTGTCCGGCCGCGCATCGACGCCGGGTGGCCGGCGAGCGAGAAGCGCTTGCCGGTATCGACCAGGCGATCGCCGTCGATGCGCAGGATCGAGACGTCCTGGGTGATGAAGTTGCCGACGTAGAGATAGCGCCCATCGTCGCTGAAGACGACGCCCTCGGGGAGGCCGCCGACCTCGATCTCGTTGGTCCTGGTCACGGTCTTGCCGTCGATCCGCATCGCCACGACGCTGCCGTTCTTGTTGTAGAAGAAGGCGTTCTTGGCCGCGTTGCTGCCGCGCAGGAGCAAGGCGACGGCCATGCGGCCGGTCGGGCTGATCGCCAGGCCCTCGGGACCGTCGCCGACGACGACCTTGTCGATCACCCGAGGCGGCGACTGCTCGAGGTCGATCACGCTCACGGTGTCGATGTGGCCGTCGGCGGCGCCGGAGTTGCCGTTGTCGGCGGTGAGCGCGAGCTTGCCGTCGGGCGTGACGTCGATGTTGTACGGCCAAAGGCCAACTGCCATGTCGTACTTGCCGTACGTGACCTTCTCGCCGGCGACGTCGAGCACCGCGACCTTGTGGCCGGGGAACTTGGTCGCGAGCGCGCGCTTGCCGTCTGGCGTGAAGACGACGTGCGAGACCTGCTCGCCGATGACGACGGTGTCGATCAGCTCGACCTTCTTGCCGGTGATGCGCAGGACGTTGATCGAGCCGTCGGCGCGGTTGGCGATCAGCGCCAGCGTGCCGGCCCGGTTGATCGACAGGCCGGACGGCTGCTTGCCGACAGCGATGGTGTCGATCAGCCGGGGCGGATCGGCGCTGAGGTCGATCACCCACAGTCGGTTGTCCGGAACCTGCTTGAGGACGCCGCCCTCGTCGACGACGTTGAGCGAGTTGGCAACCAGCGCCAGCCCCTCGTCCGGCGTGATCGCGAGGTTGACCGGCGGCCCGGCGATGGTGTTCATCAGCGGCAGGCTGACGATCGTCTTCGGCGCGAGCGGATCGCTGCCGATGTCGATCACCGCGACGGTGTCGCGGCCGGGCGCGCCGATGACGACGGCGCCGGCGTCGTTCCAGCCCTGCTTCTCGTCGTTGCCGACGATCATCAGGGCGCGCTTGCCCGAAGGCGCGGGGGCGACGGCACAGCCGACGAGAGTGGCGAGCGCGAGCAGCGCCGCCGCGGCCAGACGATGGTTCATGTCTCCTCCTTGAAGTTGTCGCGCGAGTCTAGGTCTTGTCGGCGCCCGCAGCCGTGCCCGGCAGCAGCGCGCCGAGCCGCAGCGAATGAAAGCCGGCGCGCTTCCATGCCGCCTCGAGATCCGGCGCGGGATCGAGCAGCAGCCTGGCGATGAGCGGCTCGGCCGGCGTCGTCGCCGGATCGCAGAGGAGGACGTGGCGGCCGCCCTTCGCCTCGTCGAGACGGCCGACCCAGTCGAGCTCGACCAGCACGTCGAGGACCGGGCCGATCTGGAGCGGATCGATGCCGATCGCCTCGGCGACGGCGTCGGCCTCGCAGCCGCGCCGGCCTTGGTCGCGCGCCCGCGCCAACTGGTCGATGACGACGAGGGCGAGGTGGAAATCGCTGCCGGGCGCATCGGGCCAGCGCGCCAGCCGCTTGCCGATCAGCGGCGCATAGGCGGCGATCACCGCGCCGAGCAGGACGATGACCCAGCTCAGGTAGATCCAGACGAGGAAGATCGGCAGCGTCGCGAAGGCGCCGTAGATCATCGCGTAGGTCGGCACGGCGCCGAAGTAGGCGGTCAGCGCGCGCTTGCCGGCGACCATGCAGGTCGCGACGAAGGCGCCGCCGAGGAGCGCATGGCGCCAGCGCACATGCGTGTTCGGCACATAGCGGAACAGCGCGGCGACGCCGAGGCCTTCGACGAGGAACTCAATCGTCGCCACGGCCAGGCCGAGGCCGCGCGGCATGCCGCCGACCAGGCCGCGCGACACCGACACCGCGTACGAGGTCGCGGTCAGGCTGACGGCGAAGACGAGCGGGCCGAGGGTGACCGCGGCCCAGTAGATGAGAACGCGCTGGGCGATCCGGCGCGGCGTCCTGACGCGCCAGATCGCGTTGAGCGCGCGGTCGATCGTCAGCATCATCGCCAGGGCGCTGACGAAGAGCGCGATCAGGCCGACCATGCCGAGGCGGCTCGCGCGCAGCGAGAACTGGGTGATCGCGCCCATCACGGGCCGGGCGATCGCGTCGGGAACGAGGGTCTGCAGGAAGTAGCGCTGCAGCGAATCCTGCAGCGCCGAGAACATCGGAAACGCCGACAGCAGCGCCAGCATCACCGTGATCAGCGGCACCAGCGAGATGATCGTCGTGAAGGTGAGGCTGCCGGCGGTGAGCGCGAGCCGGTCTTCGCGGAAGCGACGCAGCAGCATCTGCGCCGTCGTCTGCCAGGGCCACGCCTGAACGGCGCCGATCCATCGCTCGGCGGCGAGCGGTTCCGTCACTGTCCGGTCGAGCGGTGCATTGCTGGCATCATAAGCAGCGATGGACGAAGCCGCCGCCCCGACCATCGCCGTGCGCCGGACGCGGACGCTCGCGGTGGCGGCGACGCTCGCCCTGATCGCCCTCGGCCTCGCCTGGGAGCTGTGGCTCGCGCCGACCGGCCGCGGCACGCTCGCGCTCAAGGTGCTGCCGCTGCTCGTGCCGCTGCCCGGCCTGCTTCGCCTTCGCCTCTACACCTATCGATGGCTGAGTCTGATGATCTGGCTCTACGTCGCCGAGGGCGCGATGCGTGCCGGCAGCGAGCACGGCCTGTCGGCGTCGCTCGCCGCGAGCGAGGTCGTCCTCGCGCTCGTCGTCTTCACCGCCTGCTGCCTGCACATCCGGGCGCGCCTGCGCGCCGGCGCGGTCCTCGCCATCGCCGCCGGCGCCGCGCCATGAGGCGCGCTGCGCTTGCCGCGGCGAAACGCGAAGCGCGCCGCGCGAAAGCACGCCGATGAGTCTGCTCGACGAGCTGCGCGCCCTCGTCGGCGCAGCGCAGGTGCTCGTGGACGGCGACGGCGCGCCGTACGAGGTCGACTGGCGCAAGCGCTTCCGCGGCCGCGCTCTCGCGGTCGTGCGGCCGGGCTCGACCGCCGAAGTCGCGGCGCTGGTCGGTGCGTGCCGGCGCCACGGCGCGTCGATCGTCGCCCAAGGCGGCAACACCGGCCTGGTCGGCGGCTCGGTGCCCGACGCGAGCGGGCGTCAGGTCGTCCTCTCGACGGCGCGGCTGAACCGGATCCGCAGCGTCGACAGCGCCAACCTCACGCTCGTCGCCGAAGCCGGCTGCGTCCTCCAGCGCGTCCAGGAGACGGCCGCGGCGCACGGCCTGATGTTCGCGCTCAGCCTCGCCGCCGAGGGCAGCTGCACGATCGGCGGCAACCTCGCGACCAACGCCGGCGGCACGCAGGTCGTCCGCTACGGCAACGCGCGCGAGCTCTGCCTCGGCCTCGAGGTCGTCACCGCCGAAGGACGCGTCTGGGACGGCCTCTCCGGCCTGCGCAAGGACAACACCGGCTACGACCTGCGCGACCTTCTGATCGGCAGCGAAGGGACGCTCGCGATCATCACCGCGGCGACGCTGAAGCTGCACCCGCGGCCGGCGGCCGTGGCGACGGCGCTGGCGACGCTGCCGACGCTCGCCGCGGCGACCGCGCTGCTGGCCCTCGCGCACGAGCGGCTCGGGCCGGGGCTGACCGGCTTCGAGATCATGAACACGCTCTCGCTCGATCTCGTCCGCGCCCATTTCCCGCAGCTGCGCCAGCCGCTCGCCGCCGCGCCGTGGACGGTGCTCGTCGAGCACTCCGATGCCGAGGACCAGGCGCACGCGACCGGCCTGCTCGAATCGCTGCTCGGCGCCGCGATCGAGCGCGGCCTCGTCGACGACGCCGCGTTCGCGTCGAGCCTCGAGCAGGCGAACGCGATGTGGCACCTGCGCGAATCGATCCCGCTCGCCCAGGTCGCCGAGGGCGCGAACGTCAAGCACGACATCGCCCTGCCGATCTCGGCCGTCGACGAGTTCGTCGCCTCGACCGACGCGGCGCTGACGCAGGCCTTCCCCGGCGTGCGCCTGGTCGATTTCGGCCACCTCGGCGACGGCAATCTCCACTACAACGTGCAGGGGCCGTCGGGCGACGGCGCCGATGTGTTCGTCGCCCGCCACGAGGAGGCGATCAACGCGCTCGTCTACGACGCCGTCGTCGCGCGCGGCGGCTCGATCTCGGCCGAGCACGGCATCGGCGAGCTCAAGCGCGACGAGCTTGTCGCGCGCAAGTCGCCGGTTGCCCTCGACATGATGCGTTCGATCAAGCGGGCGCTCGATCCCGCCGGCGTGCTGAACCCGGGGCGCGTGCTGAGGCCTGCAGCCACGCCATGAAGGCACGCACCGCGGGCTTTTCCGCCGCGGCCTGCGACGCGACCATGAAATAGCAGCGCGGCGAGACGACCGCGTCGCTGAACGGCGCGACGAGCTTTCGGCTCTTCAGGTGGCTCGCGATCAACGGCACGCGGCCGAGCGCAACGCCCTGCCCGGCGATCGCCGCAGAGATCAGCTGGTCGTACGACGAGAAATGGAGAACGCCTGCCGGGCGCAGGTCGCTCAGCCGCATCGCCTCCAGCCAGAGGCCCCAGTCCTGGAGCTGGTTGCCGCCGTCGGGCTCCATGCGCAGCAGGGTGTGAGCGGCGAGGTCGGCCGGACGCGCCAGCGGCGGATGCGGCGGCCGCAAGAGGCGCGGGCTGCAGACCGGCGAGACGGTCTCGCCGAACAGGCGGATCCCGTCTTCGGCGCCGGCCGTCTTGACCGGCCGGTAGCGGATCGCGACGTCGACGCCGTCGCGGTCGAGGTTGACGAGCGCGTTGCTCGCCGAGATGCGGACGTCGACGCCGGGATGGTCGGCGACGAATCCGGCCAGGCGCGGGATCAGCCAGAGGCCGGCGAATCCCGGCGTCGTCGTGACGACTACGGTCTGCGCCCGCTCGCTGTGGCGGATCGCCCGCGTCGCCCGGTCGAGGCGGCCGAGCGCCTCGAGCGTCGCGGCGTAGAAGGTCGCGCCGTCCTCGGTGAGGGCGAGGGCGCGGTGCAGGCGGCGAAAGAGCGGCACGCCGAGACGCTCCTCGAGCGCGATCACCTGGCGGCTGACCGCCGACTGCGTCAGCGATATCTCGGCGCCGGCGCGGGTGAAGCTGAGCTGGCGCGCCGCGCTTTCGAAGGCGATCAGGAGCTCGAGCGGCGGCAGCTCGAAGGCGCGGCCGCTCATGCCCGATCGCATGCATCGCACGCATGCGTCGGATGCCGAATGAACGTTTGCGCATGCAAGCGCCGGCGAGCAAAGTCATGTCCAGGGTCTCGGCCGCTTCGATGTGCCCGGGACCTCATCGCATGCATGAGCTTCATGCTACAGGAGTCACAGAAATGAACCAAGACCTGATCAACGGCTCGCGCATCCTCGGCAAGGGGCACGTCCGCCACGTCCGCGGCGACAGCGGCCGGCGCGTCGAGTGCCTGAGCGGCTCGATCTGGCTCACGCAGGACGGCGATCACCGTGACATCGTCCTCGAGGCGGGCGAGGCGTTCGACTTCGACCGCCGCGGCGACGCGCTGCTCAGCGCCTTCGCCGATTCACGCTACCTGCTGCTCGACGGCTGCGAACCGCAGCGTCACTGAACCGGGCCCTTGACGGCGGCCGGGATCGGCAACGCCATGACCTCGATGCCCTCCTCGCGCAGCGCGTCGGCGTCCTCGCGCGAAGCGCGGCCGCGGATGCCGCGCTCCTCGATCTCGCCATAGTGGATGCGGCGCGCTTCCTCGGGGAAGCGCTCGCCGACGTCTTCGGTCGAAGCGATCACCTGGCGCACGGCGCGCAGCCATTGCGACTGCAGCGTCACCTCGGTGCCGGTGTCGACGCGCCCCGGCTCGGCGGCGTGGCGCGAGACCTTGAGGCGCGGCGCGCTCGGCAGCCGCACCGTCTCGGTGTCGCCGCACAGCGGGCAGGCGACGATGCCGCGCCCCTGCTGCGAGGTGAAATCTTCCTCCGACGCGAACCAGCCCTCGTAGGCGTGCTGCTGGCCACAGCGCAGGTTCAGGACCTTCATGGCGCCATTATCGTCACGAAGGCGGCGCCGCGGCCATCCACCGCAGGGGCCAGCGGCCGGCCCGCCAACGGGCGAGCCAGAGCAGGCCGATGAGGGTCTTGGCGTCGGTGATCTCGCCGTCGCGGGAAGCGGCATCGATCTCGTCGACGCTGGCCGCGAACACGTCGAGGAATTCGCCCGCGTCGAGGCGCCGCTCGCCGGCCTCGAGGCCGCGCGCGAACCAGATCTCGATGCCCTCGTCGGAATAGCCGATGGCGTTGTGGAGGATGCCGGCGCGCGCCCATTCGGCGGCGCGGTAGCCGGTCTCCTCGATCAGCTCGCGCACGGCGCAGTCGAGCACCGGCTCGCCCGGCTCGAGCTTGCCGGCCGGGAATTCGATCATCGCCCGACCCATCGGGTAGCGCCATTGCCGCTCGACGACGACGCGGTCGGCGTCGAGCAGCGGCACGATCATCACCGCGCCGGGATGGACGATGTACTCGCGGATCGTCTCGCTGCCGTCGGGCAGGGCGACACGGTCGCTGCGCACGTCGAGGAACGTGCCGCGCCACGCCTGCCGCCGCTCGATCGGCGTTTCGCGCAGGTGCGCGGTGTCGGCGTCGAGAGGCAGTGGCGGCATGAGCGCGTCGACGGATCCGGCCGGCGCGACTAGGTCGCGAACATCTGGACGATCGCCTGCGCACAGAGCTGCATCAGGCCGCCCGGCAGGATGCCGAGCAGGACCACCGCGGCGCCGTTGAACGAGAGCAGGATGCGGACGTCGCGCGCTCCCTGGATCGGCGTGCTGTCGACCGGCTCGTCGAACCACATGACCTTGACGACGCGCAGGTAGTAGTACGCGCCGAGGAGCGAGAGGACGACGGCGGCGACCGCCAGCCAGATCAGCCCGGGCACGTTGGTCGAGACCAGCGCCTGCAGGACGGCGAGCTTGGCGTAGAAGCCGACCGTCGGCGGAATGCCGGCGAGCGAGAACATGAACACCGCCATGACGCCGGCGAACCAGGGGCTGCGCCGCGCCAGGCCGCGGAAGTCGTCGATGCGCTCGGCCTCGTGGCCGGCGCGCGAGAGCAGCATGATCATGCCGAAGGTGCCGAGCGTCGTCAGGACGTCGGTGACGACGTAGAACATCGCCGAGCTGTAGGCGTTGCCGGCCGAGACCGTGTTGCCGCTGACGACGCCCGGGCACAGGCCGAGCAGCATGAAGCCGATCTGGGCGATCGTCGAGTAGGCGAGCATGCGCTTCAGGTTCGTCTGAGCGATCGCCGCGAGGTTGCCGAGCAGCATCGACGCGAGCGACAACAGCACCAGCATCTGCTGCCAGTCGAGGGCGACGCCGATCATCCCCTCGACGAGGAGGCGGATCGTGATCGCGAAGGCGGCGAGCTTGGGCGCGCCGCCGACGAGCAGCGTCATCGAGGTGGGCGCGCCTTGGTAGACGTCGGGGACCCACATGTGGAAGGGCACGGCGCCGAGCTTGAAGCCGAGGCCGGCGACGACGAAGACCGTGCCGAGGATGAGGACGGCGCGGTTGATGCGGCCGCTGCCGATCGCCTTGAACACCTCGCTGATCTCGAGCGAGCCGGTCGCGCCGTACATCATCGACAGGCCGTAGAGGAGGAAGCCGCTCGCCAGCGCGCCGAGGACGAAGTACTTCATCGCCGCCTCGGTCGCGCCGGTGTCGTCGCGGCGCATCGCGACGAGCGCGTAGAGCGAGAGCGACATCAGCTCGAGGCCGAGGTAGACGACGAGGAAGTTGTTGGCGGCGAGCATCACCAGGATGCCGAGCAGCGCGAACATCGAGAGCGTGAAGAGCTCCCCCTTCAGCATGTCGCGCGAGGCGGCGTAGGGGCGCGCGTAGACGAGCGTCGTCATCATCGCCAGCGTCGCGAACAGGCCGAGCAGGTGGCCCATCGGATCGGCGACGACCATTCGCTGCATCGCGTAGTAGGTCGCGCCCTCGTAGAAGAACCAGAGCTGGCCGATCGAGATCGCGCCGAGGGAGGCCTGGGTCAGGCAGTAGGTGACGATGCGATCCTTGCCCGGCACCCAGAGGTCGACGAGGGCGACGACGCACGCCATCACCAGGAGGACGATCTCCGGAAGAATCGGATAGACGGCTTGCCAGTTCATGGGTCGGCGCGCCTCAGTGGGCGAGCTTGGAGATCGAGACGTGGCGCAGCAGCTCGACCACCGAGGTGTGCATAACGTCGGTGAACGGCTTCGGATAGAGCCCCATCGCGAGCACGGCGACGGCGAGCGCGGCGAGCATCGCGAATTCGCGCGAGTCGAGATCGACGAGCTCGCGGACGTGATCGTTGGCGATCGGGCCGAAGTAGACGCGCTTGACCATCCAGAGCGTGTAGGCGGCGCCCCAGATCAGGGTCGTCGCCGCGGCGGCGGCGATCCAGAAGTTCACTTTCACCGTGCCGAGGATGACCATCCACTCGCCGACGAAGCCGGCGGTTCCCGGCAGGCCGCAGTTGGCCATCGCGAACAGGACGGCGAGAGTGGCGAACTTGGGCATCGTGTTGGCGACGCCGCCGTAGGCCGAGATCTCGCGCGAATGGACGCGGTCGTAGAGGACGCCGATGCACAGGAACATCGCCCCTGAGACGAAGCCGTGAGAGACCATCTGGACGATCGCGCCCGAGGTCGTCAGCTCGTTGAACATGAAAAAGCCCAGGGTGACGAAGCCCATGTGGGCGATCGACGAGTAGGCGACGAGCTTCTTCATGTCATGCTGGACGAGCGCGACCAGGCCAATGTAGACGACCGCGATCAGCGACAGCGCGACGATGAACCACGCCCAGGAGTGGCTCGCGTCGGGAGTGATCGGCAGCGAGAAGCGCAGGAATCCGTAGGCGCCGAGCTTCAGCATGATCGCGGCCAGCACGACCGAGCCTCCCGTCGGCGCCTCGACGTGGGCGTCGGGCAGCCAGGTGTGGACCGGCCACATCGGCACCTTGACCGCGAAGGCGAAGAAGAAGGCGAAGAAGATCAGCACCTGCGCCTGCATCGTCAGCGGCAGGCGATGCCAGACGAGGATGTCGAAGCTGCCGCCCGACTTGTAATAGAGGTAGATCAGCGCCACCAGCATCAAGAGCGACCCGGCGAGCGTGTAGAGGAAGAACTTGAACGCCGCGTAGACGCGCCGCGGCC
Organism: Caldimonas sp.; assembly: GCA_035995885.1. Taxonomy (GTDB): domain Bacteria; phylum Pseudomonadota; class Gammaproteobacteria; order Burkholderiales; family Burkholderiaceae_C; genus Schlegelella_A. Next base: position 8,753 of record DASYKC010000090.1, on the reverse strand, counting down.
CGCCCCAGACGCCGATGATGAGGTACATCGGGATCAGCGTCGCCTCGAAGAACACGTAGAACAGCAGCCCGTCCATGGCGCAGAAGACGCCGACGAGGAGGCCCGACAGGATCAGGAACGCACCCATGTACTGGTGGACGCGCTCCTCGATCACCTTCCAGGCGGAGATGACGACGATCACGGTGATGAACGCCGTCAGCAGGACGAACCAGACCGAGAGGCCGTCGACGCCGAGCGTGTACCAGACGTTGAAGCGGGCGATCCAGGCGTGCTTCTCGCCGAACTGCATCGCCGCGGTGGCGAGGTCGAAGCCGGTGACCAGGGGGATGGTGACCAGGAAGCTCGCGACGGCGGCGGCGAGCGCGAACCAGCGCACGGCACCGGCGCGGTCGTCGCGACCGAACCCGAGCAACAGCACGCCGGCGAAGATGGGCAGCCAGATGGCGATGCTGAGAAGGGGCATGTTCTTGTGATGTCGCCGCGGCTCAACGGCCGATGAGGTTGCCGAGGAACGGCCAGAGCTGCCAGGTCATGAGGCCGATCACGCCGACGATCATGACCAGCGCGTACCAGTAGAGGTAGCCGCTCTGCAGGCGCCTGCTGAGGACGGCGACGCCGCCGATCACCCGCGCCGAGCCGTCGATGAGAACGCCGTCGATGAGGCCGACGTCGCCGCCCTTCCACAGGCCGCGGCCGAAGAGGAGCGCGGCGCGCGCGAGCACCTGCTCGTTGAACCAGTCGAAGTAGTACTTGTTGTCGAGCAGGCGATACAGGAACGAGAAGCGGCGCTGGATCGCCGCCGGGATGTCGGGGCGGCGCAGGTAGAAGAACCAGGCGAGCGCGACGCCGGCGAGCGCGAGCCAGAAGACCGGGCCGGCGAGCGAATGGATCGCCATCGCGAGCGGGCCGTGGAAGGCGCGCGCCAGCTCTTCCATCGCCGGATGGCGCTCGGCGATGACCGTGATCGCGTCCTTGAAGAAGTCGCCGAAGAGGAGCGGCCCGATCGTCAGGAAGCCGATCACGGCCGACGGGATCGCCAGCATCACGAGCGGCAGCGTGACCACCGGCGGCGACTCGTGCGGCGGCGCGGCGTGCGCATCGGCGGCGTGCGGGTCGGGCTCGGCGTGCGTCGCGTGGGCGTCGGCGCCGTGCCCTTCGGGCTCGTCGTGGCCGAGGTCGGCATCGTGCGCCTCCGGCGGGAACGGCTTGGCGCGGAAGCGCTCGGGGCCGTGGAAGACCAGGAAGTACATCCGGAACGAATAGAAGGCGGTGACGAAGACGCCGGCGGCGACCGCGAAGTAGGCGAAGCCGGCGCCCGGCAGGTGGCTCTCGTGCACCGCCTCGATGATCGAATCCTTCGAGTAGAAGCCCGCGAAGAACGGCGTGCCGATCAGCGCCAGCGAGCCGATCAGCGAGGTGATCCACGTGATCGGCATGTACTTCCTGAGGCCGCCCATGTTGCGGATGTCCTGGTCGTGGTGCATGCCCAGGATCACCGAGCCGGCACCGAGGAAGAGCAGCGCCTTGAAGAAGGCGTGCGTCATCAGGTGGAAGATCGCGACCGAGTACGCCGAGGCGCCGAGCGCGACCGTCATGTAGCCGAGCTGCGAGAGCGTCGAGTAGGCGACGACGCGCTTGATGTCGTTCTGGACGATGCCGAGCAGGCCCATGAAGAGCGCCGTGATCGCGCCGATGACGAGGACGACCGAGAGCGCCGCGTCGGAGAGCTCGAACAGCGGCGACATCCGCGCCACCATGAAGATGCCGGCCGTCACCATCGTCGCCGCGTGGATCAGCGCCGAGATCGGCGTCGGGCCTTCCATCGAATCGGGCAGCCAGACGTGGAGCGGGACCTGCGCGCTCTTGCCCATCGCGCCGATGAAGAGGCAGATGCAGATGACCGTGACGAGGCCCCAGTCGCTCGCCGGGAACGCGAGCTGCGCCAGCTCGCTGCCCTTGGCGAAGGCCTCGCGGTAGTCGAGCGTCCCGGCGAAGGCGACGATCAGGCCGATGCCAAGGATGAAGCCGAAGTCGCCGACCCGGTTGACGAGGAACGCCTTCATGTTGGCGAAGATCGCCGTCGGCCGGGTGAACCAGAAGCCGATCAGCAGGTACGACACGAGGCCGACCGCTTCCCAGCCGAAGAAGAGCTGGAGGAAGTTGTTGCTCATGACGAGCATGAGCATCGAGAACGTGAAGAGCGATATGTAGCTGAAGAAGCGCTGGTAGCCGGGGTCGTCGGCCATGTAGCCGATGGTGTAGACGTGGACCATCAGCGAGACGAAGGTGACGACGGCCATCATCAGCGCCGTCAGGCCGTCGATCAGGAAGCCGACCTCCATCTTCAGCGGGCCGACCCGCATCCACTCGTAGATCGTGGCGTTGAAGCGCGCGCCGTCGACGGCGACGGCATACAGGACCCAGGCCGAGATCAGAAAGGAGATCAGGACGCCGAGGATCGTCACCGCGTGCGCGCCGGCGCGGCCGACCTGCCTTCCGAACAGGCCGGCGACGATCGCGCCGACGAGCGGCGCCATCGGCACGACGGTCAGGAGCGCGGGGGAAAGCGTGGTGGCCATGGCGCGCGCCCTACCCCTTCAGCGAGTCGAGCTCGTCGACGGCGATCGTCGAGCGCGTCCGGAACAGGACGACGAGGATCGCCAGGCCGATCGCCGACTCGGCGGCGGCGACCGTGAGGATGAAGAACACGAACACCTGCCCGGCCATGTCGCCGAGGTAATACGAGAAGGCGACGAAATTGAGGTTGACGGCGAGCAGCATCAGCTCGATCGCCATCAGGAGGACGATCAGGTTCTTGCGGTTGAGGAAGATGCCGATCACCGACAGCGCGAACAGGATCGCGCCGAGCGACAGATAGTGGCCGAGGGTGACGGGCCCTAACGTCATCGCCGGTCCCCCACCGGCTTGGCGGCGTCGCTGCCGGCGTCGCGCGGCGCGCTCTCGGGCTTCATCGAGACGATGCGGATGCGGTCGGCCTTCTTCGCCTTGACCTGCTCGGACGCGTCGAGGTGCTTGGTGTCCTTGCGCGCGCGGAGCGTCAGCGAGATCGCGGCGATGATCGCCACCAGCAGCAGCACGGCGGCGATCTGGAGCGGATAGAGGTACTTGGTGTAGACCTCGATGCCGAGGAGCTTGGTGTTGCCGAGCTTGAGCGCTGCCGCCGGCACGCCGGGCGCGTCGGTGAGGCGAAAGCCGGGCAGGAGGACGGCCGCCATCTCGAGCGCGATGACGACGCCGACGATCGCGGCGACCGGGAAGTGGCGCCAGAAGCCGGCCCGCAGCGTGTCGACGTCGATGTCGAGCATCATGACGACGAACAGGAACAGCACCATCACCGCGCCGACGTAGACGAGCACCAGCGCGATCGCCAGGAACTCGGCGCGCAGCAGGATCCAGACGCAGGCGGCGCTGAAGAAGGCGAGGACCAGGAAGAGCGCGGAATAGACCGGATTGCGGGCGGTGATGACGCGAAACGCCGCCAGCAGCAGCACGGCGGAGAAGACGTAGAAGAGCGCGGTGTTGGTGTCCATGGTCGGAGGGCGTGGCGCTGCGCCGGCGGCCGCAGCGCGGCCGGCTCGGCGACTAGCGGTATTTGGCGTCCGCCTCCTTCGCCGCGGCGATCTCTTTTTCGTAGCGGTCGCCGACGGCGAGCAGCATGTCCTTGGTGAAGTAGAGGTCGCCGCGCTTCTCGCCGTGGTACTCGAGGATGTGCGTCTCGACGATCGAATCGACCGGGCAGCTCTCCTCGCAGAAGCCGCAGAAGATGCACTTGGTGAGGTCGATGTCGTAGCGCGTCGTCCGGCGCGAGCCATCGTCGCGGACGTCGCTCTCGATCGTGATCGCCAGCGCCGGGCAGACCGCCTCGCACAGCTTGCAGGCGATGCAGCGCTCCTCGCCGTTGTCGTAGCGGCGCAGCGCGTGCAGGCCGCGGAAGCGCGGGCTGAGCGGCGTCTTCTCTTCGGGGTACTGGATCGTCACCTTCTTCGAGAGGAAGTGGCGGCCGGTGAGGCGCATGCCCTTGAAGAGCTCGCCGAGCATGAAGCTCGAGAGGAAATCCTTGATCGGTGTTGCCTGAGCCATGGCTCTTCTGCTTCTACTTCCAGATGTTCCAGGGCGACTGGATCACGAGACCGACGACGACGAGCCAGACCAGCGTGACCGGAATGAAGATCTTCCAGCCCAGACGCATGATCTGGTCGTAGCGAAAACGAGGGAACGTCGCCCGCACCCAGAGGAACATCGTCGCGATGACGAAGGTCTTGGCGAACAGCCAGAACCAGTTCCAGAACCACATCGACTCGACGATCCAGTCGGGCGTGCGCATGCCGAACAGCGAGAACGACACCGGGGCGAGCCAGCCGCCGAGGAACATCACCGAGGCGAGCGCCGAGACGAGGATGATGTTGGCGTACTCGGCGAGGAAGAACATCGCGAACGCCATGCCCGAGTACTCGACCATGTGGCCGGCGACGATCTCCGACTCGCCCTCGACGACGTCGAACGGCGCCCGGTTGGTCTCGGCGATTCCCGAGATCACGTAGACGCCGAAGATCGGCAGGAGCGGCAGCCAGTTCCAGCTCAGGAAGCTGAGGCCGTGGCCGGCGGCGAAGCCGCGGTCCTGGCCGAGGACGATGTCGGTCAGGTTGAGGCTGGCCGAGACCATGAGGACGACGACGAGGGCGAAGCCCATCGCGATCTCGTAGCTCACCATCTGCGCCGACGCGCGCAAGGCGCCGAGGAAGGCGTACTTCGAGTTCGACGCCCAGCCGGCGATGATCACGCCGTAGACCTCCATCGACGTGATCGCCATCACGAAGAGCAGGCCGGCGTTGATGTTGGCGAGCGCCTTGTCGGGCCCGAACGGAACGACCGCCCAGGCGGCGAGCGCCGGCATGATCGTCAAGATCGGGCCGAGGAAGAAGAGGCCGCGGTTGGCCGCCGTCGGCACGATGATCTCCTTGAAGATCAGCTTGACGGCGTCGGCGATGGGCTGCAGCAGGCCGAACGGGCCGACCCGGTTCGGGCCCGGGCGGACCTGGCTCCAGCCGATCGCCTTCCTCTCCCAGAGCGTCAGGTAGGCGACGCAGAGGAGGAGCGGAACGACCAGGGCGACGATCTTCGTCACCGTCCAGACGACCGGCCAGGCGCCGCCGAGGACGCCGACGCCGTAGCTGTTGATCGCGTCGATGCTCGTCACGACGACGTCACCTCGCGCGACGATGCGGTCGCCGCGTCGCCGTCGGCGCCGACGACGTCGATCGTCAGCGTGCCGAACATCGGGCCGAGCGCCGCGGTATGCGGATCCGCGGCGGCGACGCGGATCACGTTGGCGGCAAGCGAGGGATCGACGCGCGCCGCCAGCACGACCGACGCGCCGCCCTGGGTCACGCGAACCGGCGTGCCGTCGACGATGCCGCGCTCGGCGGCGAGCTCGCTCGGCACGCCGACGGTGGGCGGCCGCGCGTCGGCGCTGAGCTGCAGCGCCGGCGCACGGCGCACGATCGGGTCGACCGCGTAGATCGGCACGTCGGCGATGCGCTCGAGCGTCCCGGCCGAGGCCGGCGCCATCGACGGCGTCAAGTCACCAACTGGAGCGCGCGGCGCGGCGAGGCGCGCCGGGATCGTCGCGACGTCGCCGAGGGCTTCGTCGCGAACCTCCTCCGAGGTCTCGAAGGAAAAGCCCGGCAGGCCGAGCAGGTTGCCGAGGACGCGCAAAACTTTCCACGCCGGTCGCGCGTCGCCGCGCGGCTTGACGACGCCGTGCGCGCCCTGGACGCGCCCCTCGGCATTGACGAAGGTGCCCGAGGTCTCGGTGAACGGGGCGATCGGCAGGAGCACGTCGGCGACGTCGTCGCTCGGCATGAACGCCGTCATCGCGACGACCATCTCGGCTTGCGCCAAAGCGGCGCCGGCGCGCGGCGGGTCGCCGGCGTCGAGCGACGGCTCGACGTTGAGAAGCAGGCACGCCTTCAGCGGCGCGCCGGCGCCGAGCATCTCGGCGGCCGTCGCGCCCACGTCCTTGGGCAAGGCGCCGACGAGCTGTGCGCCGACGGCGTTGCCGCCGTCGACGAGCCAGCCGAAGGTCGCACCGGTCTGCTCGGCGATCCAGCGGCCGAGCTGCTCGAGCGAGGCGCTGTCGGGATGCTGCGCCGCGGCGTTGCCGAGCAGGATCGCCTTGCGCTCGCCGCTCGCCAGCGCAGCGGCGATCGCCTTCGCCTCGTCGCTCGCTTCGCCGTCGATCGGCGCGGCGACGCCGCGCGTCGTCGCGACCGCCGCGGCGATCGAGGCGAGCGCCGCGACCCAGGAGCTCGGCGCGGCGGCAATGCTCGGCCCCATCGGCATTAGCCAGTCGTCGCGCAGGGCATGGACGCTCATCACCTTGGCGCCCTTCTTCACCGCCTGACGCAGGCGTTGCGCGAACAGCGGATGGTCCTTGCGCAGGAACGAGCCGACGACGAGGACGCGCTGCAGGTCGGCGAGCGACGCGATCGAACGGCCGAGCCAGCGCATGGCGCGGCCCGGCGCCGCCGTCTCGCGCAGGCGCGTGTCGATGTTGTCGCTGCCGAGGCCGCGCACGACCTTGGCGAGCAGGTGCAGCTCCTCGACGCTGGCGATCGGTGCGGCGAGCGCGCCGATCGTCTGCGGCCCGTGCTCGACGGCGATCTGCGTCAGGCCGCGCGAGACGTAGTCGAGCGCGTCGTTCCACGACACCGTCTTCCACTCGCTGCCCTGGCGGATCATCGGCACGGTCAGCCGCTCGGGCGTGTTCAGCGCCTCGTACGAGAAACGGTCGCGGTCGGCGAGCCAGCACTCGTTGACGTCCTCGTTCTCGAACGGCAGGACGCGAACGACCTGCGCCCCCTTGACCTGGACGATCAGGTTCGCGCCGGTCGAATCGTGCGGGCTCACGCCCTTCCGGCGCGACAGCTCCCAGGCGCGGGCGCTGTAGCGGAATGGCTTCGACGTGATCGCGCCGACCGGGCAGAGGTCGATCATGTTGCCGGAGAGCTCGGAGTCGATGGTGTCGCCGGCGATGGTCGTGATCTCGGCGTGCTCGCCGCGATGGATCATGCCGAGCTCCATCACGCCGGCCACCTCCTGGCCGAAGCGGACGCAGCGCGTGCAGTGGATGCAGCGGTTCATCTCCTGCATCGACAGCAGCGGGCCGACATCCTTCGGGTAGACGACGCGCTTGTCCTCGTCGTAGCGCGACGACGACGCGCCGTAGCCGACCGCCAGGTCCTGCAGCTGGCACTCGCCGCCCTGGTCGCAGATCGGGCAGTCGAGCGGGTGGTTGATGAGCAGGAACTCCATCACGCCCTGCTGCGCGTTGAGCGCCTTGTCGCTCCGGGTGCGGACGATCATGCCCTGCGTCACCGGCGTCGCGCACGCCGGCATCGGCTTGGGCGCCTTCTCGATCTCGACCAGGCACATCCGGCAGTTGGCCGCGATCGAGAGCTTCTTGTGATAGCAGAAATGCGGGATGTAGGTGCCGGCCTTGTCGGCGGCGTGCATCACCATGCTGCCCTCGGGCACCGAGACCTTCTGGCCGTCGAGATCGATCTCGATCATGGCTTGACCACCTGCTTGACTTCGGGCGACGCATCGGCCCGCGGCACGAGACCGTACGGGAGCGTGGGCGCCGCGGCGGTGAGCTCGGGACGCGGGCTGTCGGCCGGGCCGATCCTGCCGGCGTGGATCGGCCTCGCGTTCTTCTCAATCAGGGCGACGAACTCGTCCTTGAAGTGCTTGATCATCGCCCGCACCGGCATCGCCGCGGCGTCGCCGAGGGCGCAGATCGTCCGGCCCTGGATGTTGTCGGAGACCGAGTTGAGGAGGTCGATGTCCTGCATCCGGCCCTGCCCGTTGGCGATGCGCTCGACCATGCGGTAGAGCCAGCCCGTGCCCTCGCGGCACGGCGTGCACTGGCCGCAGCTCTCGTGCATGTAGAAGTAGGAAAGGCGCAGCAGCGAATGGACCATCGAGCGCGAGTCGTCCATGACGATGACCGCGCCCGAGCCGAGCATCGAGCCGGCCTTGGCGATGGCGTCGTAGTCCATCGTCAGCTCGTTCATGATCGCCGCCGGCAGCACCGGCGCCGACGAGCCGCCCGGGATCACCGCCTTCAGCGTCCGCCCTTCCGGAACGCCGCCGGCCAGCTCGAGCAGCTTCGTGAACGGCGTGCCGAGCGGCACCTCGTAGTTGCCGGGCTTCTGGACATCGCCGACGACCGAGAAGATCTTCGTGCCGCCGTTGTTCGGCTTGCCGATCTCGAGATAGGCGGGGCCGCCGTTCATGATGATCCACGGCACCGCGGCGAAGGTCTCGGTGTTGTTGATCGTCGTCGGCTTGCCGTAGAGGCCGTAGCTCGCCGGGAACGGCGGCTTGAAGCGCGGCTGGCCCTTCTTGCCTTCGAGCGATTCCAAGAGCGCCGTTTCCTCGCCGCAGATGTAGGCGCCGAAACCGTGGCAGCCGTGCAGCTGGAAGTTGAAGCCCGAGCCGAGGATCTGGTTGCCGAGATAGCCCGCCTCGCGTGCTTTGTCGAGTGCCGTCTCGAAGTGCTCGTAGATCTCGAAGATCTCGTTGTGGATGTAGTTGTAGGCGACGTTCACGCCCATCGCGTAGGCGGCGATGGCCATCCCCTCGATGACCATGTGCGGGTTGAACATCAGCAGGTCGCGGTCCTTGCAGGTGCCGGGCTCGCCTTCGTCGGAGTTGCAGACCAGGTACTT
>DASYKC010000089.1:0-8063 GCA_035995885.1 Caldimonas sp. | reverse complement strand
CGCATCGTCGGCAGGATCAAGCGGCGCCACGCGGTCGAGGTCGACGACCTGAAGTTCCTGCGCGCCCACACGACGCGCAAGACGAAGATCACCGTGCCCGGCCCGTTCACGATGCTGCAGCAGGCGCAGAACGATTTCTACAAGAGCGAGGAAGAGGCGGCGATGGACTACGCCGCCGCGGTCAACGAGGAGATCCGGGACCTGTTCGCCGCCGGCGCCGACGTCGTCCAGATCGACGAGCCCTACATGCAGGCGCGGCCGGACAAGGCGCGTCAATACGGGCTGAAGGCGCTCAACCGCGCCCTCGACGGCATCACCGGGACGACGGCGGTGCACATCTGCTTCGGCTACGCGGCGATCATCCACGAGCGGCCGAGCGGCTACTCGTTCCTGCCCGAGCTGACGCAGTGCAGCTGCCGCCAGGTCTCGCTCGAGACGGCGCAGTCGCGCCTCGACTGTTCCGCGCTCGCCGGCCTCGCCGGCAAGCAGGTGATGGTCGGCTGCATCGACCTCGCCGATCCCGAGGTCGAGTCGGCGCAGACCGTCGTCGCGCGCATCGAGCGCGCGCTGCCGTACGTGAAGGCCGAGAACGTCATCCTCGCCCCCGACTGCGGCATGAAGTACCTGCCGCGCGAGCGTGCCGTCGGCAAGCTGCGCGCGATGGTCGAGGCGGCGAAGATCCTGCGCCAGCGGCACGGCGCGGCGGCGTGAGCTTCGTTGCCGACTGACGACGGTGCGCGAGTTCGTCTTCGAGGCGCGCCTGCCGCGCGTCGTCTTCGGCGCCGGCGCTGCGCCGCCGCCGACCTCGCGGTCAAGAACCAGTCCCCGAATCCGCGACCGCTCGAGCGCGATGCGATCCGCGCGCTACTGCAGCGCCTTCGACGGCATCCGGCCAAGCTGACCCCGCGGCTCAGCCGGTGAGTCGCTTGACGCCCTTTAGCTCGCACGCATAGATCGCGTTGCGCAGCGCCGCGATCGCCTCGTAGCGCGTGAAGCTGCGCCGCCAGGCGAGGACGACGCGGCGCGTCGGCACGGGCTTGGTGAACGGCACGTAGGCAATGTGCGCCTGCTCCTCGTCGGGCACCGAAAGCTGCGGCACGACCGTCACCCCCATGCCCGACGCGACCATGTACTTGATCGTCTCGAGCGACGAGCCTTCGAAGGTCTTCCTGATGCCTTCGGAATCGACCGGCGAGAACTGCGCGTACTCGGGGCAGACCTCGAGCACGTGGTCGCGGAAGCAGTGGCCGGTGCCGAGCAGCAGCAGCTTCTCCTGCTTGAGCTCGTCGGCGCTGATCGACTTGCGCTTGGCGAGCGGGTGCGTCTTCGGCACCGCCACCATGAACGGCTCGTCGTAGAGCGGCGCGATCGCCAGGCCGGTGTCGGGAAAAGGCTCGGCCATGATGGCGCAGTCGAGCTCGCCCGAGCGCAGCAGCTCGAGCAGCTTGGCCGTGAAGTTCTCCTGCAGCACGAGCGGCATCTGCGGCACGCGCTCGATCGCCTGGCGCACCAGGTCGGGCAGCAGGTACGGCCCGATCGTGTAGATGACGCCGAGCGAGAGCGGCCCGCTGAGCGGATCCTTCCTGCGCTTGGCGGTCTCCCTGATCTGCGCTGCCTGCTCGATCACCGCCTGCGCCTGGCGCACGATCTCTTCGCCGATCGGCGTCACGCTCACCTCGTTGGCGCCGCGCTCGAAGATGCGCACCTCGAGCTCTTCCTCGAGCTTCTTGATCGAGACCGAGAGCGTCGGCTGCGAGACGAAGCACGCCTCGGCGGCGCGCCCGAAGTGCTTCTCGCGCGCGACCGCGACGACATAGCGGAGCTCGGTGAGCGTCATGGGGCGGCCTTGTCGTCGGATGCCTTCATGCGGTCACTTCTTCGCGACGCGCTTGGTCGCTTCGAGCTTGGCCAGGTCGACGCCCTGGACCATGCCCTTCAAGGTCGCCATGTCGACGCGCGAGCCTTCGGCCGAGACGATGACGCCGTTGGCGAGGATCACCGTCATCTCGCCGTGGCTGCCGTCCTTGCGGTACTCCTCGTGGATCGTGCGCGCGCCGTCCTTGTAGACCTTCTCGACCTTGCCGTCGGTCTCCTTGTCCATCGTCATGTTGGCCCAGCCGGCCATCGTCGCCAGGCCGGCGAGGCCGCCCGTGTCGGTGATCGACAGATCGGCGCGCTTGTCGCCGGCCGCGTACGACGCCTTCGCGCCCGAGCCGGCGATTCCCATCGCCTCGCCGCCCTGCGCCTCGATCGAGTTGCGCTTCATGCCGCCGATCGACTCCGGCAGCATCGCCTTCAGATCGGCGGCGGCGATCGGCGCGGCGTTGCCGCTGCCGGTGACGGCGCCGAAGATGTCGCCCATCGCCTTGCCGGCGGCGGCGCTGTCGCCCGACTTCTGCGCCGACTCCATCCGCTTGCTCGCTTCTTCCATGCGCTTGGCCATGTCGGCCAACCCGGAAGGATTGATCGTCACCGTCGCGCCGTCGGGCGTCTTGATCTGCACGTCGCCGCCGCCGGTGGCGCCGGGAAGGGCGGGGACGCCGACCGTCGTTGCGCCGAATCCCATCGGGCCGCGGTTGATGAAGAGCGACGACACCGCGCCGAGGACGATCATCGCGACGACGCCGCAGACGAAGACGACCGCGGTGTAGGCGCCGGCCTTCCCGGGCGGGCAGCGCATCAGCACCGGCAGGCCGGTGTAGATGAGGTAGATCGAATAGAACGAGGCGAGCAGGCCGAGCAGGGCGAGCGACGGCAGCAGGCTAAAGACGCCGCCGAGGAAGCCGGCGGTGCTGGCGTAGGCAACGACCTTCAGCGCCGCGATCCGGTCCTTGCTGCCACCGAAGGTCGGCGCCAGCGCGTTGACGATCAGCGCGAGCACGTAGACGGCGACGAGCGACAGCAGGTAGCCGACGATCATCTGCACGAGCGCGGTCGCGATCGGCAACCGCACCGTGATGCCGAATGCGCCGCCGCCGACCAGGGTCCAGCCGATGAAGCCGCAGATCGCCGGGATCGCGGCCAGGATGGCGACATAGCGGCCGTAGAGGGTCGCCACATCGGCGGGCTCGGCGGCGATCGCCGGCCAGGTCTGCTTCGGTCGGAGCAGGATGGATTGGACGCGTTCGATCAGTGACATCGGATCCTCCGTGATGGACGTTGCTGCGAGGCAGTCGGGCGCTGCGATGCGGATGCTATGCGTTCAGGTAATGCGCCCGGCCGCCGAGCCAGCGGTCGATGTGGCGCTCGGCGGCGGCCGGGTCCTCGCTCAGCAGCCGCTCGGCGCCGCGCCGCGCCTCGACGACGAGCGCCTCGTCGAGCACCGGGTCGGCGAAGCGCAGCAGCGCCGCGCCCGACTGGCGCGCGCCGAGGAACTCGCCCGGGCCGCGGATCGCCAGGTCGCGGCGCGAGATCTCGAAGCCGTCGTCGGTCTCGAGCATCGCCTTCAGGCGCGCCTTGGCGGTGTCGGAGAGCGGCGCGCTGTAGAGCAGCACGCAGACGCTCGCCGTCGTGCCGCGGCCGACGCGGCCGCGCAGCTGGTGCAGCTGCGACAGGCCGAAGCGCTCGGCATGCTCGACGACCATCAGCGAGGCATTGGCGACGTCGACGCCGACCTCGATCACCGTCGTCGCGACCAGGACGGCGATCTGACCGCCGGCAAAGAGCGACATCGCCGCCGCCTTCTCGGCCGCCGGCATGCGGCCGTGCAGCAGGCCGATCATCCGGCCGGGTAGCGCCTCGCACAGCTCGGCGTGGGTCGCGGTCGCGTTCTTCAGGTCGAGCGCCGCCGATTCGTCGACGAGCGGGCAGACCCAGTACGTCTGTCGGCCGCGCGCCGCCTCGTCGCGGATGCGCGCGATCACCTCGTCGCGGCGGGTGTCGGCGAAGAGCTTGGTGACGACCGGCGTCCGGCCGGGCGGCAGCTCGTCGATGGTGCCGACGTCGAGGTCGGCGAAGAGCGTCATTGCCAGGGTGCGCGGAATCGGTGTCGCCGACATCATCAACAGGTGCGGCTCGAGCTCGCCCTGGTCGTGCAGCTTCTCGCGCAGCGCCAGCCGCTGCGCCACGCCGAAGCGATGCTGCTCGTCGATGATCGCCAGGCCGAGCCGGGCGAAGCGCACCTGCTCCTCGATCACCGCGTGCGTGCCGACGACGAGGCCGGCCTCGCCCGACGCGACCTGGGCGAGCATCTCGTCGCGCTTCTTGCCCTTCCTGCTGCCGGTCAGCCAGGCGACGGTGACGCCGAGCGGCGCGAGCCAGCCGACGAGCTTCTTCAGGTGCTGCTCGGCGAGGATCTCGGTCGGCGCCATCAGCGCGCACTGCCAGCCGGCGTCGATCGCCCGCGCCGCCGCCAGCGCCGCGACGACGGTCTTGCCCGAGCCGACGTCGCCCTGCAGCAGGCGGTGCATCGGCACGGCGCGCGCCAGGTCGGCGTCGATCTCGGCGGCGACGCGCTGCTGCGCGCGCGTCAGCTCGAACGGCAGCGTCGCGAGGAAGCGGTCGTGCAGCTTGCCGCGCATCGCCGCGAGCGCCGGCGCGCGCTGCCGCTGGCGCTCGCGCTGGGCGAGCAGCTGCGAGAGCTGCTGGGCGAGCAGCTCCTCGAACTTGAGGCGCTGCCAGGCCGGATGCGACCGGTCTTCGAGCGCGGCCGCGTCGAGGCCGGGCAGCGGTTCGTGCAGATGGTCGAGCGCCTGGCGCAGCGTCGGCAGACCGGCCGGGACGACGCCCTCGGGGAGGTGCTCGTCGAGATCGGCGCGGGCGCGGCCGGCCGCGACCGCCTTGCGCAGCACCGCCTGCGACAGCTGCACCGTGCTCGGATAGACGGGCGTCAGCGCGGTCGGCAGCGGCGTTTCGGGCGTCACGACCTTGAACGCCGGATGGATCATCTCGAGGCCGAAGAAGCCGCCGCGCGCTTCGCCGCGCGCGCGGACGTGCCGGCCGACGGCGAGCGTCTTCTGCTGCGACGGATAGAAGTGGAGGAAGCGCATCACCAGGTCGCCACTGTCGTCGCCGATCTTGACGACGAGCTGACGGCGCGGCCGGAACTGGATGCGCGAATCGCTGACGACGCCTTCGACCTGGCCGGTCGCGCCGTCGTGCAGCGCGGCGATCGGGACGACCTTCGTTTCGTCCTCGTAGCGCAGCGGCAGGTGCAGCGCGAGGTCGATGTCGCGGACGAGGCCGAGCTTGGCGAGCGCCTGCTCCGGCACCGACGCCGCCCCGCTGCCGGCGCTCGCCTTCGATTCGCGCCGCACGGGAGAGGCCATGGGAGAATTTTGCCTTCCGATGACGACGTCCCTGGCCCTGAGCGATTTCGACTTCGCGCTGCCGCGCGAGCTGATCGCCCAGCATCCCGCGACCGAGCGCAGCGCCGCGCGCCTGCTCGACGCGCGCGCCGAGCCGGCGCAGGACCGCCGCGTCCGCGATCTTCCCGACCTGCTGCGCGCCGGCGACCTGCTCGTCGTCAACGACACGGCGGTGATCAAGGCGCGCCTCTTCGGCGTCAAGGCGAGCGGCGGCGCGGTCGAGGCGCTGGTCGAGCGTGTCGAGGACGACCGCGTCGTCGTCGCGCAGCTGCGCGCGAGCAAGTCGCCGAAGGTCGGCGCCGTGATCCGCTTCGCCGCCGCCTTCGACGCCGAGGTGCTCGGCCGCACCGGCGCCGACGACTCGCTCTTTCGCCTGCGCTTTCCGTCCGAGCCGCTCGCCCTGCTCGAGGCGCACGGCCATGTGCCGCTGCCGCCCTACATCGAGCGCGCCGACGCGGCCGAGGACGTCGCGCGCTACCAGACCGTCTTCGCCGCGCGGCCCGGCGCGGTCGCGGCGCCGACGGCGGCACTGCACTTCGACGCCGATCTGCTCGCCGCGCTCGCCGCGCGTGGCGTCGAGCGCGTCGCGGTCACGCTGCACGTCGGCGCCGGCACGTTCCAGCCGGTGCGGAGCGTTCGCCTCGCCGAGCACGCGATGCACAGCGAGCGCTACGAGGTCAGCGCGGCGGCGACTGCGGCGATCGCCCGGGCGCGCGAGCGCGGCGGCCGCGTCGTCGCCGTCGGCACGACCAGCCTGCGTGCGCTCGAATCGGCGGCGCTGCGCGGCGCGGAAGGCGAGCCGCTGCGGCCGACGCAGGGCGAGACCGATCTCTTCATCACGCCGGGCTTCCCGTTTCGCGTCGTCGACCTCCTCCTCACCAACTTCCACCTGCCGAAGAGCACGCTCCTGATGCTCGTCGCCGCGTTCGCCGGCCATGAGCGAATCCGCGCCCTCTACGCGCACGCGATCGCCGAGCGCTATCGCTTCTTCAGCTACGGCGACGCGATGCTGCTCGCGCGCGCGGCGCCATCGCCATGAGCGGGCGAGTCGCTGCCGCGATCGGTCGAGCGGTCGCGCTGCTGCTCGCTCTCGGCGTCGCCGCGCCGTCGGCCGAAGCCGCGTCGTATGCGACCAGCGGAACCTGCGCCGGCCTGCCGCGCATCGCGCTCGAGGTGCCACCGGGCTGGTGCCTCGCGCTCGTCGCCGACGCGAGCAGCGGCCTCGCCTTTCCACGCCGCGTCATCGAAGTCGCGCCCGGCCGCTTCTGGCTGGTCGACATGGGCAGCTGGGAGCCCGGGCGCGGCCGGCTGCTGCAGTTCGAGCTGCCGGCGCGCGGTGCGTCGGCGCCGGTCGCGATGACCGTGATCGCCACCCGGCTCGACCGTCCGCATGGCATCGCCCTCGGCGCCGACGGGCGCGTCTATGTCGGCGAGGCCGGCCGCATCTGGCGCACGCCGATCGCGCTGCCGGTCGTCGCCGAGACCGTCGTCGACGGCCTGCCCGCCGCCGGCGCGCATCCGCTCAAGGAGATCGTCTTCGGCGCGCGCGGCCAGTTGTTCGTCAACGTCGGCTCGAGCAGCGACGCGTGCCGAAGCGATGCCGGCGTGTTGCCGATGCCGTGCGCCGACGCGACCGGTGCTCGGCCGCGCGCCGCGATCTACGAAGCGACGCTCGGCGGCCCCGGCTTCACGCTGCAGTCGTTCAAGCCGTACGCGACCGGCCTGCGCAACTCGCTCGCGCTCGCCTGGACGGCGCCCGGTGTGCTCCTCCAGGGCGAGAACTCGATCGACTACCGCGACGAGGACGCGCCGCCGGAAGAGCTGAACAGCGTCCGCGCCGGCGCCGACTACGGCTGGCCCTACTGCGTCGGCGCGCGCCAGCCGGCGCGCGGCTACGAAGGCCGCTTCGACTGCGCCAGGACCGCGGCACCGGCGCTGCTCTGGCCGGCGCATGTCGCGCCGCTGCAGATGATTGCCGTGCCCGCCGGCGCGAAGAACGACTTCGCCGGCCAGCTCGTCGTCGCCTGGCACGGCTATCGCGCCGCCGGCCATCGCGTCGTCAGCTTCAGGCTCGACGCCAGCGGCCGGCCGAGCGGTCCGGCGCGACCCTGGATCGACGGCTGGGGCGCGATCCGCAACGTCCGCCCACTGGGCGCGCCGGCAGGAGTCCTCGTCGACTCGGCCGGGCGCCTCCTCGTCGTCGAAGACCGCAACCGCACGCTCCTGATGCTCGTTCGCGAGGCGCAGGCGCCGGCCGCGACAATCCGCTGATGCTCAGGTTCGAGGTTCTCGCCCGCGAGGGACTGGCGCGGCGCGGTCGCATGACCTTGCGCCACGGCGTCGTCGAGACGCCGGTCTTCATGCCGGTCGGCACCTACGGCACCGTCAAGGGCGTGACGCCCGCATCGCTCGAGGCGATGGGCGCCCAGATCATCCTCGGCAACACCTTCCACCTCTGGCTGCGGCCCGGGCTCGACGTCCTGCGCAGCTTCGGCGGCCTGCATCGCTTCGAGGGCTGGCCCCGGCCGATCCTGACCGACAGCGGCGGCTTCCAGGTCTGGTCGCTCGGCGCCAATGCCAAGGTGAGTGAGCAGGGCGTCGCCTTCCAGTCGCCGATCAACGGCGACAAGCTGCTGCTCACGCCCGAGGTCAGCATGCAGATCCAGCGCGTCCTCGACAGCGACATCGTCATGCAGTTCGACGAGTGCACCGCCTACGAGGTCGAGGGGCGCATCACCGGCGAGGCCGAGGCGCGCC
>DASYKC010000088.1:0-10785 GCA_035995885.1 Caldimonas sp. | reverse complement strand
CGGCGAGATCTTCGTCGCCCGCAGCGAGGACGAGGCGCGCGCGAAGGCCGAGGCCGCCGGCTACGCCGGCACGCTCGTGCGCGACCCCGACGTGCTCGACACCTGGTACTCGTCGGCGCTGGTGCCGTTCTCCTCGCTCGGCTGGCCGAAAAAGACCGAGGAGCTCGAGCTCTTCCTGCCGTCGTCGGTGCTCATCACCGGCTACGACATCATCTTCTTCTGGGTCGCCCGGATGATCATGATGACCCTGCACTTCACCGGCAAGGTGCCGTTCCACGACGTCTACATCCACGGCCTCGTTCGCGACGCGCAGGGCAAGCGGATGAGCAAGTCGGAGGGCAACGTCCTGGATCCGGTCGATCTCATCGACGGCATCGCCCTCGAGCCGCTGCTCGAGAAGCGCGCGACGGGTCTGCGCCGGCCCGAGACGGCGCCGCGGGTCAGGAAGGACACCGCCGCCGAATTCCCGAACGGCATCCCCGGCTTCGGCGCCGACGCGCTGCGCTTCACGTTCTGCTCGCTCGCCAGCCTCGGCCGCAACGTCAACTTCGACTCGAAACGCTGCGAGGGCTACCGCAATTTCTGCAACAAGCTTTGGAACGCGACCCGCTTCGTGCTGATGAACTGCGAAGGCAAGGACTGCGGCCTCGCCGAGCACACCAAGGCCGAGTGCGCGCCCGGACAGCCGTTCCACAAGTACCTGGTCTTCTCGCAAGCCGACCGCTGGATCACCGGCGAGCTGCAGCGCGTCGAGGCGGCGGTCGCGCAGGGCTTCGCCGAGTACCGGCTCGACGCCGTCGCGCAGGCGATCTATTCGTTCGTCTGGGACGAGTACTGCGACTGGTACCTCGAGATCGCCAAGGTGCAGCTGCAGTCGGGCAGCGAGCCGGCGCAGCGCGCGACCCGGCGCACGCTGCTGCGCGTCCTCGAGACGGTGCTGCGCCTGATGCATCCGATCACGCCGTTCATCACCGCCGAGCTCTGGGAGCGCGTCGCCGTCGTCGCCGGCAGGAAGGTCGACGGCACCGAGCACGGCATCGTTCGCGCGCCCTACCCGAAGGCGCAGCTCGAGCGCGTCGATGCGAAGGCCGACGAGTGGATCGCCAAGCTCAAGGCGATCGTCGGCAGCGCGCGCAACCTGCGCAGCGAGATGAACCTGCCGCCCGGCGAGCGCGTGCCGCTGAACGTGATCGGCGATGCCGAGTTCGTGCGCGAGGCGACGCCGCTCCTGAAGTCGCTCGCCCGCCTCGCGGAAGTGACGACGTTCGCCGACGACGCGAGCTTCGCCGACGCGTCGAGCGACTCGCCGGTCGCCGTCGTCGGCGCGACGCGGCTGGCGCTGCACGTGAAGATCGATCGCGCCGCCGAGACGGCGCGCCTGACGAAGGAGATCGATCGGCTCGCCGGCGAGATCGCCAAGTCGACGGCCAAGCTCGCCAACGACAGCTTCGTCGGCCGCGCGCCGGCGGCCGTGGTCGATCAGGAGAAGAGAAGAGTCGCCGACTTCACGGCGACAGTGAATCGGCTTCGAGATCAGCGAGCGCGCCTGGGATCGTCGCCCTGAAGTCGGCGGGCGCCGACGACGGCGCCTGGAGCAGCTCGTCGATGCGCCGCGCCACCGCCCAGGCGCTGCGCTGGCGCGATTCGCGCGTCGTCGCGGCGACGCGCGGCGTCACCTGCAGCGTCTCGATGCCGTAGAGCGGCCGGTGCGGGTCGAGCGCGCCCGGCTCGACGCTGTCGAGCCACGCCGCGGCAATGCGCCCGCTCCTCAACGCCGTCGCCAGCGCCAGCTCGTCGAACAGGCGCGAGTGCGCCGTGCTGACGACGACCTGGTTCGGCTTGCAGTGGCGCAGGAAGCGATCGCCGAGCAGGCCCTGGTAGCGGCTGAAGTAATCGAGCTGGACGCAGAGCACGTCGGCGCGCTCGACGATCTCGCGCAGGCCGGCGTGGGCGACGTGCCAGTCGGCCCACGACGGGTCGGTGGCGTGCAGCGCCGGGTCGTAGCCGAGGATGCGGACGCCGAAGGCGGCGAGCAGCTGGGCGATCGTCCGCGCCGACGGCGGCATGCCGACCAGGCCGATCGTCGTTCCGCCGAGCTCGCGGCCGGCGATCGAGCCGTCGGCGGCGCGCACCGGGACGCGGCGCAGCAGAGAAAGCATCGCGCCGATGACGAACTCGGCCTCGGCACGGGCGCTCGCCGTCAGGCTGCGAACGACCTCGACGTGGCGCCGCTCGCAGGCCTCGACGTCGATGTTCTCCGAGCCGGCGCTGACCCGGCCGACCGCCTTCAGCACCGGCGCGAAATCGAGGGTCTCGGCGTCGATGCCGACCGAGGACGGCACGATAGCTGCCCTGACGTTGTAGAGCGCGCGGCGCAGCTCGCGCGGGGCGAAGGCGAGCTCGGGAGCGAAGCGGAGACGGTGCCGCGAGGCGAGCCACTGCATCACCTCGGCGTCGATCGGATCGATGACGAGCAGGTCCACCTGAGGCGTTTCCTTTTCCCTGCTGAAGCGACCGTGCGTGCCAGAATCTCTGGAGACTTCCGCGCCATTGTAAGTAGATGAACGACCTGAAATGACCCTCAGACACGCGATCTTTCCGGTGGCCGGCCTGGGCACCCGATTCCTGCCCGCGACCAAGGCCCTGCCCAAGGAAATGCTGCCGGTCGTCGACAAGCCGCTGGTCCAGTACGCCGTCGAGGAAGCCTACGCCGCCGGCGTGCGCGAGATGATCTTCGTCACCAGCCGCCACAAGCGGGCGATCGAGGATCACTTCGACCGCACCTTCGAGCTCGAGGACACGCTCGAGCGCTCGCACAAGGCCGAGCTGCTCGCCGCCGTGCGCGCCGTCAAGCCCGAAGACATGGAGTGCATCTACGTGCGCCAGGCGCAGGCGCTCGGCCTCGGCCACGCCGTGCTCTGCGGTCGCCATCTGGTCGGCGACCACCCGTTCGCCGTCCTCCTGCCCGACGATCTCATGATCGGCAAGCCGCCGGTGCTGGCGCAGATGGTCGAGCAGTTCGAGGCGCTCCAGGCCTCGATCGTCGCCGTCCAGGAAGTGCCGGCCGAGCACACGCGCCGCTACGGCATCGTCGCCGGCCGCGCCGTCGGCGAGCGGCTGGTCGAGATCGACCACCTCGTCGAGAAGCCGGCGCCGGAGGTCGCGCCGTCGCGGCTCGGCGTCGCCGGCCGATATGTGCTGACGGCGCGCGTCTTCGACGAGATCGCGAGCCAGCCGCGCGGCGTCGGCGGCGAGATCCAGCTCACCGACGGCATCGCCGGCCTGCTCCGCCACGAGAAGGTCTTCGCGTACCGCTACCAGGGGCGGCGCTACGACTGCGGCAGCAAGGAAGGCTGGCTGCAGGCCAACGTCGAGCTCGCCCTCGACCACCCGGAGCTCGGCGCCGAGTTCCGCGCCTACCTCCGGTCGTTGTCGCTCTGAGCGCGGCGAAGAGGCCGGGCCTGCGCCAGGCAGAGATCCTTCGCGTCGCTCAGGACGACAAGGGCGGCGTCAACGCCGGCGCAGGAAGTGGACGAACTCGTCGTTCGCGCTCGTCTGCTCGAGCAACTCGTTGCCGGTCTGGCGCGCGAAGGCCTGGAAGTCGCGCACCGAGCCCGGATCGGTCGCGACGACCTTGAGGATGTCGCCGCTCGACATGTCGGCGAGCGCCTTCTTCGCCTTCAGGATCGGCAAGGGGCAGTTCATGCCGCGGGTATCGATTTCCTTCTGCGCATCCATCGTTTCAGTCCACGTCGATTTCGGTCGCCCGCTTGCCCGGCGGCAGGTCCATCCATTTCGGCTCGATGCCGCGCGAGCGCAGCCAGTCGGCGAGCGCCCGCCCGGTGCCCGCCGGCCAGCAATTGATCTCGGCCGGTGGGTACGTCCGGTAGGCGACGAGCTCGGGCGACAGCACGATCTCGCCACGCGCCGCCGCATGGTAGGCAATGATGACCTGGTTCATGCGCAGGAACTCGTACACGCCGATCAGCGAAAGCGACTCGACCGTGAGCGAAGTCTCCTCGGCGACCTCGCGCGCGATCCCTTCCTCGGGCGTTTCGCCCGCTTCCATGAAGCCGGTGATGAGGCCGTAGAACTTGCCGGGCCAGGCGGCGTTGCGCGCGAGCAGGATCTGGCCGTCGCGATCGACGAGCTCGATGACGGCGGCGAGGACCGGCG
Source organism: Caldimonas sp. (assembly GCA_035995885.1). Lineage (GTDB taxonomy): Bacteria > Pseudomonadota > Gammaproteobacteria > Burkholderiales > Burkholderiaceae_C > Schlegelella_A. The sequence continues at coordinate 6,609 of DASYKC010000088.1, read as the reverse complement.
TCGGGTTGTTCCAGTGCGTCCAGCCGCATGCCGGGCAGCGCAGCCGCGTCTTCGCGCCGCCGTCCTCCTCGACCGAGATCGGCGCCAGCGCCGTCGCGCAGTTGACGCAGAAGCGCGTCTGGTAAGGCGCGCTCATGCCGGAAAGACGCCGGTCGAGAGATAGCGATCGCCGCGATCGCAGACGACGAAAACGATCGTCGCGTTCTCGATTCTTGCGGCGATCTGCAACGCGACCCAGCACGCGCCGGCCGCCGAGATGCCGGCGAAGATGCCTTCCTCGCGGGCGAGGCGCCGGGTCACCTCCTCGGCGTCGACCTGGCTGACGAGGACGATCTCGTCCACCGTCTTCGGGTCGTAGATCTTCGGCAGGTACTCCTGCGGCCACTTGCGGATGCCGGGAATTCGCGAGCCCTCGTTCGGCTGCGCGCCGATGATCCGCACCGCCGGGTTCTTCTCCTTCAGGAAGCGCGAGACGCCGGTGATCGTTCCGGTCGTTCCCATCGCGCTGACGAAGTGCGTGATCCGCCCGCCGGTGTCTTTCCAGATCTCCGGGCCGGTCGTCTCGTAGTGGATGCGCGGGTTGTCGGGGTTGGCGAACTGGTCGAGGACGCGGCCCTTGCCGTCCTTTTCCATCTGCGTCGCGAGATCGCGCGCGTACTCCATGCCGCCCGAGCGCGGCGTCAGGATGAGCTCGGCGCCGAACGCCTTCATCGTCTGCGCGCGCTCGACGCTCAGGTCCTCGGGCATGACGAGCAGCATGCGATAGCCGCGGATCGCCGCCGCCATCGCCAGGGCGATGCCGGTGTTGCCCGAGGTCGCCTCGATCAGGGTGTCGCCCGGCCTGATGTCGCCGCGCTCCTCGGCGCGCCGGATCATGCTGATGGCAGGCCGGTCCTTGACCGAGCCGGCCGGGTTGTTGCCCTCGAGCTTGCCGAGGATGACGTTGCCGCGCGCGACGTTGTCGGCGCCCGGCAGGCGCACCAGGCGGACCATCGGCGTGGCGCCGATCACGTCCTCGATCGTCGGATAGGTCGGCGGAGAGTCGCTCATGGAAAAGGTCGGCAGCGCGCCTGGTGCCTCGGGTCGGAATCGAACCGACACTCCTCGCGGAACGGGATTTTGAGTCCCGCGCGTCTACCAATTTCGCCACCGAGGCCGGTGCAGCAGCAGGCGGGCAGTTTGCCATACGGGCCGTAGACTAGCTGTCCATCGCCATCGTCAGGATTCGCCTGCATGCTGCCGCTTCCTCCCGTCACGCAGGCGCTCCTGCTCGCCAACGTCGCCGTCTTCTTCCTCGGCGAGCTGCTCGGCCCGGGGCTGCTCTCGTCGTTCGCGCTCTGGCCGCTGGGCTCCGGCTTCTGGCCGTGGCAGATCCTCACCTACGCCTTCCTGCACGGCAGCTTCAACCACCTGTTCTTCAACATGCTGGGCCTCTGGATGTTCGGCGGCGAGCTCGAGCAGGTCTGGGGCCAGAAGCGCTTCATCCAGTTCTACACCGCGAGCGTCATCGCCGCGGCGCTGACGCAGCTCATCGTCAATGCCCTGCTCGGCTCGACCGCGCCGACGATCGGCGCCTCCGGCGGCCTCTTCGGCCTGCTGCTGGCGTTCGCGATGATCTTTCCGAACCGGATCATCCTGCTCTTCTTCGTCATCCCGATGAAGGCCAAGTACCTGGTCGCGCTGTACGGCCTGATCGAGCTCTACCAGGGCGCCTACGTGCTCAATTCCGGCGTCGCCCACTTCGCCCACCTCGGCGGCATGCTCGGCGGCCTGCTCACCCTGCGCTACTGGCGCGGCCAGGCGCCGTTCGGCAGACGCTGACGCCCGCGCATCGGGAAAATGTCCCTGACGCGCGCACGCCGCTTGCATAGGCTCATGCTGTGCTTGCAGCTCGCGGAGGCATCATGAACCCGGCGCCATCGTCTCGGTCCTTCCCCGGTCTCGACCGCCATCCCGGCTTTCGCTGGCGTCGCTGCTCGGCGCTGCTCGTCGGCGCCGCGATGCTGATCGCCGGCGCCGCGAGCGCCGCCGAGCCGACGTCGGAGCCGACGCTGCAGGTGCGCGCCACCCTCGCCCGCCTCGAAGCGCACAAGGAGGCGCTGGCGCGCGCCAACGCCGCGGTGCTCGGCCTCGAGGTGACGGCGGTCGACGACGCGCGCTCGATCGCGACGCTCGGCAAGGAACGTCAGGGCTCGGGTGTCCTCATCGGCGACGACGGCCTGGTGCTGACGATCGGCTACCTGATCCTCGAAGCCGACCAGGTCGACCTCGTCGCCGTCGACGGCCGCCACGTGCCGGCCCGCGTCGTCGCCTACGACCAGGCATCGGGCTTCGGCCTGGTCCAGGCGCTCGCGCCGCTCGGCATCGCGCCGGTGCCGCTCGGCGTCTCGGCCGCGGTCGCGACCGACGAGCCGCTCCTCTTCGCGAGCGGCGGCGACGATCGCGACCTGACCGTCGCGCGGATGGTCTCGCGCCGGCCGTTCTCGGGCTACTGGGAATACCACATCGACGACGCGATGTTCACGGCGCCGGTGCGCACCGATCACAGCGGCGCCGGCCTCTTCAATGCCGACGGCGAACTGGTCGGCGTCGGCTCGCTGGTCGTCGGCAACGCCGCCGGCAGCAACGGCCCGGCGCTGCGCGGCAACATGTTCGTCCCGGTCGATCTGCTGAAGCCGATCCTCGCCGAGATGCGCGCCCAAGGCAGCTCGCGCGGCAGCAGCCGCGCCTGGCTCGGCCTCAACTGCGTCGAGGTCGGCGGCCAGGTCCACGTCGTCCGCCTCTCGCCCGAGAGCCCGGCCGAAGCAGCGGGCCTGCTGCCGCAGGACATCATCGTCGCCGTCGACGGCGTCGGCGTCGCCGACCTGGCATCGATGTACCACGCGCTCTGGCGCGGCGATCGTCCCGATCGCGACGTCCTTCTCGAGATCCGCCGCAACGACGAGACGATCCGCCTGTCGGTGCACGCGATCGACCGGATGTCGACGTTGAGCCGGCCGCGGGGGGTGTGACCGGCCGGTCGGCCGGTCATTCCCCGCGGCTGCGCCGGCAGGACGGCTCCCTCCCCAGCCCCTCCCTCCGGGAGGGAGGGGACGGCCCCGTCGGGGCCGCTTGAATGCGGCTCAGTAGCCGCGAGAGCGGTCGACTTCGTTGGCGAGCGGCTCGCCGCGCGCGAGCGCGCGAACGCTGGCGACGAACTGGTCGGCGATCGTTTCGGTCGACGGCTGGGCGGCGATGTGCGGCGTGATCGTGATCCCGGGCACCGACCAGAGCGGATCGTCGGGTGGCAGCGGCTCGCGCCGCTGGACGTCGAGCGCGGCGCCGCTGAGGTGGCCGGACAGCACGGCGGCGATCAGGTCGGGCTCGACGATGTGCGCGCCGCGCGCGACGTTGATGACGTAGGCGCCGCGCGGCATCCGTGCGAAAGCGCGCGCATCGAGGATGCCTTCGGTCTCATTCGTCAGCGGCAGCGCGCAGACGACGATCTCGCTTGCCGCGAGCAACGTCTCGAACGACTCCGGCGAACGCCGGTTCCAGCCGCGAACGACGAGGCCGCAGCGCTCGAGCCAAGCCGCGATCTCGCCGCCCATCGCACCGGTGCCGAGGACGCCGACGCTGTGGCGCGCCATCGGCAGCGGCCGCCGCGACCAGTCGCGTTCGCGCTGCTGCACCTCGTAGCGGGCCAGGTCGCGGGCGTGACGCAGCGCCATCGCGACGACGAACTGGGCGATGCCGGCCGCCTGCTCGCGATCGACGATGCGCGAGACGCGGACGTGCGGCGCGAGGTCGGGCGTGATCAGCTTTTCGACGCCGGCCGCGACCGAGCAGACCCAGCGGGCATGCGGCAGCCGCGACGGCAACCCGGGCGGCATCTGCCAGCCGAGGACGACGTCGACGTCGCCGAGCTCCGCATCGCTCGAGGAAGAACGGTACTCGACGAGGTCGAGCTCGGGCGCGCGGGCGCGGATCGCGTCGATGAACACCTGCGCCGGCATCGGCTGCGTCGCCAGCAGGACCTTCATGCGGCGCTGACGTTGCCGCAGTCGGAAAAGCACTGGGCCGGCCACGGCGTTCGACGCGGCGACGGGCGGTTCATAGGATGTTTCCTCGATCGGGGTCGGGCCGGCGTCGATTGTCACCCGCGTCACCCGGCGCCTCGCCTGCGACGCCTACGCGGCCGAGCCCGTCGGCGACGGTCGGGTGGCGCAGCACGACGCCGAGCTCGCGCTTCATGCGCCGATTGACGAGCCGCCGCGACTCGCCGAGAAAGCTCATCTGCAGCGGCGAGAGCAGCGCTGCGGCGTCGGCGCGCGCCAGGCGCGGCGGCCGGGCGAGGCCGAAGCGATCGGCGACGAGATCGAAGTAGTCGCCCATGCGCAGATCGGTGTCGTCGGCGACGTTGACGGCGCGCTGCGGCCGGCCGCGATGCAAGGCGGCGACGCAGGCGCGCGCGAGGTCGTCGGCGTGGATGTGGCTGGTGTGGACGTCGTCGGCGCCGGCGAGCACCGGCGTGCCGCGCAAGACGCGCTCGCGCGGATCGCCGCCGGCGCGATCGAGCGCGTAGATGCCGGGGATGCGCAGCAGCGTCACCGTGACGCCGTGAGCGCGGCCGAAGTGACGCAGCCGGTTCTCGGCGTCGACGCGGCGCTGCGCCCGCGCGGTCGCCGGCCGCAGCGGCGCGGTCTCGTCGGTGCGCGCGCCGCCGCGGTCGCCGTAGACGCCGCTGGTCGAGCCGTAGACGAGGCGGCGCAGGCGCGGCGATCGCGCCAGCGCAGCGACGAGCCGGCGCGTCCGCGGATCGATCGGTCCGCTCGCCGGCGGCGGCGCGAGGTGCAGCACCGCGTCGGCGAGACCGGCGAGCCGAGAGAGCGTCGCCGGCTCGTCGAGATCGCCGTGCAGCGGCCGGATCCCGGCGCGGCGCAGCTCGCCGATCCGTGCCGGGCTCGACGTCAGCGCGAGCACGCGCCAGCGGCCGGCGAGGAGGCGGGCGACGCGCAGCCCGACGTCGCCGCAGCCGACGATCAGCAGCACCGGTCTCTTGAAGCGGGTCGGTCGGTCAGGCACGGTGGGAGGGACGCTCGCCTCGCGCCGGCAAGCCCTTCGGCGGAAGCTCGGCGCGAGCGGGCAAAATCGCGGGCCGAGTCTAGGCCACGCGCCTGCGTCGCTCCACGAGTCCCCATGCCTTTCACCGTCACCGTCCAGCCGAGCGGCAAGACCTTCAGCGTCGAGCGCGACGAGCCGATCCTGCAGGCCGCCATCCGCCAGGGCGTCGGCCTGCCGTACGGCTGCCGCGACGGCGCCTGCGGCTCGTGCAAGTGCCGCATGCTCGAAGGCCGCGTCATCCACGGCGCGCATCAGCAGAAGGCGCTCAGCCACGAGGAGGAAGTCGCCGGCCTCGTCCTCACCTGCCAGGCGGCGCCGCAGACCGACATCGTCCTCGAGGCGCGGACCGTGCCCGGCGCCGGCGAGTTCGCGATCAGGAAGCTGCCGAGCCGCGTCCTGTCGATCGACCGACCCGCCTCCGACGTGGCGATCGTCAGGCTGCAGCTGCCCGCCAACGACCTGTTCCAGTACCGCGCCGGCCAGTACATCGAGTTCATCCTGCGCGACGGGTCGCGACGCAGCTACTCGATGGCCAATGCGCCGCACACGATCGTGGAGAAGCCGCAGGTCGAGCTCCACATCCGCCATCTGCCCGGCGGCAAGTTCACCGACCATGTCTTCGGGGCGATGAAGGAAAAGGAGATCCTGCGCGTCGAAGGGCCGTTCGGCAGCTTTTTCCTGCGCGAGGATTCGGAAAAGCCCATCATCCTGCTCGCCTCGGGCACCGGTTTCGCGCCGATCAAGGCGATCATCGAGCACATGATCTGGAAGGGCAGCGAGCGGAAGGCCGTTCTCTACTGGGGCGCGCGCAGCAAGGCCGACCTCTACCTCAACGACTGGGCCGAGGAAGCGACCAAGAAGATGGCTCACCTGCGCTACGTCCCCGTGCTCTCGGAAGCCCGGCCCGAGGACGACTGGCACGGCCGCACCGGATTCGTCCACCAGGCGGTGATGCACGACTTCCCGAACCTGATGGAGCAGCAGGTCTACGCCTGCGGCGCGCCGATCATGGTCGAGTCGGCCCGGCGCGACTTCATCGCCCGCTGCGGCCTGCCCGACGACGAGTTCTACGCCGATTCGTTCACGTCCGAGGCCGACAAGCACGGCCCGCTCGGTTGAGCTTGGCGCCGCCCGAGAAACAATCACTCATTCGAAGGAGGACCCCATGGCACTGAAACTCACCCTCGTTCTCTCCACGCTCGCCCTGGCCGCCGGCGCTGTCTCCGCGCAGACGACGCTCGGCAAGGGCGGCTCGCTCGCCACCGGCGGCGCCGGCCCGAACGGCCAGTCGCAAGGCGCGAACGACCAGCTCGAGCGCTGCGATGCGCCGAAGGGCACGCTCGCCGTCGTCGAGCCGCAGAGCCAGATCGGCCAGAACCTGCAGCGCTACGGCCTCGGCTCGCCGACCGCGGTGATCCGGACGATCGTCCAGCAGTCGAACTGCTTCCAGATCGTCGAGCGCGGCGTCGGCATGGGCAACATGATGCAGGAGCGCGGGGGGGGGGG
>DASYKC010000087.1:0-8635 GCA_035995885.1 Caldimonas sp. | reverse complement strand
CCAGGGCGCCGACCTGGCGCTGCACGTGCACCAGGCGCTCTGGCCGCAGATCGAGGCCGAGCCCGGCCTCGCCGACGTCTACCAGCGCATCGAGATGCCGACCTCGCAGGTGCTCGGCCGGATCGAGCGCACCGGCGTGCCGATCGATTCGGTGCTGCTCGCGGCGCAGAGCCAGGAGCTCGCCGAGCGCATGGCCGCGCTCGAGCAGGAAGCGTTCGACATCGCCGGCCAGCCGTTCAACCTCGGCAGCCCGAAGCAGATCGGCGAGATCCTGTTCGGCAAGCTCGGCCTGCCGGTCGGCCGGAAGACCGCGAGCGGCGCGCCGTCGACCGACGAGGACGTGCTGCAGGAGCTCGCCGCCGACTACCCGCTGCCGGGAAAGCTCCTCGAGCACCGGAGCCTGTCGAAGCTGAAAGGCACGTACACCGACAAGCTGCCGCTGATGGTCAACCCGCGCACCGGGCGCGTCCACACGACGTACGCGCAGGCGGTCGCCGTCACCGGGCGGCTGTCGAGCAACGATCCGAACCTGCAGAACATCCCGATCCGGACGGCCGAGGGCCGGCGCATCCGCGAGGCGTTCATCGCCCCCGAAGGCGCCGTCATCCTCTCGGCCGACTACTCGCAGATCGAGCTCAGGATCATGGCCCACATCTCGGCCGACGCCGGCCTGCTCGCCGCCTTCGGCGGCAACATCGACATCCACCGCGCGACCGCCGCCGAGGTCTTCGCGGTGGCCGTGCCCGAGGTCTCGCACGAGCAGCGGCGCTACGCCAAGGTGATCAACTTTGGCCTCATCTACGGCATGAGCGCGTTCGGCCTCGCCGCCAACCTCGGCATCGAGCGCAGCGCCGCGACTGCGTACATCGAGCGCTACTTCGCGCGCTACCCGGGGGTCAAGCGCTACATGGACGAGACGCGCGCAGCGGCGCTCGAGCGCGGCTATGTCGAGACGCTGTTCGGCCGGCGCGTCCACCTGCCCGAGATTCGAAAGCCCGGGCCGCGCAAGAGCGCCGCCGAGCGGCAGGCGATCAACGCGCCGATGCAGGGCACCGCCGCCGACCTCGTCAAGCTGGCGATGATCGCGGTCCAGGACGCGCTCGATCGCGAAGGGCGGGCGACGCGGATGATCATGCAGGTCCACGACGAGCTCGTCTTCGAGGTCCCCGACGCCGAGCTCGACTGGGCGCGCGAGGCGGTGCCGCGCATCATGGCCGGCGTCGCGACGCTCGCCGTGCCGCTGGTCGCCGAGGTCGGCGTCGGCGCCAACTGGGACGAGGCGCACTAGCGTCCGCCCTCCGAGTCGACCCCCCGAGACCCGAGGGGTTGCCACTAGGGCAAAGCCTCGTTCCTTTCTCGGCCCGGCGCCCTATCGTGCGCCCATTCGCAGCTTGCCACCCCGAGGCACCCATCGCTCAGCCCTTGCTCGAGGTCGAGAATGTGTCGGTCCGCTTCGGTGGGATCGTCGCGCTCGACCGGATTTCCTTCTCGGTCGCCGCCGGCCACATCGTCGGCTTCATCGGCCCGAACGGCGCCGGCAAGACGACGATGTTCAACTGCCTGTCGCGCCTCTACGCGTTCAGCGACGGCCGGATCGCCTTCGAAGGCCGGTCGCTGCTCGAGACGCCGCCGCACGGCATCGCCGCGCTCGGCATCGGCCGCACGTTCCAGAACCTGGCGCTGTTCCGGTCGATGAGCGTGCGCGAGAACGTCCTGCTCGGCGGCCATGCGCGGACGCGCACCGGCTACGTCGCAAACGCGCTGCGCCTGCCGGCGGTGCGGCGCGAGGAGCGGCAGCTCGGCGGCGCCGTCGACCGCCTGCTCGCGCTGCTCGATCTCGAGGCCCATGCCGACGTCGCGGTGATGGACCTGCCGTTCGGCACGCAGAAACGCGTCGAGCTCGGCCGCGCCCTGGCGAGCGAGCCGAAGCTGCTGCTCCTCGACGAGCCGGCCGGCGGCCTCAACCACTCGGAGGTCGAGACGCTCATGGCGCTGCTGCGCCGGATCCGCGCCGAGCTCGGCCTGACGATGCTCCTCGTCGAGCACCACATGAACATGGTGATGCGCATCTCCGACCGCGTCGTCGCCCTCGACTTCGGCAGGAAGATCGCCGATGGCACGCCTGCCGAGGTGCAGGGCGACGCCGACGTCGTCAAGGCGTATCTCGGAGTCGCGGCGTGAGCGAGGCGGCGGGCGTCGCCTTGCTCGAGGTGCGCGGCCTGGCGGCGCAATACGGGCCGACGCGCGTCCTGCACGGCATCGACTTCGCCGTCGCCGAGGGCGGCATCACGGCGATCCTCGGCGCCAATGGCGCCGGCAAGACGACGCTGCTGCGCGCGGTCTGCAACATGATCCGGACGAGCGGCGAGGTGCGCCTCGCCGGCGTTCGCATCGACGGCCAGGCGACCGAAGCGATCGTCCGCCGCGGCGTCGCCCATGTTCCCGACGGCCGCGGCACGTTCATGCACCTTTCCGTGGAGGAGAACCTGCGCCTCGGCGCGCACACGCGCAAGGACCGCGCCGAGATCGGCGCCGACTGCGAGCGCATGTACGCCCACTTCCCGCGCCTGAGGGAGCGCCGCCGCCAGCAGGCCGGCACCTTGTCGGGCGGCGAGCAGCAGATGCTCGCCGTGTCGCGGGCGCTGATGCTGAGGCCGCGCCTCCTCCTCCTCGACGAGCCGTCGTTCGGCCTGGCGCCGCTGATCGTCCAGCAGCTGTTCGAGATCCTCCGCGTCATCAACGAGAGCGAGAAGATCGGCATGCTGCTGGTCGAGCAGAACGCGGCGATGGCGCTCGCGCTCGCCGACCACGCCTACCTGCTCGAGACCGGCCGCGTCGTCATGTCGGGGCCGGCGGAGACGATCCGCAGCGACGAGTCGATCCGCCGCTCGTACCTCGGCTACTGAGGGAAGCGAGCCGCGCCGATGGACCTCTTCCTGCACCAGATCCTCTCCGGCCTCGCCACCGGCGGCATCTACGCCAGCGTCGCCCTGGCGCTGGTCATGATCTACCAGGCGACCCACCTGGTGAACTTCGCGCAGGGCGAGATGGCGATGTTCGCGACCTATTTCGCGTGGGCGCTGATGCAGGCGGGCGTGCCGTACTGGGGCGCCTTCGCGATCACCGTCGCGACCGCGTTCGTTGTCGGCGTCGCGCTCGAGCGCATCGTCATCCGGCCGGTCGAGAACTCGCCGATCCTGGTCATCGTCATCGTCTTCATCGCCTTGCTGGTGATCTTCAACAGCCTCGCCGGCTGGATCTTCACCTACACGATCAAGCCGTTCCCGAGCCCGTTCCCGGCCGCGCCCCTCTTCGGCAACTCGTACGTCTCGTCGCACGAGCTCGGCTCGATGGCGATCACGCTCGTCGTCCTGGCGCTCCTCTTCGTCTTCTTCCGCTTCACGCCGCTCGGCCTGGCGATGCGCGCGGCGGCGCAGAACCCGGTCTCGAGCCGGCTCGTCGGCATCCGCGTCGGCTGGATGCTCGCCCTCGGCTGGGGCTTGGCGGCGGCGATCGGCGCGATCGCCGGGATGATGGTCGCGCCCACCGTCTTCCTCGAGCCCAACATGATGGGCGGCGTCCTCCTCTACGCTTTCGCCGGCGCCCTGCTCGGCGGCATCGACAGCCCCGGCGGCGCCGTTCTCGGCGGCTTCATCGTCGGCGTGCTCGAGAACGTCGTCGGCGCCTACATCGGGACCGAGCTCAAGCTGACGATGGCGCTCGTCGTCATCGTCGGCGTCCTTGTCGTCCGCCCGTCGGGGATGTTCGGCCGCATCAACGTGGTTCGGGTCTAGCGTGGCCGGGCTCGATCGCCGCAAGCTCGTCGGCCTCGCGATCCTGCTCGCGCTGGCGTGCGCGCTGCCGTTCTTGGTCGGCAACTACCGCGTCTTCCAGCTGACGCTGGTCCTGGCCTACGCGATCGCGTTGCTCGGCCTCAACATGCTGACCGGCTACAACGGCCAGATCTCGCTCGGCCACGGCGCCTTCTACGCGATCGGCGCCTACACCGCGGCGATCCTGATGGACAAGGCCGGCGCGCCGTACTGGGCGACGATCCCGGTCGCCAGTGCCGTCTGCTTCGTTTTCGGCTTCCTCTTCGGCCTGCCGGCGCTGCGTCTCGAGGGCCTCTACCTCGCCCTGGCGACGTTCGCGCTCGGCGTCGCCATGCCGCAGATCCTCAAGCACGAGAGGCTCGCCCACTGGACCGGCGGCTCACAGGGCATCGTCATCGTCAAGCCCGACGCGCCGGCCTGGAGCGGTCTGTCCCAGGATCAATGGCTCTACTTCTTCACCCTCGCCTGGGTCGTCGTCTTCTTCGTCGTCGGCTGGAACCTGCTGCGCGGCCGGATCGGCCGGGCGATGGTGGCGATCCGGGATCAACCCATTGCGGCACAGGCGATGGGCGTCAATACTTCCCTCGTGAAGTCGCTGACGTTCGGCGTCTCCGCCCTCTACACCGGGGCGGCCGGCGCGCTCGGCGCCATCGCGATCCAGTTCGTGGCGCCCGATTCGTTCGGCTTCTTCCTGTCGATCAGCCTGCTCGTCGGCGTCGTCATCGGCGGGCTGGCGTCGATCTCCGGAGCTTTCTTCGGCGCCGTGTTCATCCAGTTCATTCCCAACATCGCCGACCAGATCTCGAAGGCGGCGCCCTGGGCACTCTACGGCGTCGTCCTGATCGCCTTCATGTACGCGATGCCGACCGGCGTCGCCGGTTTTCTGCGCCTGGCGCGAGCGCGGCTCGCGCGCCGGACGCCGCGCCAGGCGCAGACTTTCGAGCCCCCTTTCAACCCACGGAGCGAGACATGAACCCGACCCACATTCGCATCGGCCGCCGCGCCGCCCTGGCGCTCGCCCTCGGCGCCGCCTTCGCCGCACCGAACGCCTCGGCGCAGGCCGCCAAGTACGGGCCGGGCGCATCGGCCACCGAGATCAAGCTCGGCCAGACGATGCCGTACAGCGGCCCGGCCTCGGCCTACGGCACGATCGGCAAGGTCGAGCAGGCCTACTTCAAGATGATCAACGAGAACGGCGGCATCAACGGCCGCAAGGTCAACCTGATCAGCCTCGACGACGGCTACAGCCCGCCGAAGGCGGTCGAGCAGGTGCGCCGCCTGGTCGAGCAGGACGAGGTCCTCGCGCTCTTCCAGACGCTCGGCACGCCGAGCAACTCGGCGATCCACAAGTACGTCAACGCCAAGAAGGTGCCGCACCTGCTGCTCGCGACCGGCGCGACCAAGTGGGGCGACCCGAAGGACTATCCCTGGACGATGGGCTTCAACCTCAGCTACCAGTCCGAGGGCCAGATCTACGCCAAGTGGCTCTTGAAGAACAAGCCCGACGCGAAGGTCGCGATCCTTTACCAGAACGACGACTACGGCAAGGACGTGCTGAAGGGCGTCAAGGACGGCCTAGGCGCCGCCTACGCCAAGATGGTCGTCAAGGAGGCCACCTACGAGGTCACCGACCCCACGATCGATTCGCAGATCCTCACGCTGCAGGGTTCGGGCGCCGACACCTTCATCGACATCACGACGCCCAAGTTCGGCGCGCAGGCGGTGCGCAAGGCGTTCGATTCCGGATGGAAGCCGCTGCATTTCCTCAACAACGTGAGCGCCTCGATCGGCTCCGTGCTCGTGCCGGCCGGCGTCGAGAAGGCGGTCGGCTTGATCAGCGTCGCCTACTACAAGGACCAGAACGACCCGCAGTGGAAGGACGACCCGGCGATGCTCGAGTGGCGCGCCTTCATGGGCCGCTACTACCGCGAAGGCGACCCGAAGGACACGAGCAACCTGTACGGCTATCTGGCGGCGCAGGTCATGACGCAGATCCTGAAGCAGTGCGGCAACGACCTGACGCGCGAGAACGTCATGCGCCAGGCGGCCAACCTGAAGCACTTCAAGCTGCCGCTGCTGCTGCCGGGCATGGAGCTCAACACGAGCCCGACCGACTTCTTCCCGGCGCAGCAGGCGCAGCTGCAAAAGTTCACCGGAACCCAGTGGCAGCTCTTCGGCGAGCTGATGAGCACCGACGCGCGCTAGTGCCGGGGCGGGCCCGGCCGTGGGCCGGGCAGCGCCCGCGCCGTCGCCGTCACGGCGCCCCTTGTCACGAAAGTGTCGCAATGAGGCTCCTACACTGAGGGATGACTTCGCCCGTCGCCGCGGCCACCGTGGCGATGCCGCCCCTGCTCAACCGCGAACGCGCGGTCCTCGAGTTCAACCGGCGCGTCCTCGCGCAGGCGCGCCGCGCCGACGTGCCCCTGCTCGAGCGGCTGCGCTACGTCTGCATCGTCTCGTCGAACCTCGACGAGTTCTTCGAGGTCCGCTTCGCCGATTGCATCGAGGCGTCGCGGCGCCCTGACAGCGGCACCACCCCGGCCGACATCGAGGCGCTCGCCGCCGACGCGCACGCGCTCTTCGACGAGCAGTACGCGGTCTTCAACGACGAGGTGATGCCGGCGCTCGCCGAGCGCGGCATCCGCATCCTCAACCACGCCGACCGCAACGGCGCCGAGCGGCGCTGGGTCAGCGCCTTCTTCGAGGCCGAGGTCCGGCCGCTGCTGGTGCCGGTCGGGCTCGATCCGTCGCATCCGTTCCCGCAGGTCGCCAACAAGTCGCTCAATTTCATCGCCCGACTCGCCGGCAAGGATGCGTTCGGGCGCCGCAACACGGTGGCCATCGTCAAGGTGCCGCGCGTCCTGCCGCGCGTGATCGAGCTGCCGCGCGCGCGCGGCAGGAAGGGCCAGTCGTTCGTGCTGCTGACGAGCGTGATCCGCGCTCATCTCGGCTCGCTCTTTCCCGGACGCGAGGTCGAGGCGTTCTCGCAGTTCCGCATCACGCGCGATTCCGACCTCGAGGTCGATGCCGACGTCACCAACCTGCGCCAGGCGCTGCGCTCGGGCCTGACGACGCGCCATTTCGGCGAGGCGGTCCGGCTCGAGGTGGTGAGCACCTGCCCGCCCGAGCTGTCGCAGTTCCTGCTCCAGCAGTTCGGCCTCTCCGCGCTGGCGCTCTATCGCGTCAACGGGCCGGTCAACCTGGTCCGCATGAACGAGCTGATCGACCTGGCCGACGCGCCGGCGCTGCGCTTTCCGCCGTTCGAGCCGGCGCCGCCGGCGACGCTGCGGCGCGGGCAGCCGATGTTCGACCGGATCCGGCGCGGCGCGCTCCTCGTCCACCACCCGTTCGAGTCGTTCGATCCGGTCATCCGCTTCCTGCGCGAGGCGGTCAACGATCCCGACGTCCTCGCCATCAAGCAGACGATCTACCGCGCCGGCAGCGTCTCGCCGCTGATCGACCTCCTGATCGAGGCGGCGCGGCGCGGCAAGGAAGTGATGGCCGTCGTCGAGCTGAAGGCGCGCTTCGAGGAGGAGGCCAACATCAACTGGGCCGAGCGGCTCGAGGCGGTCGGCGCCCAGGTCGTCTACGGCGTCGTCGGCCTGAAGACGCACGCCAAGCTCCTGCTCGTGACGCGGCGCGAAAAGGACGGCCTGAAGCGCTACGCCCACCTCTCGACCGGCAACTACAACCCGTCGACGGCGCGTCAGTACACCGACCTCGGCTACTTCAGCGACGACGCCGAGATCACCGCCGACGTCGACGCCGTCTTCCAGCAGCTCGCGAGCCTGGGCCGGACGCGGCCGCTGCGCATCCTGCTGCAGGCGCCGTTCACCCTGCACCGGCAGATGCTCGCCCACGTCGCGCGCGTCGCCGAGGCCGCCGCGGCCGGGCGGACGGCGCGAATCGTCGTCAAGATCAACGCGCTCACCGACGTGCCGCTGATCGAGGCGCTCGTCGCCGCCGGCAAGGCCGGCGCGGAGATCGACCTGATCGTCCGCGGCGCCTGCATCCTGCCGCCTGGCATCGCCGGCGTCACCGACCGCATCCGCGTCCGCTCGATCGTCGGCCGCTTCCTCGAGCATTCGCGCGTCGCCTATTTCCGCTGGGGCGACGGCGCCGACGACGAGGCGGTCTATCTCTCGAGCGCCGACTGGATGGGCCGCAACATGTTCGGCCGGGTCGAGGTCGCGTGGCCGGTGCGCGACCCGGCGCTGCGCCAGCGCGTTATCGACGAATGCCTCGTGCCCTACCTGAACGACACCCAGGACGCCTGGCTGCTGCGCAGCGACGGCACGTACCATCGTGCCGGAAGCGGCGCCCTCTCGGCGCAGCAGGCGCTGATCCGGCGCTACGACGCGGGACACTGACGATGGACCTCATTCTCTGGCGCCACGCCGAGGCCGAAGACGGGCGCGGCGGCGACGACCTGCGCCGCGCCCTGACCGCGCGCGGCCGGGCCCAGGCGGCGCGAATGGCGGCGTGGCTCGCGACCCGCCTGCCGCCCGCGACGCGCATCCTCGCGAGCCCGGCGCTGCGCTGTCAGCAGACCGTCGCCGCGCTCGGCCGTCCGGCGACGACGGTCGCTGCGATCGGCTCGGGCGGGAGCGCCGCGGCGCTGCTCGCCGCCGCCGGCTGGCCGGACGGCGGCAACGCGGTCCTCGTCGTCGGCCACCAGCCGACGCTCGGCGAAGCGGCGGCGCGCGCCGCCGGCGACGACGACGCCGGCTGGTCGCTGAAGAAGGGCGCCGTGTGCTGGCTGCGGCACGGCCCCGACGGCGACGTCGAGGTCCACGCCGAGC
>DASYKC010000086.1:0-11161 GCA_035995885.1 Caldimonas sp. | reverse complement strand
TGCGTCGGCACGATCATCATCGCCGCCTTCGCCCCGCCGCTCACCGAGCTGGCGTTCAAGTTCGGCCCGGCCGAATACTTCTCGCTGATGGTGCTGGGCCTGGTCGGCGCGGTCGTGCTGGCCTCGGGCTCGCTGATCAAGGCGATCGCGATGATCATCCTCGGCCTGCTGCTGGCGCAGATCAACACCGACGTCATCTCGGGCCAGGCGCGCTACAGCTTCGACGTCCCCGAGCTCACCGACGGCATCGGCTTCGTCGTGATCGCGATGGGTGTGTTCGGCTTCGGCGAGATCATCTCCAACCTCGGCCAGCCGGCCGAGCACCGCGAGGTCTTCACCAGCAAGGTCAAGGGCCTCTGGCCGAACAAGCGCGACTTCATGGAGGCATGGCCTTCGGTCCTGCGCGGCACGGCGCTCGGCTCGATCCTCGGCGTCCTGCCCGGCGGCGGCGCGCTGCTGGCCTCGTTCGCGTCGTACACGGTCGAGAAAAAGCTCGTCCGCAACCCGCGCATCCCGTTCGGCAAGGGCGCGATCCAGGGCGTCGCCGGGCCCGAGTCGGCGAACAACGCCGGCGCGCAGACCTCGTTCATCCCGATGCTGACGCTCGGCATCCCGCCCAACGCGGTGATGGCGCTGATGGTCGGCGCGATGACGATCAAGGGCATCCAGCCCGGCCCGCAGGTGATGACCTCGAACCCGCAGCTGTTCTGGGGCCTGATCGCCTCGATGTGGGTCGGCAACGCGATGCTCGTGATCCTGAACCTGCCGCTGATCGGCATGTGGATCAAGCTGCTGACGGTGCCCTATCGCTTCCTCTTCCCGGCGATCACGCTCTTCTGCTGCATCGGCGTCTACACCCTCAGCAACAGCACCTTCGATGTCTACCTGACGGCGCTGTTCGCGTTCATCGGCTACCTCTTCTACAAGCTGAGCGTCGAGCCGGCGCCGCTCCTGCTCGGCTTCATCCTCGGGCCGATGATGGAAGAGAACCTGCGCCGGGCGCTGCTGCTCTCGCGCGGCGACTGGAGCACGTTCGTGACGCGGCCGCTCTCGTCGGGCCTGCTGATCGCCGCGGCGCTGCTGATCGTCATCGTCACGCTGCCGTCGATCCGGCAGAAGCGCGAGGTCGCCTTCTCGGAAGACTGATTCGCGGCAGCCGCAGCACAATGCGCGGATGAACTTCGACTGGAAGACGGCCTACCCGTCGACGCGCGTGCCGGTCTTCGCACGCAACATCGTCTCGACCTCGCATCCGCTCGCCGCCCAGGCCGGGCTGCGCATGATCCAGCAGGGCGGCAACGCCGTCGACGGCGCGATCGCCGCGGCGGCGGTCATGACCGTCGTCGAGCCGTGCAGCAACGGCCTCGGCTCGGACGCGTTCTGCATCCTCTGGGACGGCAAGAAGCTGCATGGCCTCAACGCCTCGGGCCCGGCGCCGGCGGCGTGGACGCCGGAGTACTTCCGTCGCAAGCACGGCGCCGACGCGACCCGTCCGCCGGTGCGCGGCTGGGATTCGGTCACCGTCCCCGGCGCCGTCGCCGCCTGGGTCGCGCTCGCCGAGCGCTTCGGCAGCTTGCCGTTCGCCGACCTGCTCGCGCCCGCGATCGAGGTCGCCGAGCGAGGCTACGCGGTGCCGATCATCGTCCAGCAGAAATGGGTGGCGGCGGCGCCGCTGCTCGGCGCGCTGCCCGGCTGGGCCGAGGCGTTCCTGCCGCACGGCCGCCCGCCCGAGGTCGGCGAGCGCTTCGCCTTCCCGGCCGCGGCGCGCGCGCTGAAGGCGATCGCCAAGACGCGCGGCGCCGCGTTCTACGGCGGCGAGATCGCGGCCGCCGCCGAGGCGCACGCGCGCGCCAACGGCGGCGCGATGACGGCGAGCGATTTCGCGTCGTTCACGCCGGAATGGGTCGAGCCGATCGGCATCGACGCCTACGGCCACCGCCTGCACGAGATCCCGCCCAACGGCCAGGGCATCGCCGCGCTGGTCGCGCTCGGCATCCTCCGCCACTTCGACATCGAGTCCCTGGCCGTCGACGGCGCCGAGTCGCAGCACCTGCAGATCGAGGCGATGAAGCTCGCCTTCGCCGATATCTACGCCCACGTCGCCGATTCGCGCAGCATGCGCTGCACGCCCGAGGAGATGCTCGACGACGCCTACCTCGCCGGCCGCGCCCGCCTGATCGACCCGAAGCGGGCGCAGGTGTTCGGCGCCGGCAATCCGGTCAAGGGCGGAACGATCTACCTCAGCGCCGCCGACGAGCGCGGCATGATGGTGAGCTTCATCCAGAGCAACTACATGGGCTTCGGCTCGGGCGTCGTCGTGCCGGAGTGGGGCATCTCGATGCAGAACCGCGGCCACGGCTTCGTCCTCGACCCGGCGAGCCCGAACTGCGTCGCGCCGGGCCGGCGCCCGTTCAACACCATCATCCCGGCCTTCCTCACCAAGGACGGCCGGCCGCAGATGAGCTTCGGCATCATGGGCGGCAACATGCAGCCGCAGGCGCATTTGCAGACGATCGTGCGCATGCTCGCGCACGGCCAGCAGCCGCAGGCGGCGTGCGACGCGCCGCGCTGGCGCTTCAATGCCGGCAGGCTGATCAACGTCGAGGCGACGATGGCGCCTGCCACCGTCACCGGCCTGCTCGAGCGCGGCCACGAGGTCGAGGTGATCCAGGACAGCTACCAGGACTTCGGCGCCGGCCAGTTCATCTGGCGCCTCGGCGACCCGGCCGTCGAGGGCTACGTCGCGGCCAGCGATCCGCGCCGCGACGGCCAAGCGGCGGGCTGCTGATTTCCGGCGCGCGTCGCCCAGCTTCGCTCAGCGCGTCGGATCCTTCCGGCCTGCCTCCTCCATCAGGCGCTCGACGTCGCGATCCGACAAGGCCGGCGCGGCGCGCGTCGGCGCGTCGCGGCGATGCGCGAGCGACGGCCAGGCGACGAGCGCGGCGACGACGAGCGCCTGCGCGACCAGATGCGGCATGAGCGCGCGCGCCAGGTCGCGCAACGGCGGCGGATCGGCGAGCAGCCGCCGCGACATGACGAGCGCGTAGCCGATCGGCGGCAGCAGGAAGCCGGCCTGCAGCACGAGCAGCGTGACGGCCGCGACCCAGGCGGCGTCGGGCACCGACAACAGCAGCGGCGGCATCACCAGCGGCACGACCAGGAAGATCATCTCGAAGGCATCGAGCACGAACGAGCAGGCGACGAAGATCAGCAGCACGGTGGCGGCAAGCAGGGCGGGATGCGGCGCCAGCGCGGCGAGGCCGGCGGCGACGAGCGCGTCGGTGCCGAAGGCGCGCAGCACGAGCGAGAAGCTGGTTGCGGCGACAAGGAGCGCCATCAGCAGGCCGGTCAGCACCATCGCGTCGGCGAGGACGAGGCGCAAGGTCGCGCGATCGAGGCGGTGCGACGCTGCTGCCCACACGAACAGGGCGACGGCGCCGGTCGCGGCGGCCTCGACCGCGTAGAGCCGACCGACGGCGACCGCGCCGAGCAAGGCGACGATCGCAAGCGCCACGGCCGCCGCCTCGATCCAATCGCCGCGGCGCAGCGTCGGCGCGGGCGGGGGCGCTCGGCCGCGGCCGCGCCACGCCGCGATCGCGAGCGCCGCGACGAGCACGGCCAGGCCCGGCCAGAGCGCGGCGCGAACGATGTCCTGGGTGTTGACGATCCGCACCGCCGCGTGGCTCGCGTTCACCGCTTCGGTGTGGGCACGCATCATCGCGTCGCCGAGGAGGAGCAGGACCAGCGACGGCGGGATGACGATGCCGAGCGTGCTCGCGACGCAGAGCGTCGCCGCCGCCTCGGCCGGCGCGACGCCGTCGCGCGCGAGCCGGGGCGCGATCCGGCGGGACAGCGTGTAGAGGCTCGCGCCGACCGAGCCATTCATCGGCGCGAGCAGCGCGCCGACGCCGAGCGCGGCGAGCTGTGCGGCCGCGCCGCTGCGCGCGAAGACGCGCGTGCCGGCCGCGTGCAGGAGGGCGGCGACGGGCAGGCGATTGAGGAGCGCGCCGATCAGCGCGTAGAGCGGCAGCGCCTGCAGCAGGTCGTGCTCGAGCAGGCCGACGATCCGGCTCGGCAAGGCGCCGAGGAGGGTCCACTCGAATGCGCCGACAGCAATGCCGAAAGCGGCGAAGACGGCCGCGGTGCCGAGCAGCACGGCGTAGATCGGCAGGCCGGTCGCCACCATGACGACCATCGCCGCCGCGAACATCGCCGCGCCGAGCCAGCTCACTGGTCGGCGCCGATGTCGGCGGACGATGGCGGCGTGCCGTCGCCCGTGACGGGCGGCGATGTCAGCGCGAGCAGCGCCTCGAGCAGGACGCCGAGCGCGAGCAGCCAGGCGCTGAGACGGATCACGAAGTAGAGCGGATCGAAGGTGTCGGCGAACGCCTCGAGGCCGACCAGCGAGCGCCAGGTCGGCGCCGCGCCGTCGACGAGAACGAAGATCGCCCACGGCAGGACGAGCACGGCTTCGCCGCAGCGGTCGAGGACGCGGCGCCAGCGCCGCCGCGGTCCGGGCACCGCCAGCGACGTCGCCATGTGCGCATGCGCGCGAGTCGCCGCACGGACGGCGAACGCGACGTAGAGCGCGAAGATCCACTGGGCGACGTCGTTGGCCTGGCGCGACCACGCGCCGACCAGGTCGCGCAACGGCCATTGCGCGAAGAGCAGGGCGGCGAGCGGCAGGGCGAGCCAGGCGACGGCGCGCGTCGCCCGGTCGAGCGCGCCGGCGAGAGCGACGCGGACGGCGCGAGGTCGGAGCGGTTCGGGCATCGTCCCTAGAATCGCATGCGATGCGATCCGAGACCATTGCGGCGGACCCGGCCGTGGTCGGGGCCGCTCCCGCCGGCACGCCGACCGATGCCGCGCCGCGGCTCTGGCCCGGCCTCGCGCTCGCGATGGCGGGATCGATCGCCTTCTCCGGCAAGGCGATCATCGTCAAGCTCGCCTACCGCTACGGCGTCGACGCGGTGACGCTGATCATGTACCGCATGCTCTTCGCCCTGCCGCTGTTCGCGGTGCTCGCGTGGTGGGCCGGGCGCGGCCGCGCGGCGCTGACGCGGCGCGACTGGATCGTCGTCACCGGCCTCGGCTTTTCCGGCTACTACCTGGCGAGCTTCCTCGATTTCGCCGGCCTCGCCTACATCACGGCGAGCCTCGAGCGGCTCATCCTCTACCTCAACCCGACGCTCGTCCTCGCCATCGGCGCGATCGTCTTCAAGCGGCGCGTGCGGGCGCGCCAGGCGATTGCGCTCGCCGTCAGCTACTGCGGCGTCCTCCTCGTCTTCGGCCACGAGGTCTCGCTCCTGGGAACCAACGCCGCGCTCGGCACGGCGCTGGTCTTCGCCAGCGCGGTCAGCTACGCGATCTACCTCGTCGCCAGCGGCGAGGAAGTGCAGCGCATCGGCGCCGTGCGCCTGACCGGCCTGGCGACGAGCGTCGCCTGCCTGTTCTGCATCGCCCAGTTCGCCGTCCTGCGGCCGATGTCGGCGCTGGCGGTCGCGCCGCAGGTCATCTGGCTGTCGGTGCTCAACGCGACGCTCTGCACCTTCGCGCCGGTGCTGATGGTGATGATGGCGATCGAGCGCGTCGGCGCCGTGGTGGCGGCGCAGACCGGCATGATCGGGCCGCTGTCGACGATCGCGATGGGCATCGTCATCCTCGGCGAGCCGTTCACCGCCTGGGTCGTCGCCGGCACGGCCCTGGTGCTCACGGGAATCTGGCTGCTGGCCAAATGGAGGTAGACATGGACACCCCCCTCGTTCACTTCGTTCACTGCTCCCGGCGGCGGTGCTCAGCGCCCTTCGGGCGGCCGGGCGGACGCTGACATGGATCTCGGCATCGAAGGCAAATGGGCGCTCGTCTGCGCGGCGAGCAAAGGGCTCGGCAAGGGCTGCGCGACGGCGCTCGCGAAAGAGGGCGCGAACGTCGTCATCACGGCGCGCGGCGCCGAGGCGCTCGAGGCGACGGCGCGCGAGCTGCGCGCGCTCGGCCGCGGCGAGGTGCGCGCCGTCGCCGGCGATATCACGACCGAGGCCGGCCGCGCCGAGGCGCTCGCCGCCTGCCCGCAGGTCGACATCCTCGTCAACAACGCCGGCGGCCCGCCGCCCGGCGACTTCCGCCACTGGGACCGCGAGACCTGGATCAAGGCGATCGACGCCAACATGCTGACGCCGATCGAGCTGATGAAGGCGACCGTCGACAAGATGGCCGAGCGCGGCTTCGGCCGCATCGTCAACATCACCTCGGGCTCGGTGAAGGCGCCGATCGACGTGCTCGGCCTCTCGAACGGGGCGCGCAGCGGCCTCACCGGGTTCGTCGCCGGCCTCGCGCGCAGCAATCTCGCCGCGCGCAACGTCACGATCAACGGCCTGCTGCCGGGCTGGTTCGACACCGACCGGGTGCGCTCGATGGCGGCAGCCGCCGCGAAGCGCGACGGCGTCACGGCCGAGTCCATCATCGACGCGAGAAAGCGCGGCGTGCCGGCGCGACGCCTGGGCAGCACCGACGAGTTCGGTGCCACCTGCGCATTCCTGTGCAGCGTCCACGCCGCCTACATCACCGGCCAGAACCTGCTGATGGACGGCGGCGCCTACCCGGGAACGTTCTAGCGCGATCGCGGCGCGGTCAGGGCGCCGGCATGTCGGCGCCGCAGTTCCAGCACTGCTCGAACGGGCCGTCGACGCGCTCGTGGCAGGCCCGGCAGACCCAGTGCCGATGGACCGGATGGCGCAGCTCGTGCAGGAGCGTTTTCGCCCGCTCGAGCTCGTCGTCGTCGCTGATCCAGACCTCGGGCAGCGCCTGGTCGGGCGGCAGCTCGCCGGCGATGCTGCTCGCGTACATGCGCTGCACGGTCGCGGCGATGCCGGCGTTGCTCAGCATGTCGGCCCACAGCGTCGCGATGGCCAGGTTGGGGGCACGGGTGAGGCGCTTCATCGTCGGCTCTCTGGCACGATAGCGCACTGCCACCTGCCAGCGAGAGAACACGATGACGACAACCACACAGAGCCCGACGATCCGGATCGAGAAGCCGGGCGGTCCGGAGGAGATGAAGCTGGTCGACCTGCCGGTCGGCGACCCCGGCGCGGGCGAGGTCCGGATCCGCCACCATGCGTCGGGCATCAACTACATCGACGTCTACCAGCGCTCGGGCGTCTACACCATGCCGATGCCGCTCAACATGGGCAACGAAGGCGCCGGCGTGATCGAGGCGGTCGGCGCCGGTGTCACCCACCTGCAGGAAGGCGACCGCGCCGCCTACTGCAGCGGCCCGCCGGGCGGCTACTCGCTCGCCCGGGTCATGCCGGCGAAGACGGTCGTCAAGCTGCCCGACGCGATCTCGTTCGAGACCGGCGCGGCGATGATGCTCAAGGGCCTGACGACGCAGTACCTGCTCAAGCGGGTGCGCGGCCAGGAAGGCCTCGAGCCGGGCGACTTCATCGTCTGGCACGCGGCCGCCGGCGGCGTCGGCCTGATCGCCTGCCAATGGGCGAAGGCGCTCGGCCTGAAGCTGATCGGCACGGCCGGCAGCGAGGAGAAATGCGCGCTCGCGCGCGACAACGGCGCCGCCTTCACGATCAACTACCGCACCGAGGACTTCGCCGCGAAGGTGAAGGAGATCACCGGCGGCAAGGGCGTCAAGGTCGTCTACGACGCGATCGGCAAGGACACCTGGGACAAGTCGCTCGAGTGCCTGCGCCCGTTCGGGCTGATGGCGAGCTTCGGCAACGCCTCGGGCGTCGTGCCGCCGTTCGCGCCGGTCACGCTCGGCCCGAAGGGCTCGCTCTACGTGACGCGGCAGACGCTCGCCAGCCACATCGCGACGCGCGAAGCGATGCAGTCGATGGCCCACGAGCTGTTCGCGGTCGTCGCCAGCGGTCAGGTGAAGATCCACATCGGCCAACGCTACGCGCTCGCCGACGCCGTCCAGGCGCACCGCGAGCTCGAGGCGCGCAAGACGACCGGCTCGAGCATCCTGCTGCCCTGAGGTCGCGCCATGGTCACGCTGTACGGAAGCAAGGGCTCGGGCTCGGCGTCGATCGAAGCGGCGCTCGAGATCGCCGGCCTCGCCTATCGCCGGGTCGAGGCGGCGTCGTGGACGCCGTCGCCCGGCCTCGACGAGCTGAAGCGCGTCAACCCGCTCGCGCAGATCCCGACGCTCGTCCTCGACGATGGCAGCGTCCTCGGCGAGAGCGCGGCGATCCTCATCCACCTCGGCCTCGCCCATCCGGAAAGCGGCCTCATCGCGAGCGAGTCGGCGCGACGCGCTCAGCAGATCCGCGGCCTCGTCTACATCGCTGCCAACTGCTACGCCGGCATCGGCATCCTCGACTATCCCGAGCGCTGGTATCCCGACCCCGACGATGCCGTCAGGAAGGCGATGCAGACGCGCGGCCGCGCCCGTCTGCGCGAGCTGTGGGAGATCTTCGCCGACCAGTTCCCGGCCGCGCCGTGGCTCTCCGGCGATCGCCTCGGCGCGCTCGACCTTCTTGCCGCGACGGTGTCGAAGTGGAGCGGCGCGCGCCAGGCGCTCGCCGCGTCGCGGCCGGGGTTCTCGGCATTGCTCGCGCGCATCGAGGCCGATCCGCGCGTCGCCGCGGTGTGGGCGCGGCACTGGCCGCCGGCATGAGCCGGGCGGCGCCGCGATGCGCTGGGCAGCGTGGGCGTTCGCCGCCGCAGCGATGGTCGCGGCTCCGCGCATCGGCCTGGCCGCCGGCGAAGACGAGCTCGTCTCGCTGATCAACGC
Organism: Caldimonas sp.; assembly: GCA_035995885.1. Classification (GTDB taxonomy): domain Bacteria; phylum Pseudomonadota; class Gammaproteobacteria; order Burkholderiales; family Burkholderiaceae_C; genus Schlegelella_A. The sequence continues at coordinate 2,415 of DASYKC010000086.1, read as the reverse complement.
GCGCCGCGCCGAGCCGCGCGGCTGCAGCGGCGCGCGCGAGGCGCCGGTCGGCCCGCTCGCGCCGTCGCCGTCGCTGGCGCGCGTCGACGCCGCTGCGACCGGCGGCGATCTCGGCAAGGCGCTCGCCGCGGCCGGCTACCGCGCCGCGACGGCGACGACGATCCTCCTCGCCGGCGTCGCCGATGCGCGCGCCGCGGCGCGACTCGCCGAGGAGCAGCATTGCGACGCGATCCGCAACCCTCGCTACGCCGAGATCGGCGTCGGCCGGAGCGGCTCGACCTGGCGCATCAACCTCGCCGCGCCGCTCCTGGCCGCGGACCTCGGCGACTGGCGCCGCGCCGGCCAGGAGGTGCTGAGGCTCGTCAACCAGGCGCGCCGGCGCGGCGGCACCTGCGGCGCGCAGCGCTTCGCCGCGGCCGCGCCGCTGGCCTGGAACGAGCAGCTCGCCGCCGCCGCGCTCGAGCATAGCCGCGACATGGCCGAGCACGACTATTTCGATCACGTCGACCGCCGCGGCGCCAGCGTCGGCGAGCGCGCGCGCCAGCACGGCTACGCGTGGCGCGCGATCGGCGAGAACATTGCCGCCGGCCAGGGCGAGCCGCGGCAGGTCGTCGCCGGCTGGCTGGCGAGCCCCGGTCACTGCGCCAACATCCTGGCGCCCGACTTCACCGAGATGGGCGCGGCCTACGCGCTCGGCGCGAAGGCGGCGCGGCAGATCTACTGGACCCAGGTGTTCGGCTCGCGCTGAGCCCGCGCCCGCGGCGGCGTGCCGAACCGCGTCACGACGCGCGCCGGACGCGCCGCAGCTCGTCGAGGATGAGCAGCGCCGCGCCGATCGTGATCGCGCTGTCGGCGACGTTGAACGACGGGAAGTAGTGGCTCTTCCAGTGCACCTGGAGGAAGTCGACGACGTGGCCGTGGAAGACGCGGTCGATGACGTTGCCGAGCGCGCCGCCGAGGATCAGGGCGAGCGCCCAGCCGAACATGCGCTGGCCGCCGTGGCGCTTGAGCAGCCAGACGATGAACGCTGCCGCGGCGAGGCCGAGGCCGATGAAGAACCAGCGCTGCCAGCCGCTCGCCTCGTTGAGGAACGAGAACGCGGCGCCGCGGTTGTGGGCGCGGACGATGTCGAAGAACGGCGTCAGCGTGCGCGCGTCGCCGAGCTGCAGGCTCATGACGATCATCGCCTTGGTGAGCTGATCGAGGACGATCACCGCCAGGGCGATGCCGAGCCAGGGCGCGAGCGCGCCGCCGCGCCTTGCCGCCATCAGGCCACCGTGCGCGGTTCGCCGGCGCCGAACAAGTTGGCGACGCAGCGGCCGCAGATCGTCGGCTGTGCCGGATCGACGCCGACGTCGCTGCGGTAGTGCCAGCAGCGCTCGCACTTCGGCGCGTCGACGACCTCGGCCTCGACGAAGAACTCGTTGGCATCGGCGGCCGCGGCGAGCGGCTCGACGCGCGCCGCCGACGTGATCAGGACGAAGCGGAGGTCGTCGCCGAGCGTCGCCAGCAGATCGGCCGTCGCCGGCCCTGCCTTGACCGCGACCGCGGCCTGCAGCGACGAGCCGAGGCGGCCTTCGACACGCAGCGCCTCGATCTTCCTGTTCGATTCGGCGCGGACGGCCGCGATGCGCGCCCACTTCGCGAGCAGCGCCTCGTCTTCCCATGCCTCGGCATCGCTGTAGACCTTGGTGAAGATCGACGGCGAGCCGGCCGGCCCGAACACCTGCCACGCCTCCTCGGCGGTGAAGCTGAGGAACGGCGCCATCCAGCGCAGCATCGCGTGGGTGATGTGCCAGAGCGCCGTCTGTGCCGAGCGCCGGCCGTGCGAGCCGGGCGCCGTGGTGTAGAGCCGGTCCTTCAGGATGTCGAGATAGAACGCGCCGAGGTCCTCGGAGCAGAAGACCTGCAGCTTGGCCACGACCGGATGGAACTCGTAGCTGCCGTAGTTGCCGCCGCCGGCGAAGACGCCGCGCGACTCGTCGAAGCCGCCGACGATCTCGTCCTGCAGCGCCGCCGTGCGGGCGAGCGCCCAGCGGTCGATCTCGAGCATCTCGGCGACCGCGACCGAATCGCGGCCGGGGTCGAAGTCGCTCGTGTTGGCGAGCAGGAAGCGCAGCGTGTTGCGGATGCGCCGATAGGCGTCGACGACGCGCGCCAGGATCTTGTCGTCGATCGCCAGGTCGCCCGAGTAGTCGGTCGACGCGCACCAGAGGCGGATGATCTCGGCGCCGAGCTTGGCCGTGACCTCGTGCAGGGCGATGAAGTTGCCCAGGCTCTTGCTCATCTTGCGGCCCGACCCGTCGACGGCGAAGCCGTGCGTCAGGAGGCCGCGGTACGGCGCGTGGCCCTCGATCGCGCAGGCGATCAGCAGCGACGAATGGAACCAGCCGCGGTGCTGGTCGTGGCCTTCGA
>DASYKC010000085.1:0-78085 GCA_035995885.1 Caldimonas sp. | reverse complement strand
CCCGCACGCGGCATGGCTGGATCAGGCTTGCGCCCATTGTCCAAAATTCCCCACTGCTGCCTCCCGTAGGAGTCTGGGCCGTGTCTCAGTCCCAGTGTGGCTGGTCGTCCTCTCAGACCAGCTACAGATCGTCGCCTTGGTGGGCTTTTACCCCGCCAACAAGCTAATCTGACATCGGCCGCTCCGATAGCGCAAGGTCTTGCGATCCCCTGCTTTCACCCGTAGGTCGTATGCGGTATTAGTCCGGCTTTCGCCGGGTTATCCCCCACTACTGGGCACGTTCCGATGTATTACTCACCCGTTCGCCACTCGCCACCAGGATTGCTCCCGTGCTGCCGTTCGACTTGCATGTGTAAGGCATGCCGCCAGCGTTCAATCTGAGCCAGGATCAAACTCTTCAGTTCGATCTTGATATTTACTCAATGAATTGAAGTGAACTTCACTTCATGAGCGTTTAAGGTCCATGAGACCTCGGTCTTTCGACCAAGGCACTCGGCCTCGAACGCCCACACTTATCGGCTGTCAGTTTTTAAAGAGCAGGCCTTGCGGCGGCTGGAAAAGCTGCCAAAGCAGCAATCAGCGAAGACTACGATTCTCGCACGTTTTGCAGGGGACTGTCAAGCCGCGAGGCCGTCTGAACTGCAGCGCCGGGGGTTGGCCAAGAGCCTTTCGGACCCCCTGCGGCGAGCCTGCGAGTCTACATCGCCGCGGCCGCACTGACAAGCGGATCGACGCGCGCCGGGCTCTCGACCGCGATGGCCTGGCACTCGCGCTCGGGGTCGTCGGCCTCGAGCACGCGGCCGAGCGCTGCGGCCCAGCGGCTCGCGTCTGTGGCGAGGATGCGCTCCTTGATCGTCACGATCTGCGACGGGTGCATCGAGAAGCTGCGCAAGCCCATGCCGAGCAGCAGCTCGGTGAACGCGGGATCGCCGGCCATCTCGCCGCAGACGCTGACGTTCTTGTGCAGGCAATTGGCGCGAGCGACCGTCTGCGCCACCAGCTGCAGAACGGCCGGGTGCCAGGCGTTGTACAGATGAGCCACGGTCTCGTCGGCGCGATCGATGGCGAGCGTGTACTGGATGAGGTCGTTGGTGCCGATCGAGACGAAATCAAAGTAGCGCAGGAAGGCGGGCAGCATCAGCGCGGCCGCAGGCACCTCGACCATCGCGCCGAGCTCCACTGGGCCGTAGGCGCGACCGGCGTCGTCGAGCTGCTGGCGTGCTCGCGCCAAGGCGTCGATGGTGTGACGGACCTCGCTCAAGTGCGCGACCATCGGGATCAGGATGCGCACCGGCCCGTGCGCCGCCGCACGCAGGATGGCGCGCAGCTGCTGGCGAAACATCGCCGGCTCGGACAGGCTCCAGCGGATCGCGCGCAGGCCGAGCGCGGGATTGAGTGCATGCTCGTGGCGAAGCTCGTTCGCCGACATCCGGTCGAGCGACTTGTCGGCGCCGATGTCGACGGTGCGGATCGTCACCGGCCGGCCATGCATTGCCTTGACGGCGATCCGATAGGCCTCGAACTGCTCGTCTTCGCCGGGCAGCTCGCCGTCGCGGTTCATGAACAGGAATTCGCTTCGGAAGAGGCCGATGCCCGCGGCGCCCGCGGCGAGCGCCGCGGCCGCGTCGCCGGGCTGCTCGATGTTGGCAAGCAGCTCGACGTGCTGACCGTCGAGCGTCACCGCCGGCAGGTGGCGCAGGCGCGCCAGGCCGGCGCGACCGAGGTCGCGTTGGCGCTTGACGGCACGGTACTCGGCGATCACCAACGGCGACGGATCGACGATGACGACGCCGGCGTCGCCGTCGATCACGACCCAGTCGTCCTGGCGAATCAGCCGGCTCGCCTCGCGCGCGCCGACGACCGCCGGGATGTCCATGCTGCGCGCGACGATCGCGGTGTGCGAGGTCTTGCCGCCGACGTCGGTGACGAAGCCGAGAAAGACGCCGCCCTTGAAGCGCAGCATGTCAGCCGGCGAGATGTCGCCGGCGATAAGCACGAGCGGATCGTCGCCGCTCTGCTCCGGCGTGACGGCATGGCTGACGAGAGGAGAAGCGCCGTCGTCGCCGCGGGCGAGCACGCCGAGGAGGCGCTCGACGACCTGCTCGAGGTCGGCCTTCCGCTCGCGCAGGTACTCGTCCTCCATTTCGTCGAACTGCCGTGCCAGCACCTCGAGCTGCGCCGAGAGCGCCCACTCGGCGTTGTAGTGGCGCTCGTGGATCCATTGCTTGGTGGCACCGGTGAGCGTGTCGTCGTGCAGCAGCATCAGGTGCACGTCGAGGAGGGCCGAGAGCTCCGCGGGCGCTTCGCTGGGCAGATCGCGCTGCATCGCCTCGAGCTCGCCCGCCACCGCATCGCGCGCGATGCGCAGGCGCTCGATCTCGGCCTCGACGTCTCCGGCGGCGACGTAGTAATGGGCGACGTCGAGCCGGCTCGACGCGACCAGCACGGCCCGGCCGATCGCGATGCCTCGCGACACGGGCAGGCCGAAGAGCTGGAAACTCATGGAATCGATGCTAGCAGCGAGGGCCCCCATTCGGCCGCTGCCGGCACGCGGCGGACCTGTGACGAAGCGGCCATCGCCGCGACGCCTCAGGCCTGACGCCGGCCTGACATGGATCCGACGCCGGCCCGATGCGGGCTCGACGTCGGCCGGATGCGGGCCCGACGCGGCCGATCGCGGTCGACAGCGCCAACACCGGCCCGCCCGCCGGCCCGACGCGCTACGCGCCCTCGCCGAACTTGTCGTCGATCAGCGTCGTCAGCGCGGCCATCGCCGCCGCTTCATCGTCGCCGTCGGTTTCGACCTCGATCTCGGTGCCGATTCCCGCCGCCAGCATCATCACGCCCATGATGCTCTTGGCGTTCACGCGGCGGCCGTTGCGGCTCAGGAAGATGTCGCAGCGGAAGCCGCCGGCGAGCTTGCTGAGCTTGGCCGATGCACGGGCGTGCAGGCCGAGCTTGTTATTGATCCTGACGGTCGCCTTGTTCATTCCCGCGTGCCTTCAGCGTCTGGTTCTGCGGCCGCGACGTGGCCACCTGCATGACACCCTGGGTCGCGCCTGCGATCGCCCGGGCGACGACGGCGTCGAGCGATTCGTCGACGTAGCAGAGCGTGCGCCAGAGCATCGGCACGTTGACCCCGGTGACGACCTTGACGCGGACGCCGTCGGCCAGGCGCTGGGCGATGTTGCACGGCGTGGCGCCGAAGACGTCGGTGAAGATCAGCAGATCGGGGGCGGCGAGGCGCTCCAGGATCTGGCGGGCCTGCGCCTCGACCTCCTCGACCGGCACGTTGGGGAGGACATCGAGGGCGGCGAGCTGCACGGCGCAATCCGGATAGGCATGCTCGGCGACGGCCTTGAGCGACGAGGCGAGCGGCGCGTGGGCGATGATGAGAAGACCGGGCATGGAAGAGTTGGGCAGGGGTCTCGGTCTCAGGGCAGGCGGATCGCGCCGAAGAAGGTGTCGACGGCCTCGCGGCCGCCCGCGTCGTCGCCGCCCAGGACCGTTGCCTGGTACAGCCTGAGACCCTTAACGAAGAAGGCGGCCTGCGCGACGACACGGCGGCCATCGGGCCGCGTGCCGACGATGCCGATGCGAGCGCTCTGCGGGTTGGGGGTGGCGCCGGGCGGCGCGAACGCGCCCTGCTCGACGCCCGCGCCGCCGAGGTTGGTCGCCGCCTGGGTCCGGAACGCGGCCATGACCGGCGCCACCTGCGCCGGATCGGCGACGTCGACCGCGTCGAGCAGGAAGGTCGCACCGCCCGCGCTGCACGAATGCAGCTGCATCGGCACGACCGCCGCGCCCATGCGGACGCTCCGCTCCTGCTTGACCGGCCGGCACGGGAACATCAGGACGACGCCGCTGCCTTCCGGGCGCGCCTCGCGCCAGTCGAACACCGGCGAGCAGCCGGGCAGGGCCGAGCCGAGGGCGATTGCCGCGGCGACGCCCCGGACGCCCGGGTGGCGCGCGCGTGTCTGCATCGGCCGATTATCCCGGCTCGCCGACAATCGCGGCCATGACCGACGCCGCGTTCTCGCCCGCGATGGCCCTCGAGGGCGTCCGCGTCCTCGACCTGTCGCGCGTCCTCGCCGGGCCCTGGTGCACCCAGACCCTGGCCGATCTCGGCGCCGACGTGATCAAGGTCGAGCGGCCTGCCCGCGACGGCGCGCCGGGCGGCGACGACACCCGCGGCTGGGGCCCGCCCTTCCTGCGCGACCCGGGCGGCGGCGAAACCGGGGAGGCGGCGTACTACCTCGGCACCAACCGCAACAAGCGCTCGATGACCATCGACATCGCCAGCGAAGAGGGCGCAGAGCTAGTGCGCACTCTCGCGGATCGCGCGGACGTGCTCGTCGAGAATTTCAAGGCCGGTGATCTCGCCCGACACGGCCTCGATGCCGCGGCGCTCCTTGCGCGCAATCCGCGCCTCGTCTATTGCTCGATCACCGGCTTCGGCCAGACCGGCCCGTACCGCGAGCGCGCCGGCTACGACTACGCGGTCCAGGGCATGGGCGGCCTGATGAGCGTGACCGGGCCGTCGCGCGCCGAGATCGCCGACGATGCCTCGGGCGGCGGCCCGCAGAAGGTCGGCGTCGCCGTCGCCGACCTCTTCACCGGCATGTACGCCGTGACCGCGATCCTCGCCGCGCTGCGCCACCGCGACCGCACGGGCGAAGGCCAGGCGATCGACATGGCGCTGCTCGACACCCAGGTCGCCATGCTCGCCAACCTGGGCGCCGGCTACCTGACGAGCGGCGTCGCGCCGCAGCGCGCCGGCAACGCGCACCAGAGCATCGTGCCGTACCAGGTCTTCGAGGTTGCCGACGGCCACCTCATCCTCGCCGTCGGGAACGACGCCCAGTTCGCCCGCTTCTGCGCGGTCGCCGGCTGCGCGGAGTTCGCTGCCGACGATCGCTTCGCGCGCAACGCCGGGCGGGTGCGCCATCGCGACATCCTCGTGCCGCTGCTTGCCGCCCGTCTCAAGCGCCGGCCGCGCGCCGACTGGCTCGCCGCGCTCGAGGCGGCGAAGGTGCCGTGCGGGCCGATCAACGACCTCGCCGAGGTCTTCGCCGATCCGCAGGTGCGCGAGCGGGCGATGACCGTCGAGATGCCGCACCCGCTCGCCGGCTCGGTGCGGCTCGTCGCCAGCCCGATCAAGCTGGCGGCGACCCCGGTCCGATACCGTCACGCGCCGCCGCTCCTCGGCGCCGACACCGACGCCGTCCTGGCCGAGCTCGGTCTCGACGCGGCGGCGATCGCCGCGTTGCGGGAGCGCGGCGCGATCTGAGCCGGCGACGCCAGAAATAGTGAACAAATTGTCACATTTGGCAACTTCGTGAGCGCGTCTGGCCAGCCGGCGCGCCGCTCTCTGGCGCCCCGGCGGGCGGCCACGGACACTCCGCAGTGGCCTGCAGCGCAAAGGAGAGGCGCTGCTCGCGCGACCCGGCCCGACGCCGACGTCGTTGCCGGCCCGCCCGTGGCACTGCTCGCGGCGGCCGATCAGAATCGCCTTTTTCGAGAACGCATCGCCATGTCCATCGGCCAACGACCCGTCGCCGACGCTGCCGTCAACGACCCTTCCGGCCCACCCGCCGACGACGACCAGCGCTGGCACGAGCTCGTGTCGCAGGTCGGCGTCGAGATCGCCGAACCGCTGACCGCCGCGCTCGAGCGCATCCACGTCCTCACCGCGACCGGAAAGATCGATCGCGCCGGCCTGCGGGCGCTGCGCGACGAGGTCGAGCAGGCGCGCCAGGCGGGGATGATCGGCCAGCAGCTGACGCGCTTCGCCTCGGGCCGCGTGCGCCAGTCGCACGAAGTCCTGCAGCTCGAGGAGGTGCTGAAGAGCGTGCTCTCGCTGCGCACGCGCGAGACGCAGGCGCGCGGCATCGCCCTCAAGCACGAGCTGAAATCGGCGCGCGTCATCGTCGACGGCTCGCTCCTCTTCAGCCTGCTCAACGCGACGCTCGACTGGGCGCTGGCCAACGCCCACGCGCACATCGCCTTCACGGTCGACTTCAAGACCTGGCCCGCGCACGCGCGCCTCACCTGCCGCTTCGCCAACCGGCCCGCCGACCAGGTTGACGAGAGCGTCACGACCGAAATCTCGCCGCGCCTCGACTCGCTCACCTGGCGCCTGATCGAGCAGACCGCGTGGACGATGGGCCTCGTCGTCGATCGCCGCGACGTCGGCGGAACGACGACGCTCGTGCTCGAGTTCCCGAAGACCGCGGGCGACGAGATGGCCGGCCTCTCGGCCACCGAGATCGACGACGGCGGGGCGCAGTCGAGCAACTCGAAGGCGCTCGCCGGCAGCCACGTCCTCGTCGTCGCCTCGCGACGCGAAGTGCGCGTCCTGATTCGCGACGCGCTGCGCAACATGAGCATGCTGGTCGACTTCGTCGGCTCGATCGACGAGGCGGCGAGCTTCTGCAAGGAAGGCCTGCCGCACGCGATCATCGTCGACTCGATCCAGAAGGGCGCCCGCTTCACGCACTTTCGCGACGAGATCCTCGCCGAGGTGCCCGAGTTCGTCTTCATCGAGATCCTCGAGCAGGGTTCGACCTTCGAGATGTCGGGGACGAACGGCGCGCTGATGGCGCGGATCGGCCGCGACGTCGTCGCGAGCTCGCTGCCGGCGGCGCTGATGTTCGAGCTGTCGCGCGGGCTGTAGAGCGGCACGCTTCGCTGTCACTCGAGGCTCGGCCGGACTTGACGCGGCCCGGCGTCACGCCGGTCGTCGGCGCGCGGTTGAGCGCGTCTTCAGGCCGACGAGCGCGGCGCCGACGATGAGCAGCGCCGCCACGGCGATCGACGGCGTCAGCGTTCGCCCCGTCGTCAGCGCGAGCAGCAGCGTCGAGGCGAGCGGCGTCAGGTAGCTGAGCAGGCCGACGCGGCGCGGATCGCTTCGCTTCAGCGCCGCGTCCCAGAGGAAAAACGCAGCGCCCAGCGGACCGAGGCCGACGACGGCGATCAGCAGCGCGTCGTGCGTCGACAGCGTCACCGACGGCTCGAGCAGCGCGTGGCAGGCGAGCGCGAGCAATCCCGAAACGAGGCCGAAGAGACCGATCGCCGCGGTCGGAAAGTGCGCCACCCGCTGCGTCAGGAGCGAGTAGCTCGCCCAGATGAAGGCCGAGGCCGCGGCCGCCAGGTAGCCCCAGGCGAAGCCGCCGGCGACGCTCCTGCCGCCGACGATCGCCAGCGCAGCGCCGGCGAAGCCGGCGAGCGCCGCGAGCACGTGCACCGGCCGCAACGCGATGCCGGGCAGGAACACCGGGGCGAGGACGACGATGAGAAGCGGCCAGAGGTAGTTGACGAGGTTGGCCTCGAGCGGCGGCGCGCTGCGCAGGGCGACGAAGAGCAGGAAGTGAAAGCCGAACAATCCGTAGACGCCGAGCAGCAGCGTCGACGCCGGAACGCGCCACTGGCGCGCCAGCGGCCACGACGGCACGCTGCCGACGACGAGGGCGAGGCCGGTGAGGAGGAACGGCGGCACGTGGACAAGGGCGACGCCGAGCGATGCCAGCGTCGCCCAGAGCGCGATCGCGCCGAGCGCGCACAGCGTTCCGGTCGTCGACCGCGCGCCGGCGCGCATCAAGGCGTCGGCGTCAGCGCCAGAAGTGCCACGCGAACCAGATCGCGAGCGCGGCGAGGACGACGCGCATCGGCGTGCCGATGCCGCGCAGCAAGGGCTCCCACTCGACGTCGTCGCGGCGGCCGCCGGCGCCGGCGGCATGGCGAGATTCCGCGGCGTCGGCTTCCATGCCGGCGATCCACTCGCGCCGCCGCGGCAGGTCCTCGTCGAGCGCGTCGAGGCGGCGCTTGACGACCTGCGCCGACGGCCGCTCGGCCGCGGCGCGCAGCGCCGGTGCGAGCGCCTGGACCTCGGCATTGGCCTCGGCCAGGCTGGTGATCGCCAGCGTTGCGCCGCACTGCGAGCAGCTGATCGTCTCGCCTTCGGGCAGCGCCGCGCCGCAGGCCGCGCACTGCAGCGCGCCTTGCCGCGCCGCGGTTCGAAAGACGGCGGGCGGCTCGATCGTGTCGAGAGGGTCGAGCGCGTGGGCGAGGCGGGCGATGTCGAGCAGGCTCGGGATCGAGCGGCACCACGGGCAGCGCTCGTCGTCCTTGCCGACCTCGCCGCCGCAGTTGACGCATTCGATCCGGCCGCGGTCGCGCAGCAGCCTGGCGCGGTCGACCAGCGACATCGGCCTGAGCAGCCCCTTTTCCTCGAGGAACTGCGCGAACGACTGGTACGCGCCGTGGCGGCGCACGCATTGCAGCTGCGACGATTTGCCCCAGCGCGACTGGTTGTGGACGATCGCCAGCGCACCGGCGCAGCGCGGGCAGCGCGCCTCCGGGCGCAGCAACTCGTGCGGCAAGGCGCGAGCCGACGCCATGTGGCCGATCAGCTCGAGCAGCGCCGGCCCGCTCAGCTGCGCGGTCTCGGTGTCGTCGAACCAGACCAGGTCGCAGCTGCGGCACATGTCGAGATCGACGCCATGGCCGTAGTGGCCGGCGAGCGCGAGGCGCTGCATCGGCCTGCGGCAGTTGCCGCAGGCGAGCGCCGGCTCGGCCGTCGCGCTGACCGCGCTCACGCCGGGCTAGGCGCCGACGCCCGCGGCATGCGCCTGCTGGTCGGCGTGGTAGCTCGATCGCACGAGCGGTCCGACGGCGGCGTGGGAAAAACCCAGCGCCGCGGCTTCGCGCTCGTACATGCGGAACGTGTCGGGGTGGACATAGCGGCGCACCGGCAGGTGATGGCCGCTCGGCGCGAGGTACTGGCCGATCGTCAGCATGTCGATGCCGTGCGCGCGCATGTCGCGCATCACCTGCAGGATCTCGTCGTCGGTCTCGCCGAGCCCGACCATCACGCCGCTCTTGGTCGGCACGTGCGGCGCGAATTCCTTGAAGCGCTTGAGGAGGTTGAGCGAGAACGCGTAGTCCGATCCCGGCCGCGCTTCCTTGTAGAGGCGCGGCGCGGTCTCGAGGTTGTGGTTCATGACGTCGGGCGGCGCCGCCTTGAGGATCTCGAGGGCGCGGTCCATGCGGCCGCGGAAGTCGGGCGTCAGGATCTCGATCCGCGTCGCCGGCGAGAGCTCGCGAACCTGTCGGATGCAGGCGACGAAGTGGCCGGCGCCGCCGTCGCGCAGGTCGTCGCGATCGACGCTGGTGATGACGACGTACTTGAGCTTCAGCGCGGCGATCGTCTTGGCGAGATTGAGCGGCTCGTCGGCGTCGAGCGGATCCGGCCGGCCGTGGCCGACGTCGCAGAACGGGCAGCGCCGCGTGCACTTGTCGCCCATGATCATGAACGTCGCCGTGCCGTTGCCGAAGCACTCGCCGATGTTCGGGCACGACGCTTCCTCGCACACCGTGTGCAGCTTGTGCTCGCGCAGGATCTGCTTGATCTCGTAGAAGCGGGAGCCCGGCGAGCCGGCCCTGACGCGGATCCAGTCGGGCTTCTTCAGCGCCGCGCCGACCGGCACGATGCGGATCGGGATGCGCGAGGTCTTGGCCTCGGCCTTCTGCTTGATCGTCGCGTCGTAGCCGGGCGAGGGAATCATCACGGGCTCAGGTGGGCGGCGAGCTTGGCGCCGAGGATGCTCGCCGCCTGGTCCCAGGTGGCGCGAACGCCGATTGTAGAAAGATCGACCGTTTTCAGCCCGGCATGACCGCACGGGTTGATGCATTCGAAGGGCCGCAAGTCCATCGCGACGTTGAGAGCGACGCCGTGATAGGCGCGATGCCGGCTCACCTTGACGCCGATCGCGGCGATCTTGGCGAGGCCGGCGAAGGGGTCGGCGCCGGGCGCAGGCGGCGCCAGCACGGCGTGGCCGAACGGCGCGTCGAGGCGAACATAGACGCCCGGCTCGCCGCGCACGCGATGGCCGCTGACGCCGTAGGTCTCGACCGTGTTCAAGAGCGCCTGCTCGAGCCGGAAGACGTATTCCTTGACGTAGATGCCGAGCCGGCGCAGGTCGACGAGCGGATAGGCGACGACCTGCCCCGGCCCGTGGTACGTGACCTGGCCGCCGCGGTCGGTGCGGACGACCGGGATCGCGCCGGCATCGAGCACGTGCTCGGCCTTGCCGGCGACGCCTTGGGTGAACACCGGCGGGTGCTCGCAGAGCCAGACCTCGTCGGCGCTCGCGTCCGTGCGCGCGGCTGTGAAGCCGTGCATCGCCGCCAGCGTCAGGTCGTAGGCGACCGGGCCGAGCTGCTTGACGATCACCGCGCCTGCGCCGCCCCGGCGATGCTCAGAGGACGACCTTGACCATCGGATGCGTCGACAGCGTCCGGTAGAGCTCGTCGAGCTGGGCGCGGCTGGTGGCGTTGACGGTGATCGTGACGCCGAGGTACTTCGAGCCGCTGCTCGGCCGGAGCTGGATCGCGGCGGCGTCGAAGTCCGGATCGAAGCGGCGCGCGATCTCGGTGACGGCATGCACGAAGCCGTCGACGTTGGCGCCCATCACCTTGATCGGGAAGCGCGACGGGTATTCGATCAGCGACTGCTCGGCGGGGATGTCTTGCATGAGGGTCGTTTCCATCGCAACCAAGTGGGGACGGCGGCTGCGGATTCAAATCGCCGCCCCGGCGACGGGCTCGTCAGATCGTCTGCGTCAGCTTGGCGCGCTGGTAGGCCTCGTAGAGGCGCGCGTACACCGGCCCGGGCTTGCCGCGCAGCGCGCCGTGGCCGACGCCTTCGCCGTCGAGCGTCGTCACCGGCAGGATCTCCTTGGTCGCCGAGCTGAGCAGGATCTCGTCGGCCGAGGCGACGTCGGCCTCGGGGATCGGCTTGAGGTTGTAGGCGATGCCGCACTCCTCGCACAGCTCCTTGATCAGCTCGTAGCGGATCCCTTCGAGGACGTGTTCGCTCTTCGGCGCGCCGAGCAGCGCGCCTTCGTGGACGACCCAGACGTTCGACGCCGCCGCCTCGGTCAGGTAGCCGGCGCGGAACATGATCGTCTCGAGCGCGTCGCGGTCGGCCGACATCTGCCGCGCCAGCACGTTGCCGAGCAGCGAGATGCTCTTGATGTCGCCGCGCTCCCAGCGGAAATCGCGCGCGCTGATGCAGGCGACGCCGTGATGGCGCTGCTCGCCCGAGGCCGCCTTCATCGCGCTCGCCATCATGAAGACGGTCGGCTCGATGCCCGCCGGCATGACGTGGTCGCGCGGCGCGACGCCGCGCGTCACCTGGATGTAGACGAGCTGGTCGGTGGCGCCGCCGCGCTCGGCGAAGGCGCCGATCAGCTTCCGGCAGCGCTCGAGCCACTGCTCGCGGCCGTGCGGGTTGGCGATGCGCAGCTTGGCGAGGCTGCGGCCGAGCCTCGCCATGTGCTCGTCGAAGCGGAACAGCTTCCTGCCGTAGACCGGAACGACCTCGTAGATGCCGTCGCCGAAGACGAAGCCGCGGTCGAGCACCGAGACCTTGGCCTCGGCGAGCCGCACGTACTCGCCGTTGAGGTAGCAGAGCGAGTCGGGAAGTTGGGTGTGCATGGCGCCTCCGCTGCCGGTCATTGTCTGTTCCGCGGGTTGCTCACTTGATCCAGAGCCGGAGCGCGTCCCAGGCGCGGCCGAAGATGCCGCTTTGCTCGACCGGCTCCATCACCACCAGCGGCACGTCGGCGATCGGCGTTCCCGCCGCGGTCGCGACCAGGATCCGGCCGACGCGCTGGCCCTTGGCGAGCGGCGCGACGAGCGGGTCGCTGCGCTCGATCTTGGTCTGCAGCTTGGCGCCCTCGCCGCGCGGCACGCTCACGAACACCGCGCCGGCGGCGCCGAGCCGGGCGACGTTGGCCTTGCCCTTCCACACCTGCGGCGTGACGATCGCCTTGCCGTCGTCGAACAGGCGCATCGTGTCGAACGCCTGGAAGCCCCAGTTGAGAAGCTTCTGGCTCTCGCTCGCGCGTGCTTCCATCGAGGTCGTGTTGAGGACGACGGTCATGATCCGCCGCTTGCCCGCGCCGCCCGCGGCGCCGAGGTTCGGGAACTCGCGCTGCGCCGTCGCCAGCAGGCAGTAGCCGGCCGATTCGGTGTAGCCGGTCTTCATGCCGTCGACCGTCGGGTCGCGGCGCAGCAGCAGGTTGCGGTTCGGCTGGGCGATGTTGTTGTACTTGTAGTCCTTGATCGAGTAGTACGGAAAGTACTCGGGGAAGTCGCTGATGATGTGCGCGGCGATCACGCCCATGTCGCGCGCCGTGCTGCGGTGGCCGGGCTCGGTCAGGCCGGTGACGTTCTTGAAGGCGGTGTTCTTCAGGCCCCAGGCCTGCGCCTGCCGGTTCATCATGGCGACGAAGACGTCGACGCTGCCGCCGACGGCCTCGGCGAGCGCGACCGCGGCGTCGTTGCCGCTCTGCACGATCAGGCCCTTGAGCAGCTCGTCGACCTTCGGCGTCATCGTCGTGTCGATGAACATCAGCGAGCCGCCGCCCTTGCGCTCCGACCAGGCGAGCTTGGAGACCGGCAGCGTCTGCTCGAGCGTCAGCTTCTTCTCGCGCAGCGCCTGGAAGACGATGTAGGCGGTCATCAGCTTGGTCAGCGATGCGGGGTCGGCCGCGGCATCGGCCTCGCGCTCGGCCAGCGTCTGCCGCGTCGTCAGGTCGAGGACGATGAAGCTCTTGGCGGCGACTTCGGGCGGTTGCGGCGCCTGGGCCGCGGCCGCGAAGGCGAAGGCGAAGAGACAGGCGGCGACGAACGTGCGCGGCGACGAGCGGGAAAGACGCATGTGATGAGCGGAGGGTCGGTGAGTCGGTGAAAGGCAGCCGCGGTCAGACCGCGGCGAGATCGTGCAGTTCGCGCACGATGACTTTTTTCAGCAGCGCCAGCTGGCCATGGAAGAAGTGGCCGACGCCGGGGAAGACGATGACCGGCAGATTCTGCGGCCTCGCCCACGCCAGCGTCGCCGGCAGCGGCACGACGTCGTCGCTCTCGCCGTGGATGACGAGCGTGTCGGCGGGAACGTCGCGCATCTGCTGCTTCTCGGTCGACGGGCCGACGAGGACGAGGCGGCGCGGCCGATCGTCGGCGCCGAGCCGGTGCGACGCGGCGACGGCGACGTAGCCGCCGAAGGAGAAGCCGGCGAGCAGGAACGGCAGGCCGGCGAACTCGGCCCGGCCGCGCCAGGCGGCGAGGACGGCGAGGGCATCGTCGACCTCGCCGCGGCCTTCGTCCCAGACGCCCTCCGAGGCGCCGACGCCGCGGAAGTTGAAGCGGACGCTCGCCCAGCCGATCTCGAGGCAGGCGCGGGCGACCGTCTGCACGACCTTGTTGTCGAGCGTGCCGCCGAACTGCGGGTGCGGGTGGCAGGCGACCGCAAGGCCGCGCGGCGTGCCGGCCGGCCGGTCGACCGCGCACTCGATCTGCCCGGCGGGGCCGGCGATCAGCTCGCGCACCGTTCTCGGTGTCATCGGCAACGGCGCGGCGCTAGCGGCCGACGTCGGGCGCAAGGAGCAGCCGCGTCACGACCTCGCCGCTCTTCAGGTGCGAATCGACGATCTCGTCGATGTCGCTCTTGTCGACGTAGGTGTACCAGACGCCCTCGGGGTAGACGACCGCGACCGGCCCGCCGGCGCAGCGGTTCATGCAGCCCGCCTTGTTGACGCGCACCTGGCCCGGGGCCGAGAGGCCCTCCTTCTTGACGCGCGACTTGCAGTGGTCGTAGCCTTCGACGGCGCCGTCGTGGGCGCACGACTTCTCGCCCTTGTCGCGGTCGTTGAGGCAGAAGAAGATGTGGCGCTGGTAGTAGGGATCCGGCATGGGGCGGCGATGCGCGCGGCGCGCGAAAGGGCGAAGCCTACACGGCCGGCCGATCCCCCCTTGCTGTCAGAGGCTCTCCGCCGGGTCGAAGTCGAGCTCGACCTTGGCGCCGTTCGGGTCGTACGAGAACAGCTGCCAGATGCCCGAGTCCTTCTGCCGGCGCAGGTCGTACTTGACGCCGGCGTCGTCGAAGCGCGCCTTCACCGACTTCACGTCGCGCGCCGAGAACGCCATGTGGTCGATCACGCCGGCACGCTGCGCCGGCGGCTTGCGGTCGAAGTAGAGGTGAAGCAGCGCCTGCGGGCCGTCGCCGTAGAGCCAGGCGCCGTCGAACCCAAGGTCGGGCCGGTGGCCTTCGCGCAGGCCGAGCAGGCCGACGTAGAAATCGAGCGTCTTCTGCCGGTCTTCGGCGATGACGGTGAAGTGGTTCATGCCGACGATCATCGCGGCCTCCTCCTGGCGTGGGATGGATGGATTCTCAGGCGACGAGGACGAGCGCGCCGATCGTTCGCCGCGATTCGAGCCGGGCGTGCGCCTCTGCGGCGGCGCCAAGCGAGTGGCGCTCGATCGGCGGCGCCTTCAGCGTGCCGTCGGCGAGCGCGGCCCAGACCCGCGCGGCGCGCTCGTCGAGGGCGGCGTTAGTCGCGACGTAGTCGAACACCGCCGGGCGCGAGAAGGTGATCGACTTCTGCACCAGCTGGTCGGTCGCGATCGGCTGCAGCGCGCCGCTCGCCTGGCCGAGGCTGATCCAGTGGCCGCGGCGCGCGAGCGCGGCGAAGTTCTCGTCGCGCGCGGCGTCGCCGATGCCGTCGACGATCACGTCGGCGCCGCCGAACTGCGCCTGCACCGCGTCGGCGAAGCGCGCCTCGCGCGTCACGATCGGATGGGCGCAGCCGTACTCGCGCGCGACGCGCGCCTTCTCCTCGCTCGAGACGGTGCCGATGACGGTCGCGCCGAGGCGGCGTGCCCCGGCGCAGACGAGCAGGCCGACGCCGCCGGCTGCAGCGTGGACGAGCAGCCGCGTGCCGGCGCCGACGTGGCCGAGGTCGCGCAGCAGGAAATCGGCGGTGATGCCCTTCAGAAGCGTCGCCGCGGCGACGTCGTCGTCGATGTCGGCGGGCAGCCGCACGACCCACTCGGCGGGCACGGTGCGGACGCTGCAATAGGCGCCGGGCACGGGGCCGAGGCAGGCGACGCGGTCGCCCGGCAGGAGGCCGTTGACGTTCGCGCCGACATCGACGACGGTGCCGACCGCCTCCATGCCGGGAACGCCGGGCAGCGGCAGGAGCGCCGGGATCCAGCCCTTCCTCAGGTAGACGTCGAGGTAGTTGACGCCGATGGCGCGCTGACGGATCCGCACTTCGCCGGCTTCGGGCGCGGCAGCTTCGCCGTCGGCCGGCTCGAGCACCTCGGGCCCGCCGTAGCGACGCACGACGGCGTGCCGTGCCGGCAGCGGCAGCGCCGACGGCATCGCCGCCCCGGTTGGACCGCGCCGGTCGCCGCCCTGGCGCAGGTGGCGGCGCAGGTTCTCGAAGCCGGCCTCGTAGACGTCCTTCGCGACCATCTCGCGCAGCTCGCGCTCCCGTCCCGGCGGCGTCGCGAAGGTCGACTCCCAGTGCCAGAAGGTGCGGTCGCCGTCGGTGACCGGCTTCAGCGTCACGGTCGCGACGTAGCGCAGCAGCGGCACCGTCGCCTCGACGATGCAATAGGTGCTCTTGTGGTCGCTGTCGGAGAGCGTCAGCAACTGCTCGCGGATGCGGTTGCCGTCCTTCAGCGTGAAGCTGCGAACGCAGCCGACCTGGTCGCCGCGTTCGTCGCCCTCGATGCGGCTCGCGGCGACGACGTCGTGCCACTGGTCGTGGCTGTTGAAGTCGCGCAGCACCGCCCAGACGCGATCGATCGGCGCGTCGATCACGGTCGAGCGGACGACGTGCTGCAGCATGCCGCTATCGCCGTGCGAAGTGGCGCTTCAGCGCGTCGAAGCCGCCCTGGAAGACGCCGTTGCCGATCGTCTCGACCAGCTCTCGCTCGCGCTCCTCGGCGCAATCGAACTCGGCGCTCCATTCGGCGAAGCAGCGCGCGCCGTCGGTGACCGGCGTGAGCTTGAGCGTGGCGACGTAGTCGGCGACGCCCATCGGGCTCTCGAGGATCTCGTAGACGCACGAGTAGTCGTAGTCGGAGAGCGCGAGCAGGCGCTCGCGGATCATGCCGCCGTCGCGGGTGTGGAAGTGGCGGATGCAGCCGACCCGGTCGCTCGACTCGCCGTTCTCGATCCGGCTGTCGGCGATCCCCGGGTGCCACTGCGGCATGCCGTTGAAATCGCGGATGCGCGACCAGACGGTGTCGGCGCTGGCGTCGATGACGCTCGACGTGTAGACCCGGATCACCGCCTATTCCTTCGCCGCCTTCGACGACGGCGGACCGGGCGGCAGCGCGACCTGCGCGCCGCTGACGCCGCCGACCAGGCGCTGGATGTCGCCGCCTTCGATGCCGATCTCGCGCAGCAGCTGGTCGACGAGCGGCGCCTGGGCGCGAAAGCGGAGCGCCGAGTTGACGAGGCCGTCGGAGAAGTTCCCGCCGCCGCCGTGGCCGCCGTCGCCGTTGGCGCCGTGGCCGCCGCCGAGGCCGTCGACGTGCAGGATCTTGATGCCCTCGATCCGCTCCATCGGCTTGACCGACTCGCGGATGATTCCTTCGGCCTTCTCGACCAGGCGCATGCGCAGCGCCGACATGCGCGCCTCGGGCGAGAGCATGTTGTGGGCGTCGTTCATCATCCTCAGCGCCTCGGCCTCGATCTCGGCACGAACGCGCATCGCCATCGACTTGATCTTGTCGGCGTCGGCGTCGGCCTCGGCCTGGGCGCGCACCGCCGCGCCGCGGTCGGCGCTGGCGTCCTTCTCGGCGCGCGCCGCGCTCGTCAGGCGCAGCGCCTCGCGCTCGGCGACCTGGCGCGAGCCGATCAGCTCGATCGCCTTCTTGCGCTCGGCCATCTCGACCTCGCGCGCGGTGAAGACCTTCTCTTCAGCGGTGACCGCGTCGGCGCGTGCGGTGTCGGCCGCCGCCTGGGCGACGCTCTGCGCCTCGCTCTCCCTGGCGACCGCGATCGCGCGCTTCTGCTCGGCGAGCTCGACGGTCATCCGGCGATCGATCTCGGCCGACTGGATCGTCCGCTCCTTGCCGATCCGCTCCTGCTCGATCGTCTGCTCGGAGCGGATCCGCGCCGCGTCGATCGTCTGCTTGGCGGCGATCTGCGCGCTCTCGCCCTGCTCCTCGCGCTGCGCCCGCTCGGTCATCAGCTCGGCGCGCTGGCGCGCGCGCGCGATCTCGACCTCGCGCTGCTGGCTGAGGCGCGCGTACTCGCCTTCGCGGTCGATGTCGAGCGAGAGCTTCTCGGCCTCGAGGTTCTTGTTGCGGATCGCGATGAGCGTGTCCTGCTCGACGTCGTTCCTCTGCTTCTTGCGCTGCTCGATCGTTTCGGTGAGCCGCGTCAGGCCCTCGGCGTCGAAGGCGTTGCTCGGATTGAAGAACTCCATGCCGGTCTGGTCGAGCTGGGTCAGCGACACCGACTCGAGCTCGAGACCGTTCTTGGTCAGGTCCTCGGCGACGGTCTCGCGCACCCGCTTGACGTAGGCGCCGCGCTTCTCGTGGAGCTCCTCCATCGTCATCTCGGCCGCCGCGGTGCGCAGGGCATCGACGAACTTGCCCTCGACCAGCTCCTTCAGCTGCTCGGGCTCCATCGTCCGCTGGCCGAGCGTCTGCGCCGCCGCCGCGACCGCGTCGGGACGGGCCGCGACGCGGACGTAGAACTCGGCGATCAGGTCGACGCGCATCCGGTCGCGCGTGATCAGCGCCTTGTCGCGGCCACGCGTCACCTCGAGGCGCAAGGTGTTCATGTTCACCGGGATCACGTCGTGGACGATCGGCAGCACGAAGGCGCCGCCGTCGAGAACCACCTTCTGGCCGCCGAGCCCGGTGCGAACGAACGATCGCTCCTTCGAGCTGCGCAGGTAGAGCCAGTGGAGCAGCCAGACCGCGATCGCGACAACGATCGCGACGACGACGAGGCCGAGGAGGAAGCTGCCGAATTGGGAGCCGGTCATGGTCTGTCTCCTGAGATCTGGGTGAAGCGCCGGGTCGTTTCGGTCAGCGCCGTCTCGACGGGCAGCCGCTCCATCGAGCTCGCGCCGTAGAAGCCGTGGCACGACGGGCAATGCGCAAGGATGTAGGCAGCGTCTTCCGGCGTCGCGATCGGGCCGCCGTGGCAGAGCACGATGACGTCGCTGCGCACCGCCTTCGCCGCCGCGGCGCGGGCTTCGATGAGGGGAACGCAATCGGCCAGCGTCAGCGCGGTCCGCGCGCCGATCGCGCCGCCGGTCGTGAGGCCGAGGTGGCAGACGACGATGTCGGCGCCCGCCTTCGTCATCGCCGTCGCCTCGGCCTCGCTGAAGACGTAGGGCGTCGTCAGCAGGTCGAGCGCATGCGCGCGCGCGATCAGCGCGACCTCGAGGCCGTAGCCCATGCCGGTCTCCTCGAGGTTGGCGCGGAAGGTGCCGTCGATCAGGCCGACGGTCGGAAAGTTCTGCACGCCCGAAAAGCCGAGCGCGATCAGGCGCTGCAGGAACTCGTCGGCGATCATGAACGGGTCGGTGCCGTTGACGCCGGCGAGCACCGGCACGTCCTTGACGACCGGCAGCACCTCGTGCGCCATCTCGCAGACGATCTCGTTGGCGTTGCCGTAGGCGAGCAGGCCGGCGAGCGAGCCGCGCCCGGCCATGCGGTAGCGGCCCGAGTTGTAGATGACGATGAGGTCGATGCCGCCGGCCTCCTCGCACTTGGCCGAGAGGCCCGTTCCCGCGCCGCCGCCGATCAGCGGCCGGCCGGCGGCGATCTTGGCGCGGAAGCGCGCGAGCAGCGTCTGTCTAGCGATGCGGGGCATGGGAGCGGGCGAGCGAATTCGTCGACGTCGCGCGCGCGGCGACTTCGCGCCATGCCGCGACCAGCGCATCGACGAAGGCGTCGTCGTTGATCTGATGCGGCAGGCGCACGAGCTTGCGGTCGGCGCCGCCGCGGAAGCGCTCTTCGATCGCCGCGAACAAGGCACGGTCGGCCTCCGGGTCGTGGAACGGCTGGCCCGGCCGGTCGATCGCCGAGACGCCGCCTTCGGGCAGGAGGAAGCGCACCGGGCCGGTCATCGCGTTGAGCTTGTCGGCGAGGAAGGTGCCGATCGCGCGGCACTCGTCGACGCTCGTGCGCATCAGCGTCACGGTCGGGTTGTGGCGATAGAGCTTGCGTGTCGCGAAGCGCTCGGGCACCGTGTCCCAGGCGCCGAAGTTGACCATGTCGAGCGCGCCGCACGAGCCGACGTAGGGCAAGGGATGGCGCGCGAAGACGTCGAGCCGGGTCGGCCCGGCCGAGAGCACGCCGCCCGCGATCTCGTCGGCGATCTCGGTCGTCGAGACGTCGATCACGCCGGCGAGCAGGCCCGAGTCGGCGAGCTTTTCCATCGATTGGCCGCCGACGCCGGTGGCATGGAAGACGAGGCAGTCGTAGTCGGCCTCGAGCCGCTTGACGACGCCCTGCACGCACGCCGTCGTCACGCCGAACATCGTCAGGCCGATGGCCGGCTTGTTGGTCGCCGAGATCGCCGGCGGGTGGCCGATCATGCCGGCGAGGGCGTGGGCGGCGTTGGCCAGCACCTGCTCGCTGATGCGGTGGATGCCCTGGACATCGGTGACCGAATACATCATGCAGATGTCGCTCGGGCCGACATACGGCCGCGTATCGCCGCTCGCCATCGTCGAGACCATCATCTTGGGAACGCCGATCGGCAAGGCGCGCATGCCGGCGGTCGCGAGCGACGTGCCGCCCGACCCGCCGGCGCCGATCAGGCCGCCGAGGTCGCTGCGCGTTCGCACGAAGCTGGCGAAAGCGAGCGCCATCGCCGTGACCGCGCTGCCGCGGTCGCCGGTGAACACCGCCGCTTCGCCTTGGGGATGGTGGCGCGCGACCTCGCGCGGATGGACCGCCGCCGTCGACGGCTTGCCCGAGGTCGAGAGGTCGACGGTGACGACGCGCAGGCCGAGCTTCTCGAGGCACTGACGCAGGAAATAGAGCTCGCGTCCCTTGGTGTCGAAGGTGCCGGCGACGTAGGCGGCGCGGCCGCTGCTCGCGGCGACCGGGAAATCGAAGACCTGCGCCGAAGCGGCCCAGCCCGTCGACGCAGGCGACACGGCCCGCGTTGCCGTCGTCGCCGCCGCCGAAGCCGGCGTGGACGCCGACGTCGACATCGACATCGAAGGCGCCGCCGTCCCGACCCGGGCGATGTCGGCGACCTGCCCCGCCGTGCCGCCGGCGTTCCAGCGATTGAAGCCGCGCACGGTGCGCGGTGCGATGTCGTCGAGCGACGGCGCGCCTTCGCCGTGCGCCCGCCGCACCGTGAACACCTGCGTCGGCGCGGCGTCCGTCGCAGGCGCCGTCAGGACGTCGGCCTCGTCGTCGCCGCCGCCCGAGCGCAGGCCGAGCAGACGCTCCTGCAGCTCGCGGTCGGCGCCGAGCTCGGCGGCGGCGAGCTCGCGCGCGATCCGGCCGTTGACCATCACGCCGACGCGATCGGCGACGTCGACCGCGACGCCGAGGTTCTGCTCGATCAGCAGGACCGCGATCTCGCTCTCGGCGGCGAGGCCGCGCAAGGCCTCGACGACCTGCTCGACGATCATCGGCGCCAGACCTTCGGTCGGCTCGTCCATCACCAGCAGCTTCGGCTCGAGCAGCAAGGCGCGGCCGATGGCGAGCATCTGCGCCTCGCCGCCCGAGAGCTGCGCGCCGCCGTGGCCCTTGCGCTCGGCCAGGCGCGGGAACATCGCGTAGATGCGCTCGACGTCGCGCTTCTTCGGCGCCACCAGGCGCAAGGTCTCGTCGACGCTGAGCGAAGGCCAGACGCGCCGGCCCTGCGGCACGTAGGCGATGCCGCGCCGCGTGATCCGGTGCGGTGCCAGGCCGCGGATCTCCTCGCCGAACAGCTTGACGCTGCCGCTCGCCGGCACGAGGCCAGTGATCGCGTTGCAGAGCGTCGTCTTGCCCATGCCGTTGCGGCCGACGATCGCCAGCACGCCGCGTTGGAGGACGAGGCTCACGCCTTGCAGCACGTGGGCGCGGCCGTAGTGGACGTCGAGGTTCTCGATCGCGAGCACCGGCGCGCCCGCCCTGCCCTCGGCCTTGCGGTCGCGCCCGGCCGGGCGCCGGGCCGCTCCCGAGCCCGGCCGCGCCCCCTCGGGGGGCAGCGAACGAAGAGAGCGTCCGGGCTCCATCAGTGCTTGCCGCCCATGTAGATCGCCTGGACCTGCGGGTCGTTCTCGATCTCGTCCGGCGTTCCGGTCTTCAGCACGCGGCCGTTGTGCATCACGGTCACCCGCGTCGCGGCGCGCATCGCGATCTCGAGGTCGTGCTCGATCAGGAGAAAGCTCATGTGCGGCGGCAGCGACGCGAGCAGCGCCACCAGCTCGCGCCGCTCGGCCGGCGACAGGCCCGCGGCCGGCTCGTCGAACAGGATCAGGCGCGGCGCGCCCGCGAGCGCCATGCCGATCTCGAGCTGGCGCTGCTGGCCGTGGGCGAGGTCGGCGACGCGCGTCTCGGCGATGTGCGAGAGGCGGGCACGATCGAGCAGGTCGTTGGTGGCGACGGTCGAGGCGTGTGCCGGACCGGCGCGCCAGAAGCTGAAGCGGCCGCTGGCGACGCCGCGCACGGCGAGGAACAGGTTGTCGCGCACCGTCAGGTCGCGAAAGAGGAGCGAAGACTGGTACGTGCGGCGCAGGCCCTTGCGAATGCGCTCGTGCGGCGGCAGCTCGGTGATGTCTTCGCCGAAGAAATGGATCCGCCCGGCAGTGGGCGGGAAGTCGCCGGTGATGGCGTTGAAGAGCGTCGTCTTGCCGGCGCCGTTGGAGCCGAGGATCGCCGCCCGTTCGCCCGCCGCGACCGACAGGGACACGTCGTCGACGGCGCGCAGCGCGCCGAAGACGCGCGACACCCCGGCGAGCACCAGCGCATCGCCCGACAAGAGCGAGCTGGCGGGCGGCGCGCCGGGCCGCACCCGCGCGGCGCTCTCGCGGCCGCGCGGGCGAAGCGACGTGATCGAGGCCATCGATCGTTCTTCTTGCCCTTCTGCTCGTTCCTACTTGCGGCAATCGGGCACGTCGCGCGAGCCCAGCCCCATCTTCTTGAAGTCGGCATCCGGCAGGCCGAGCGTCTGCGAGATGTTCGGCACCGTCTTGACGACCTTGTTGTAGAACGAGCCGTCGGGCGCCTTCGTCACTTCCGTGATGTAGGTCGTGCCGACGCCGTTGCGGTTGCTGTCGATCTTCACCTCGCCGGCCGGGCCCTTGAAGCTGGTCTTCTGCAGCGCGCCGCGGAACGCCTTCTGGCCGTTCGAGAGATCGCCCTTGACCGCATCGAGCGCCTCGAGCGTGGCCCGGGTGTTGATGTAGTACAGGTAGGCGAACAGCGACGGGCTCGGGAAGCCGTCCTTGAACTGCGCCTTGTAGTCGGCGACGAACTTCTTCCACTCGGGCGTGTCGATCGAGTCGGCCATCGGCCCGGCCGAGGCCGTGCCGAGCAGCGATTCACGGCGCTTGCCCTTGTAGTTGAGGACGGTCTGGTCGACCGTGATCGAGCCGCCGATCATCGGCTTGTTGCCGCCCGCCTGCTCGTACTGGGTCAGGAAGTTGACCGCGTCCGAGCCGCCGAGGACGACGACGAGGGCGTCGATGTCCTTCGGGATCTTGGCGATCACCGAGGCGTAGTCCTTGGTGCCGAGCGGCACCCAGGCCTTGTCGACGACCTTGCCGCCCTTGGCGCAATAGCTCGCCATGAAGCCCTGCACCTGCGAGTACGGAAAGCCGTAGTCCTCGGAGATCAGGAAGGTCTTCTTGTAGCCCTTGGCGAGCGCGTGCTCGCCGAGGCCGACCATCCACTGCGCGCCTTCGGTGTTGAAGCGGTAGAAGTTCGGCGCCGGATCGGCGAGCGTCGTCGCCTGCGCGCCCGACGAGCCGTTGATGAAGGTGATGTCGGGCTTGGTCTTGGCGTAGTTCTTGACGGCGATGCCCTCGTCTCCGGAGAGCGGGCCGATCATGACCTGCACCTTGTCCTGCTCGACCGCCTTTCTCGTCATGGCGACGGCCTTGTCGGGCGTCGCGTCGGACGAGACCTTGACGAACTCGATCTTCTTGCCGCCGGCCATGCCGTTCTTTTCCTTGAGCGCCATGTCGGCGCCGCGGTAGCCGTCCTGGCCCGGCACCGCGAACGGCCCTTCCAGGTTGGCGAGGAGACCGATCTTCAGCGTCTCCTGGGCCCACGCCGAGCCCATCAGCGCGGTCGCGGCGGCGGCGCCGACGATCGACCGAATCCACACTCTTCTCTTCGTTGCTCTCACGGTTGTCTCCTTTTTTGCGGGGAAATCTGGGCCGGGACCAGGCTGGAGCGAAGCTTCGCCCACAGCCCGAGCAGCCCGTCGGGGGAAAACAGGACAATGGCGAGAAAGACGCCGCCGATGACGAGGTTGAAGCGCTCGCGGATGAACAGGTCGATCGCGAAGTTCTGCAGCAGGACGTAGACGATCGCGCCGATGAACGCGCCGATCGGGTGCTTCATGCCGCCGAGCACGGCGATGATGAGGATGCCGATCATCGCCGCGACGTTGACGGTGCCCGGCGAGATGCGGCCGTTGTACCAGACCATCAGCACGCCGCCGACCGCGGCGAGGAGTCCCGAGACCGCGTACGCGGCGACCCGGTGCGCGGTGACGTGGTAGCCGAGCGAGGCCATCCGGCGCGGGTTGTCGCGAATTCCCTGCAGGGCGATGCCGAACGGGGCGCGAACGAGATGGCGGACCAGGAAGTAGCCGGCGAGCGCGCACGCCAGGGCGACGAAGTAGAACGGCACGGGCTCGCGAAAGTCGATGCCGAAGATCTCCGGCGCGGCGACCTTGCTGAAGCCGCCGAAGCCGTTGAAGAGCGTGTAGTTCTGCTGCGCCAGGTAGAAGAAGGCGACGCCGATCGCGAGCGTGATCATGATCGTGTAGATGCCTTCGGTGCGCACCTAGAGCCAGCCGACGACGGCCGCGAACGCGGTGGCCGCGACGAGGGCGAAGCCCACCGCCAGCCACCACGGCCAGCCCAGGCTGATCGCCGCGACGCTGCTCGTGCCGAAGATGGCGATGGCATAGCCGGCGACGCCGGAGACCGTCATCTGCGCCAGCGAGACCATGCCGCCGTAGCCGCCGAGGAAGGTGAGCGAGAGCGCGATCAGGCCGAGGGCGAGCGACTGCGCGCCGATCTGGTAGGTGAAGAACGGCGAGGCGACGAACGGATAGAGGACGACGGCGGCGAGGACGACGAGGTGGCGCGGCCGGATTCGCGCCGCCAGGCGCGCGATCCACGACGGCGCCGGCGCCGCATCGGCGCCGGCCGACGGCGGCGATGGCCGGCCCGGCGAGCGCGGCCCGGGCGCGAGCGTCGGCGCCGCCGCCGTCGCGGCCGAGTTCATCGCCCGCCGCCACTGCGACGCGCTCATCGGCAAGCCTCCGCGCTGCGCGCGGCGGCAGTCGCGCCGGCAGCGCCCCGGCGGCTCATCCGGCCCGCCCCATGATCCCGCGCGGCCGGAACGCGAGGGCGACGACCATGATCACGAAGGTGAAGACGACGCTGTAGGTCGGCGCGTAGGCGAGGCCGAACTGCTCGGCCAGGCCGATCAGCAGGGCGCCGATCGACGCGCCGACGACGCTGCCCATGCCGCCCACGATGACGACGACGAGCGAGGCGAGCAGGTAGCGCGTGTCCTCGCCGGGCGAGATCGAGAGGGCCGTGCCGCCGACGACACCGGCCAGCCCCGCGAGGCCGGCGCCGATCGCGAACGTCACCGCGAAGACGAGCTGCACGTTGACGCCGGAAGCGGCGAGCATGCCGCGGTCGTCGACGCCGGCGCGGATCATCATGCCGACGCGCGTCTTGGCGAGAAAGGTCCACAGGCCGATGCCGATGACGATCGCTGCGAGCAGGACGAAGATCCGGTAGGTCGGAAACTTCTCGACCACCGGCAGCACGGTCGAGCCGTAGATCAAGGCCGGCGGGTCGAAGGTGTAGATCTCGCCGCCGAAGGCCCAGAGCATGAGGTCGGCGAAGACGATCGACAGGCCGATCGTGACCAGCGTCTGGCGCAGGTCCTGGCCTTCCATGAAGCGGAAGATGAGCACCTGCATGAGCAGGCCGACGGCGGCCGCCGCCAGGAATCCTGCCGCGACCGCGAGCAGCCACGAGCCGGTGTTCTCGCCGACGATCCAGCCGACGTAGGCGCCGAGCAGGAAGAGCGAGCCGTGCGCGAGGTTGACGTTTCGCATCAGGCCGAAGACGAGCGTGAAGCCGCTGGCGACGAGGAAGTAGAGCGAGGCCAGTGTCAGCCCGTTGAGCAGCGTCTTGAAATAGAGCGGCGGGTTGTCGGCGATCGCCCAGACCGAGAACACCGCGATCGGGCCCGCGAACAGCAGCCAGAGCGCGATCTTCTTGCGCTGCTCCGTCACGCGGCGTGCTCCCAGCGCCGCTGCGCTGCGATCTCGGGCGACTTGACGAAGACGCCGTCCTTCATCACCGCGAGCAGGCGCTTCGGGTCGCGCAGGATGGCGAGGTTGGCGAGCGGATCGCCGTCGACGAGCAGCAGGTCGGCGAGGTAGCCGTCCTCGATCGTGCCGAGCTCGTTCGGCTTCATCATGATCTGGCCGCCGTAGAGCGTGGCGGAGCGGATCGCCTCCATCGGCGTGAACCCGAGGTACTTGACGAAGAACTCGAGGTCGCGCGCGTTCTGGCCGTGCGGCGTGAAGGCGAAGCCGTAGTCGCCGCCGGGCAGGATGCGGATGCCGCGCTTGTGCATCGCCCGCAGCGACTCGAGCGCCGCGTCCCACTCGTGCTGGTAGCCGGCCGCCGTCGCCTTGGCGCGCGTGATGCCCCACGGCTCGGCCTCGTTGAGCATGGCGTAGATGATGGCGATGCCGGGGGCGACGAAGACGCGGTCCTTCGCGGCCTCGAGCATGTCGAGCGTCTCGGTGTCGCTGTAGCTCGCGTGGTAGATCACGTCGATGCCGTGGCGCAGCGCCTGCTTCACGCTCGCCGCCGAGCGCGCATGCGCCGTGCCGCGCTTGCCGCGAACGCGCACCTCGTCCATCGCCGCGGCGACCTCGGCGTCGCTCATCCAGGTCGTTTCGGCGGGCGAGTCGGGCGTGAAGTTGTCGCCCGAGAGGTTGAGCTTGATCGAGTCGACGCCGTACTTGAGGAACAGGCGCACCGCCTTCCTCATCTCGTCGGCGGAATTGACGTTGACGCCGAAGCTGAACTCCGGGAACGGCAGGTGCGGCAGGGTCTCGTCGCCGAGGCCGCCGACGACCGTGATCTCCTGACTCGCGGCGAGGTAGCGCGGGCCGGGGATCTGGCCCGAGTTGATGGCGTTCCTGATGACGACGTCGAGCCTCGGCTTGGCGCACGCGGCGCCGACGCACGACGTGAAGCCGGCCTCGAGGTAGAGCTTGGCGACCTTGGCGCACCAGAGCACATGCTCCTCGAGCGGCATGGTCTGGATCGCGCTCAGCGTCGCGGCGTCGTTCCACGAGAAATGGGTGTGCGCCTCGCACATGCCGGGCATGAGCGTCGCGCCGGCGCCGTCGATCACGGTCGCGCCGGTCGGCGCGAGCGCGGCGCTCGAGCGGCCGACCGTGCGGATCCTGTTCCCCTGGACCAGGACGCTGCCGGCGTAAGGCATCGTGCCGGTGCCGTCGAGGATGCGGACGTTGGTGAAGAGCGTGGTGCTGTCCATGGCGTTCTCCTCAGGCGGCCCAGCGCGTGGTCCGCGCCGAGCGGACGGGCGGCGCGCGATGGAACTCGCCGCCTTTCATCACCGACAGGATGCGCGACTTGTCCTGCAGGATCGTGATGTCGGCGAGCGGGTCGCCGTCGACCAGCAGCAGGTCGGCGTAGCAGCCCTCGCGCACGTAGCCGATCGACTTGCCCATCTTCATCATCGGCCCGCCCCAGGCGGTGGCCGAGAGCAGCGCTTCCATCGTGCTCATGCCGACGACCTTGACGAAGTACTCGAGGTCTTTCGCGTTCGTGCCGTGCGGCGTCCAGGCGAAGCCGTAGTCGCCGCCGGGCAGGATGCGGACGCCGCGCTTCCTCAGGCCCTTCATCGTCTCGACCGCCGCCTCGAGCTCGCGGTGGTAGCCCATCTTCTTCGTCACCTCGGGCGTCAATCCCCACTCGCTGGCGTGATGGCAGGTGTTGATCAGCCAGGCCAGGCCGGGCGCGATGAAGTGCTCCATCTTGTGCGCCTCGAGCAGGTCGAGTGTCTCGGTGTCGGTGAAGCTCGCGTGGTAGATGACCTCGATGCCGTGGGTCACGCAGCGCTTGATCGAGTTGCACGAGCGGGCGTGCGCCGCGACGCGCTTGCCCCAGGCCTTGGCCTCCTCGACGCAGACGGCGATCTCGGCGTCGGTGAACTGGCAGCGGTCGCTCGGCAGGCCGGTGATCGACTCGCCCGAGAGGTTGATCTTGAGCGAGTCGACGCCCCACTTGACGAACATGCGGACGCAGCGGCGCATCTCCTCGGGGCCGCTGACGATCGCGCCGAACGCGAAATCCGATTGCGGCAGGTGCGGCTGGGTCGTGTCGCCGAGGCCGCCCGGCACGGTGATCTCCTGGCTCGCCGCCAGGTAGCGCGGGCCGACGATCGTGCCGTCGTTGATCGCGTTCCTGATGACGACGTCGAGGCGCGGCTTCGCGGCGGCGGCGCCGACGCAGCTGGTCCAGCCCATGTCGAGGTAGCGCCTGGCGACCTCGGCGCACCAGAGGATGTGCTCCTCGGGCGGCATGCGCTGGATGGCGCCCAGGCTCGGCTGGTCGTTCCACGCGAAGTGCGTATGCGCCTCCACCATGCCGGGCATGAGTGTCGCGCCATTGCCGTCGACGACGCGGGCGCCGCCGACCGGCGCCGCGCGCACGCCGTGGCCGCTGCGGACGACGCGCGCGATCTTGTCGCCCTGGACGAGCACCTCGCCCATGAACGGCGCGTCGCCGCCGCCGTCGAAGATGCGGACGTTGGTGTAGTGGATGTCGGCCATGTCGGTTCTCCTTGCGGCCCGTTCCGTCAGCGTTGCGCGGCGAGGAACTCGCGCAGCTCGCGCGCGCAGTCCTCGGGCCGCTCGATCGGCGTCCAGTGGCCGCACTTCGGCAGCACGACGACGCGCGTGCTCTTGGCGGCGTGCAGCTTCTCGGCGAACGCGCGCACCTGCTGCGGCGGCGCGACGCCGTCCTCGTCGCCGGTGACGAGCAGCACCGGCGCCTCGATCCGCTCGACCGCGGCCGCGCTCGCCTCGGCGAGGGCGTCGCAGGTGCGCGCATAGGCGTCGGCATCCTGGCGCATCAGGCTCTCGCGAACGAAGGCGACGGCGAGCGGCGAGCGCTGTCGGGTGTCGGCCGAGATCGCGCCGTTGAGCAAGCCCAGCGCGATCTCGTGCATGCCCGTCGTGCCTTCGGCGCGCGCCTTGGCGGCTCGCGCGCGGATGGCCGTGCGTGCCGCTTCCGGCGGCGCGATCAGCGGCCCGAACAGGGCGATGCTGCGCACGAGCTTCGGCGCCGTCACCGCGACGTGCTGGCAGACGATTGTGCCGAGCGAGTGGCCGATCCAGTGCGCGCGCGTCACGTTGAGGCGGGTGCAGATCGAGAGCAGCGTCGCGACGAAGCGCTCGATCGTGAGCGGGCCCTCGACGCGCTGCGAGCGGGCGCTGCCGGGCAGGTCGACGCGGATGACGCGGTGGCGCGCCAGCGCCGGCATGAGCGGCGTGAAGGTGTTGCTGCTGCCGCCGAGGCCGTGCACGCAGACGACGGCGTCGCCCTCGCCTTCTTCCTCGACGACGGTTCGATGGAAGACGTGCAGCGTCATGGCGTCCTTCTCACTCGAACCGGTTCTCGATCGCGCCGATGCCGTCGATCTCGATGCGGACGACGTCGCCGGCGCCGAGCCAGCGCGGCGGCGAGAAGCCCATGCCGACGCCCGACGGCGTGCCGGTCGCGATGACGTCGCCCGGATACAGCGTGATGCCGCGCGAGCAGGTCTCGATCAGCGTCGCGATGTCGAAGATCATGTCCTTCGTGCTGCCGTCCTGGCGCAGCTCGCCGTTGACCCAGCCGCGCACGCGGGTGGCGCGGCCGTCCATCTCGTCGGCGCCGGTGATCCACGGACCCATCGGGCAGAAGGTGTCGAAGCTCTTGCCGAGGTCCCATTGCTGGTGGCGCACCTGCACGTCGCGCGCGGTCACGTCGTTGACGACGGTGTAGCCGAAGACGTGGTCCATCGCCCGCGAGCGGGCGATGTCGCGGCCGCCGCGGCCGATGACGACGGCGAGCTCGCTCTCGTAGTCGATCTGGCTGCTGATCGCCGCGCCCGGCAGGCGCACCGTGTCGTGGGGGCCGATGACGCATTCCGGGAACTTGGAGAAGACGATCGGCCAGGCGTGCTCGACCGGCAGGCTGGCGCGAAAGACGCTCTCGGCGAGCTCGGCAGCGTGCGCGTGGTAGTTGCGGCCGACGCAGAAGAGGCTGCGCAAGGGCCGCGGCAGCGGCGCGCGCAGCTCGATCGCCTCGACCGGCAGGCGCGCCCCGGCCGGCGCGGGCAGGGCCTCGCCCCGGCCGAGAGCCTCGATCAGCGGCAGGGCGCCGCGCGTCGCGTCGGCGACGGCCAGGGGCGTCGCCTCGCCGCCATCGGCCGAAATGGTGCCGACGTGGAGTCGGCCGCCCCAGCTCCAACTGGCGATCCGCATTGCGCTTGTCTCGGTTGTGTCGGGCGGTCGCCGAGGGTAAGTCCCGAGCGCCGCGAGATCGTTGGTTCAGTTTGGGACTTGCGTCTCAAATCGCGATCGACGCATCATAGAGTTCGTCCCTTCACCCTCACAAGCGCATCGGCGCTGTCGCTGCTCCGGACAAACCCGCATGGTGCGCCTCAAGCATAAGCTCAGCGAGCCGCCGCCGCCACCGGCGCGCGGCGTCAAGGCGGCGACTTTTCGCCTCCTGCTCGAGACGGCGATGGAGCTCATCCGCACGACCGGGCACGTGCCGTCGGTGGCCGAAGTGGCGGCGCGCGCCAAGGTCTCGCGGGCGACGACGTATCGCTACTTCCCGAGCCGAAGCGCGCTGGTCACGGCGGTCGTCGACTCGTCCCTCGGGCCGGTGCGCGCGTTCGCCTCGAGCGAGGTCGACGGCCGGGCGCGCGTGCGCGAGCTGTTCGTCCAGACCTTCCCGCGCTTCACCGAGTTCGAGCCGCAGATGCGCGCCGCCGCGCAGCTCGCGCTCGAGCAATGGGCGCTCGAGCGCGCCGGCCTCCTCGAGGAGGAACCGTACCGGCGCGGCCACCGCGTGCGCATCCTCGAGCACGCGCTCGAGCCGCTCGCGCCGACCTTGCCGCCGGCGGTTCGCGACCGGCTGCACCGGGCCCTCTCGGTCGTCTACGGCATCGAGCCGTACATGGTGCTGAAGGACATCTGGGGCCTGCCCGACCGCGAGGTCGAGCGCATCGCCCTGTGGATGGCCGACGCGCTGATCGAAGCCGCGCAGCGCGATGCCGCCAAACCGGCAGCGCGGCGGCGCGGCGGCGCGGCGACGGCGCCGGCCCGGGCGAAGCGAGCGCGCGCATGACTGTCGCGCCGTCCGGTGGGCGAGGCGAACCGGCGCCGACCGAAGCGCCGGAGTGGTTCGACGTGCAGTACAACAACCGCGCCCGCATTCCCGATCACCTCGCCATCCTGCGCGAGTGGGACGAGCGATCGCACCACGCGCGCGCCAGCCTGAAGTGCAAGCTCGACCTCGCCTACGGCGACGACGCGAGCGAGCGCCTCGACGTCTTCACGCCGCGCGCATCCGGCGCGCCGGTGCTCGTCTACCTCCACGGCGGTTACTGGCGCGCCCTCGACAAGCGCGACCAGTCCTTCGTCGCGCCGCCGTTCGTCGCCGCCGGCGCGATGGTCGTCCTGCCGAACTACGCGCTCTGCCCGGCGGTCGGCATCGAGCACATCGTGCTGCAGCTCGTGCAGGCGCTGGCCTGGGTTCGGCGCCACGCGGCCGAGCACGGCGGCGACCCGGCGCGCATCGTCGTCGCCGGCCATTCGGCGGGCGGCCATCTCGCCGCGATGATGCTGTCGTGCCGATGGCAAGCGGTCGGCGCCGACCTGCCCGCCGATCTCGTCCGGAGCGCGCTCGCCGTCTCCGGCGTCTTCGACCTCGAGCCGCTGCGCCACGCGCCCTTCCTCGCGCCCGACCTGAACCTCGACGCGGCGACGGCGCGACGTCTCAGCCCGGTCGCGCTGCCGGCGCCGCGCGGTCGCCTCGTCGCCGTCGTCGGCGCCGGCGAGAGCGAGGAGTTCCTGCGCCAGAACGCGGCGATCGCCGCCGCCTGGGGGCCGCGCGCAGTGCCGGTCTGCGAACAGGTGGCCGGGCGCCATCACATGGACGTCCTGCACGAGCTCGCCGATCCGGCGGCGCGGACGCACCGCCTGGGGCGACAGCTGCTCGGCCTCTAGACGCGCCGCGACGCGGCGCTCAGGCCCGCGGTTCGCGCGCCGCCAGGCGAATGAGGAGATAGGTCAGCGCCGCGTACGGCCAGATCCAGCCGACCCACTGCGCCGCGCCGTGGAAGCGGATGAAGCGGCCCTGCTCCCAACCCTGGAGGCTCTGCGCGAAGTAGGGATCGGCCGGCGCCTGCGCCACCAGCATGACCAGCGCCGTCAGCGCGATCAGGCCGAATCCGGCCGCGACCCGGGGCGGCACGAAGCTGAAGAGCAGCGCCGCGCCGGTGCCGATGCCGAGCGCCTGCAGCGCTTGCTGCGTGGTCCAGGAAAAGGCGTGCGTCGGGCCGAAGTTGAGCGCGGTCGAGAGCGTCGTCGTCGCCGCGCCGATGAGCGCGGCGCCGACGACGAAGGCGGCACGGCGCCAGCCCGGGATCGCGATCGTGAAGGCGACCAGGCACGGCGCGAGCAGGCCGAGGACGATGATCGCCAGCTCCGACGTCGACGACAGCGCCGTCGGCGCGGCCTCGACGACGGGCGCGGTCGCGACCGTCCAGCCTTCGGTCCACGACGCCGCCGGCGTGTCGGCCAGGACCTCGACGACGAGAGGCTGGATGCGGCCGAGGACGTGGCCGACGCCGAACGGCACCGCGGTCGGGAACAGCAGGCCGATCGGCCAGAGGACGAGCAGCGCCAGGCCGCCGGCACTGCGGGCGACGAACCAGCGGTCGCGCAGCTTCTGCCATTGGGCGATGCCGCCGCGCCAGTTCAGCGCCGCGCCGACGGCGACGCCGAGCGCGGTGCCGAGCGCGTTGAGGGCGAGGTCGACGTTCGACGAGACGCGGTGCGGCAGGTAGTTCTGGAGCAGCTCCATCGTCAACGACAGCAGCGTTCCGCCGGCGCACGCGAGCAACGCCGCGACGCCGGCGCTGCGGCCGCCGCGGACCAGCGCGACGAAGAGCAGAAAGCCGAACGGCAGGTAGCCGAGCAGGTTCGAGACGAGGTCGAAACCGGTCCAGTAGCGCGGCCAGCCGAGGAAGAGGAAGTCGAGCACGCCGACGCCGGGAACGCGCCAGCCGACGAACGGATAGAGGCTGGCGTAGACGATCAGCGCGCCGTACAGCCACGACAGCGGAACGGCCGAGCTGCGGTGACGCGGCATCGTCCGGCGGCGTCTCAGAAAGGCTTGACGACGACGAGGATCACGATGACCGTGAACAGCAGCACCGCGCTCTCGTTGAAGACGCGAAACCAGCGCTCGCTGCGCGTGTTGGCGAACTCCTCGAACTTGCGCAGCAGCGATCGGCAGGCGTGGTGATAGCCGATGGCGACGACGACGAGCACGATCTTGGCGTGCAGCCAGTAGTTGTGCGGCCCCTTGCCGACGCCGTAGCCGAGCCAGAGGACGAGGCCGAGGGCGATCGCCACGACCATCAGCAGGCCCGAGAAGCGGTAGAGCTTCCTCGCCATCATGAGCAGCCGCTCGCGCTCGGCGTGGCTGTCGGCGGGAACGGTCGCCAGGTTGACGAACAGGCGCGGCAGGTAGAACAGTCCCGCGAACCAGCTGCTGACGAAGACGATGTGGAGGGCCTTGACCCAGAGGAGCGATGAACCCATCGACCGATTATCGGCGGCGCCTCGACGGCCGCGGGCGCCGCCTAGAATCGCGCCGTGCTGACGCCGCCGCCCTACCCCGCGAGCCGCCCGCGGCGCTCGCGCCGCGACGCCTGGAGCCGCGATCTCGTTCGCGAGTCGCGCGTCCACGCCAGCGACCTGATCCTGCCGGTGTTCGTCCTCGACGGCCACGACGTCGTCCAGGACGTCGCCTCGATGCCCGGCGTGCAGCGCGTGACGCTCGACCGCCTCTATCCGATCGCCGAGGAATGCGTTCGCCTCGGCATCCCGGTGATGGCGCTCTTTCCGGTCCTCGAGCCCGCGCTGAAGAGCGACGACGGCCGCGAGGCGCTCAACGCCAGCGGCCTCGTGCCGCGCGTCGTCCGCGAGCTGAAAAAGCGCTTCCCCGAGCTCGGCGTCATGACCGACGTCGCCCTCGACCCGTTCACCAGCCATGGCCAGGACGGCCTGCTCGATGCGACCGGCTACATCGTCAACGACGAGACCGTCGCGGTCCTCGTCAAGCAGGCGCTGGTCCAAGCCGAGGCCGGCGTCGACATCGTCGCGCCGAGCGACATGATGGACGGCCGCATCGGCGCCATCCGCGCCGCGCTCGAGGGCGCCGGCCACCTCCACACCAGGATCATGGCGTACAGCGCCAAGTACGCGAGCGCCTTCTACGGCCCGTTCCGCGACGCCGTCGGCTCGGCCGCCCAGCTCGGCAAGGGCAACAAGAAGGTCTACCAGATGGACCCGGCGAACAGCGACGAGGCGCTGCGCGAGGTCGCGCTCGACATCGCCGAGGGCGCCGACATGGTGATGGTCAAGCCCGGCCTGCCGTACCTCGACATCGTCCGCCGCGTCAAGGACGAGTTCCGCATGCCGACCTTCGCCTACCAGGTCAGCGGCGAGTACGCGATGCTCAAGGCGGCGGCGCTGAACGGCTGGCTCGACCACGACGCGACGATGATGGAAGTGCTCGGCGCGTTCAAGCGCGCCGGTGCCG
This sequence comes from Caldimonas sp., assembly GCA_035995885.1. Classification (GTDB taxonomy): domain Bacteria; phylum Pseudomonadota; class Gammaproteobacteria; order Burkholderiales; family Burkholderiaceae_C; genus Schlegelella_A. The sequence continues at coordinate 44,123 of DASYKC010000085.1, read as the reverse complement.
ACGGCGTCCTCACCTACTTCGCGCTCGATGCGGCGCGGCTGCTGAAGCGGATCGGCTAGGGCACTCCGGCCATGTCGCTGCCGGTGCGAGCGTTCCACATCGTCGGTGACCAGTTCACCGAGCTCGACGCGCTGCCCGCGACGCTGCCGCCGACCGGCTACCTCTGGGTCGCGACGACGCGCTCGGCGTTCGAGGCGGCGCTGCCCGAAGTGCAGGCGAGCCTGCAGGCCTGGGCCGGCGCACAGCTGTACGAGCTGCACATCCTCGACCTGCTCAACAAGCAGCTGCCGTCGACCTTCGACTACACCTCGGCGTACGACCTGCTGGTGTTCAGGCGCCTCGCCGCCAGCGCGATCGCGGCGATCGACGAGGACGGGCCGCCTTCGATGGGGCGGCAGAACGCGATCGACCTGATCGACACCAGCCCGGTCGGCTTCGTCGTCTTCGACCGCGTCCTGCTCACCGTCCATCCGACCGACTGCCAGGTGCGCGAGTTCTTCGCCAACCGCCTGAAGAACCAGACCTCGTCGACCGCCGAGGGCCGCGCCAGCGCGCGCATGCCGACCGGCCCGGCCGACCTGATGCTGCGCATGGTCAACTACATGGTCGACAGCTACCTCGAGCTGCGCCGCGTCCTCTCGAAGCAGCTCGACGAGCTGCAGGAGCAGCTCTTCAACGAGCGCGGCCCGCCGCGCGGCTGGCGCCTCCTGCTCGATTCGCGCAACGCCCTGCACCTGCTCGAGGACACCTGCGAGGACCAGCGCGCCGCGATCACCGAATGGCTCGACGCGCTCGACGAGTGGCCGGTGCCGGAAGACGAGGCGCAGCGGCGCGAGCGCGAGCAGCTGCGCGTGCGCTCGCGCGACGTCCTCGAGCACATCGAGCGCGTCGTCTCGCACGTGCGCCGGCTCGAGGCGTCGTCGGAGACGGCGGTGCAGCTGCACTTCGCCGAGCAGAGCAACCGCACCAACAACATCATGCGGGCGCTGACGGTGGTGACCGCGATCTTCCTGCCGCTCAACCTCGTCACCGGATTCTTCGGCATGAACTTCGAGGGCCTGCCGCTGATCCACAGCCCGACCGGCTTCTGGATCATCTTCCTGGTCATGCTCGCGATCGGCGTGGGCATGAGCATCTACTTCTGGCGCAAACGCTACCTGGGCCGCTCCTGAACGCAGTCTCCCCGAATCAATTCGCCTTCAGTCGCCAGCAGTACGGGCTGCTCGTCTTCCTCACGATCGTCTGGGGCCTCAACTGGCCGGTGATGAAGCTCGGCGTCACCGGCTATCCGCCGCTCGGCTTCCGGGCGCTGTCGATGTGGCTCGGCCTGCCGGTGCTGTGGGCGGTGCTGCGCCTGCAGCGCGTCTCGTTCGTGATCCGCAGGGACGACTGGCCCGAGCTCGCCAAGCTGGCCGTCAACAACATGATCATCTGGCACGTGCTGGCGATCCTCGCCGTGCACGCGCTGTCGTCGGGGCGGGCGGCGATCCTCGGCTACACCATGCCGATCTTCTCGGCGATCTACAGCGTCGTCGTCCTCGGCGAGCGCCTCCGGCCGCGCCACGTCGCCGGCATCGCCGCCGCCGCGATCGGCGTCTCGCTCCTGCTCTGGCACGAGTTCGGGACGATCGCCGGCAAGCCGCTCGCCGCCGTCGGCATGCTCGTCGCCGCCGCGATCTGGGCGGTCGGCACGCAGCAGATGCGGCGCACGACGATCGCCGCGCCGACGCTGGCGATCGTCTTCTGGATGACGCTCGCGTCGACGCTCGTCATGACGACGGCGACCGTGCTGTTCGAGCGCGATCGCTGGGCGCTGCCGAACGCGGTCACGCTCGCCGCGATCGGCTACAACGCCGTCCTCATCTTCGGCCTGGCGCAGCCGATCTGGCTGATCCTGGCGCGGGCGCTGCCGCCGATCGCATCGAGCATGTCGGTGATGCTGATCCCGGTCCTCGGCACGGTCATCGGCGCGTGGTGGCTGAACGAGGCGCTGCACTGGCAGGACGGCGCCGCGATCGTCCTCGTCCTGCTCGCGATCGCCTCGGTGATGTGGCCGACGCGCGCGCCGGCGCCGGCCGCTGCGCCTCTGTCGTCCTGAGCGCAGCGAAACGATCTCTGCGAGCGGCGCGATCCTTCGCTTCGCTCAGGACGACGGCGAAGCGGCGGCGTACGGATCGGCGAAGCCGAGGCCGACCAGGACTTCGCTCTCGCGCGCTTCCATCCGCTTCGCCTCGGCGGCGCGCTCGTGGTCGAAGCCCTGCGCGTGCAGCGTGCCGTGGACGATCAGGTGCGCGTAGTGGGCGACGAGCGCGATGCCCTGCGCCTCCGCCTCGGCCTCGACCACCGGTGCGCAGAGGACGAGGTCGGCGCTCAGCGTCGGCGTGGCCTCGTACGGAAACGTCAGCACGTTGGTCGCGTGCTCCTGGCCGCGGAAGTCGCGGTTGAGGGCGAGGCCTTCGTCGGCGTCGACGACCCGCACCGTGATCTCGGCCGGGACCGCGAGCGCAGCGCGGATCCAGCGCGCGACGGCGGCACGGTCGAGCACCTCGCGATGGCGCGCGTCGGCGAGCTGGAGCGAGAGGCGCAGGGCCGGCGCCGTGCGGTGCGGCGCGCGCGCCGCCTTCGCCTCAGCGGCGGTTTTCGCCGGCCGCGTCATACGCCTCGACGATGCGCGCGACGAGCGGATGGCGGACGACGTCGGCCGAGGTGAAGCGCGTCGTCGCGATGCCCTTGACGTCGCGCAGAACGTTGTCGGCGTCGATCAGGCCCGAGGTCGATCCCTTCGGCAGGTCGACCTGGCTGGTGTCGCCGGTGACGACCGCCTTGGCGCCGAAGCCGATACGGGTGAGGAACATCTTCATCTGCTCGGGCGTCGTGTTCTGCGCCTCGTCGAGGATGACGAAGGCGTGGTTCAAGGTGCGGCCGCGCATGAAGGCGAGCGGCGCGACCTCGAGCGTTCCCTTCTCGAACGCCTTGCCGACGCGCTCGAGCCCCATCAGCTCGTAGAGCGCGTCGTAGAGCGGGCGCAGGTACGGATCGACCTTCTGCGCCAGGTCGCCGGGCAGGAAGCCGAGCCGCTCGCCGGCCTCGACCGCGGGCCGGGTGAGGATGACGCGCTGCACGGCGTTGCGCTCGAGCGCGTCGACCGCGCAGGCCACGGCGAGGTAGGTCTTGCCGGTGCCGGCCGGGCCGATGCCGAAGGTGATGTCGTGGCCGAGGATGTTCTTCAGGTACTGGACCTGGTTCGGCGTCCGCCCGGCGAGATCGACGCGGCGCGTGCGCAGGCGCAGGTCGACCTCGCTCGGCTCGTCGGCGCCGGCAGGCGCGGCGGCGCCGTCGCGGCCGCTCTCGTCGCTCATCGTCTCGAGGATCGCGAGCTCGACCTCCTCGGCGCCGATCGGCCGCACGGCGCGGCCGTAGAGCTGCTGCAGCAGGAGGACGGCGCGCTCGGCATTCCCTCTCGCGCCCTCGATCCGGAACGACTCGTTGCGGCGCTGGATCTTGACGTCGAACGCCGCCGCGATCGTCCGCAGGTGCTCGTCGAAGCTGCCGGCGAGGTTGGCCAGGCGCGAGTTGTCGGGCGGAATGAAGGCGTGGCGAAGGATCACGAGCGGCGGTGCGGTCGGCGTGACCGGATTGTCGCCGCAAGGTGGCAAGCGGGGCGCCGCGATAATCGCGCCCCATGATCGGACGACTGACCGGAACGCTCGCCGCCAAGACGCCGCCGCAGGTGCTCGTCGACGTCGGCGGCGTCGGCTACGAAGTCGACGTGCCGATGTCGAGCTTCTACAACCTGCCGGCCCTCGGCGAGCGCGTCACGCTGCTCACCCATTTCGTCGTCCGCGAAGACGCGCAGGTGCTGTTCGGCTTCCTCAGCCACGAGGAGCGCGCGACCTTTCGCCTCCTCGTCAAGATCTCGGGCGTCGGCCCGCGCACGGCGCTGTCGATCCTGTCCGGGCTCTCGGTCGACGAGCTGGCGCGCGCGGTGTCGCTGCAGGAGAGCGGGCGCCTGATCAAGGTGCCGGGGATCGGCAAGAAGACCGCCGAGCGGCTGCTGCTCGAGCTCAAGGGCAAGCTCGGCGACGCGGTCGCCGCGCCGGCGAGCGTGACCTCGAGCGCGCAGGCCGACATCCTGCAGGCGCTGGTGGCGCTCGGCTACAGCGACCGTGAGGCGAGCGCGACGCTGAAGACGCTGCCGCCCGACGTCGAGGTCGCGGCCGGCATCAAGCTGGCCCTGCGCGCACTCGCGAAGTGACGAAGCGCCGAGGCGCTTCGTGATCCTGAGCGCAGCGAAGGATCTCCACCGCGCCCTCAGTGCGCGTGACCTTCCCCTGGCTTCGCCGGACCGACGATGACCTTGACCTCGACCGTGCCGGCGCGCTCGAAGCGCAGCGTCATGGGAAAGCTCGCGTCCTCCTTGAGCGGCTCCTTGAGGCCGACCAGCATCAGGTGCAGGGCCGCGCCGGGCTTCATCTGCACCTTGGCCTTCGGCGCCAGGTCGATGGCGTCGATCTCGCGCATCCGCATGACGCCTTGCGCGTCGACCGCCATCGAGTGCAGCTCGACGCGCGCCGCGGCCGGCGTGCTCGCGCCGACGAGCCGGTCGGCCACCGCGCCCTTGTTCTCGATCGACGCGAGGTAGGCGGCGCCGTTCGTCGTGCCGGGAATCGAGGGCGTCGCGTAGACATGGCCGATGGTGATGTCGCCGGCCTTCGCGCCGTGCGCGGCGGCGGTCAGCGCGAACGCGCAGAGCGCGACGCCGAGCCCGGCGCGGCGGAGTCGAGGGAAGAAGGCAAGGGACGATGTCATGGAGATTTCCGGATGATCGAGTCGGTCCGACCGGGACGTCGAAGCGCAGCTCGGCGTTCTGGATCGTGCCGGCGACGCTCTCGAGCGTCGTCGGGATCTCGACCGCCGATGGCGATGCACCGGCCGATTGTCGCGGCAGCGGCGCGTTCGCGTCGCGTCGCGTCGCGTTCGATAATGCGCCGATGAGCATCCAGACCGACGAGTTCGCGCCCGGCCCGGCGGCGTCGCGCGGCGCCGGCACCGCGGTCCGCGTCGTCAGCGGCGTTCCGGGCTCGCCGAACGAGGAGGCGATCGAGCGCGCGCTCCGGCCGAAGGGGCTCGCCGAGTACGTCGGCCAGGCGAAGGCGCGCGAGCAGCTCGAGATCTTCATCGGCGCCGCCAAGATGCGCGGCGAGGCGATGGACCACGTCCTCCTGTTCGGCCCGCCCGGCCTCGGCAAGACGACGCTCTCGCACATCATCGCCGCCGAGCTCGGCGTCAACCTGCGCCAGACCTCGGGGCCGGTGCTCGAAAAGCCCAAGGACCTCGCCGCGATCCTCACCAACCTCGAGAAGAACGACGTCCTCTTCATCGACGAGATCCATCGCCTCTCGCCGGTCGTCGAGGAGATCCTCTATCCGGCGCTCGAGGACTACCAGATCGACATCATGATCGGCGACGGCCCGGCGGCGCGCTCGATCAAGCTCGAGCTGCAGCCGTTCACGCTGATCGGCGCGACGACGCGCGCCGGCATGCTCACCAACCCGCTGCGCGATCGCTTCGGCATCGTCGCCCGGCTCGAGTTCTACAGCGCCGAGGAGCTGGCGCAGATCGTGCGCCGCTCGGCCGGCCTGCTCGACGTGCCGCTCGACGGCGAAGGCGGCTTCGAGATCGCGCGCCGCTCGCGCGGCACGCCGCGCGTCGCCAACCGGCTGCTGCGGCGCGTCCGCGACTTCGCCGACATGAAGGGCGACGGCACGATCACCAAGCCGCTCGCCGACAAGGCGCTGGCGATGCTCGACGTCGACCTGTTCGGCCTCGACGTGATGGACAGGAAGCTCCTCGAGGCCGTGGTGCACCGCTTCGACGGCGGCCCGGTCGGCCTCGACAACGTCGCCGCGGCGATCGGCGAGGAGCGCGACACGATCGAGGACGTGATCGAGCCGTTCCTGATCCAGCAGGGCTTCCTGCAGCGAACGCCGCGCGGCCGGGTCGCGACCCTCGCCGCCTATCGCCACCTCGGCGTCGCGCCGCCGAAGAGCACGGGCGGCCTGTTCGGCGAAGCCGCGCCGTGACGGCGCGCGGCCCGCGCGCGCTTTCGCGTCTCGGGCTCTTCGTCGTCGCAATGACCGTCGCGGCGTCGAACGCGCACGCCGTCGCGCCGACCTTTCGCGTCGAGGTGCACGCGCTGCCGACGCTGACCTTGACCCAGGAGCAGGTGCTCGCCGGCACGCAGGACGGCGCCGCCGCCGCGACGATCGCCGGCGAGCTGCGCCTGCCCTTCGCCGCCGCCGCGCGCATGCCGGCGGTCGTCATGCTGCACGGCGACGCCGGCGCCGTCTCGAACCAGGTGGCGTGGAGCGACGAGCTCAACGCCATCGGCATCGCCGTCTTCACGCTCGACAGCTTCAGCGGCCGCGGCGCGGTCGCCGCCGGCGCCAGCTTCGCGACGATGCCGCCGTCGATCGCGAGCTTGGCGCGCGTCGTCGACGCCGAACGGGCGCTGGCGTTCCTCGCCCGGCATCCGCGCATCGATGCCGAGCGGATCGCCGTCATGGGCTTCTCGTCGGGCGGGCGGACCGCGCTGGTCGCCGCGCAAACCCGCTTCGCCTCGGGCTTCGGCCAGGCCGGCGTCGGCTTCGCCGCCTACATCGCCCTCTACCCCGACTGCAACCTGCGCCTGCTCGGCGACACCCGGTCGGAGCCGGGACCGCAGCGCATCTTCATCGGCGAGGCCGACGTGCTCACCGCGGCCGATGCCTGCGTTCGCCTCGTCGATCGCCTGCGCCGCGCCGGCCAGGACGCCGCCGTCACGACCTTCGCCGGCGCGCACCATGCCTTCGACGCCGTCGCCAGTCCGACCCTGATCCGCGTCCCCGACGTGCTGACTGCGGCGCGCTGCAACCTCGAGGAAGCGCCCGGCGGCAAGATCGTCAACGTCGACACCGGCCGCGAGCTCGACGACCAGGACCGCTGCATCGGCAAGGGCCTGATCGCGGGCTACGACGTCGCCGCCGATGCCGCGACCAAGGCCGCCGTCAAGGCGCTGCTGATCGAGCGCTTCCGCCTGACGCCTTGACATCGCCGAAGCGGACGCGCCCGGTTCAGATCAGGTCTTCGTTGGCGAGCCGGTGGTAGCGCACCGCGCACAAGGCGTGGAACCGCTTGGCGACCTCGACGATTCGCTGCACCGCGGCAGCGTCGGGCGCGTAGACGATCAGCCAGCCGGAGCCCTGCTCGGCCAACGCCAGGTAGCGGCGCATCAAGGTGATCTCGTAGCCGAAGCCGGCGGCCTCGCTCGCCGTCCGGACGCGCTCGCGCAGGCGGGGCGTCGCCTCTTCGGCGCGGTAGACGAGGATGTCCTCCTCGGCGCTGCCGGCGGCGCGCAGCGCGGCGACGGCCTCGGCGGTCTCGGCGTCGTCCTGGAAGGCGAGGATGACGTGGCCGACCGGATTGAGGATGCCGGTCGTGGTGCGGATGTCTTCCTTGGTCAGGCGCTTGGCGGTCATGTCGACGACTCCTGAATGGGCTTCCGCGAGGCTACGTCAAGGCGACGCGAAGCGCCGGTCATTGTCTCCTGCGGCGCTGCTGCCATGCGAGCAGCTCGCCGACGAAGCCGCGCCGGAAGGCGACGACGCAGACGACGAAGATCGCGCCGATGATGACGGTGACCCACTCGCCGACGCGGTCGGAGAGCAGGTTCTGCAGGCCGATGATCGTGAACGCGCCGAGGACCGGCCCGGCGAAGGTGCCCATGCCGCCGAGCAGCGTCATCAGGACGACCTCGCCGGAGAGCGACCAGTGCGCGTCCGACAGCGTCGCGAAGCCGAGCACCAGCGTCTTGAGCGCGCCGCCGAGGCCGGCGAGCGCAGTCGAGAGGACGAAGGCGAGCAGCTTGTAGCGGTCGACGTCGTAACCGAGCGAGATCGCGCGCGGCTCGTTCTCGCGGATCGCCTTGAGCACCTGGCCGTAGGGCGAATGGACGATGCGGCGGATGGCCAGGAACACGGCGATGAACACGGCAAGGACGACGAAGTACATGACGACGTCATCGGGCACCGGGATCACGCCGAGGAGCTTCTCGTGCGGCGCGCCGGCGAGCGGCAGCATGCCGAGCAGCTTGCCGCGCGGCACGCCCTGCAGGCCGTCCTCGCCGCCGGTGACCGAGCGCCACTGCAGGAAGACGAAGTAGGTCATCTCGGCGAGCGCGAGCGTCGTCATCGCGAAGTAGATGCCCTGGCGGCGGATCGCGATGAAGCCGACGACCAGGCCGAGCGCCGCCGCGACGGCGACGCCGGCGACGACGCCGAGCTCGGGCGGCCAGCCTTCGGAGCGGACCAGCCAGCCGGTCGTGTAGGCGGCGGTCGCGAAGTACGCCGCGTGGCCGAACGAGAGCAGGCCCGTGTAGCCGAGCAGCAGGTTGAAGGCGCAGGCGAAGATCGCGTAGCAGAGCGCGGTCATCACGAACACCGGATAGAGGCCGATGAACGGCGCCGCGACCAGCACGAGGAGGCCTGCGACCAGGCCGAGGTGGGCGAGCCGCGCCGTGTCCGGCGCGGCGGTGGCGAGCGGCGCCGCGGCGATGGCGTCTGCTTCGCTCATCACGCCTCCTTGCCGAACAGGCCCGCCGGCCGGACCATCAGGACGATCGCCATGATGACGAAGACGACGATGCTCGAGGCCTCGGGATAGAAGACCTTGGTCAGGCCCTCGACCAGGCCGAGCGCGAGGCCGGTCAGGATCGAGCCGAGGATCGAGCCCATGCCGCCGATGACGACGACGGCGAAGACGACGATGATGAGGCTCGACCCCATCAGCGGCGTCACCTGGATCACCGGCGCGGCCAGCACGCCGGCCAGCGCCGCCAGGGCGGCGCCTCCGGCATACGTGAGCGTCACCATCAGCGGCACGTTGATGCCGAAGGCCTGGACCAGCGCCGGGTTCTCGGTGCCGGCGCGCAGGGTCGCGCCGAGGCTCGTCCGCTCGATCAGGAACCAGGTGCCGAGGCAGACCGTCAGCGAGGCGACGACGACCCAGGCGCGGTAGATCGGCAGGACCATGAAGCCGAGATCGATCGAGCCGGCGAGCAGCTCGGGCTTCTCGTACGACTGGCCCGAGACGCCGAAGAAGTAGCGCAGGATCCCTTCGGCGATCAGCGCCAGGCCGAAGGTCAGGAGGAGCCCGTAGATCGGATCGATCTTGTAGAGATGGCGCAGGAACAGCCGCTCGATGGCGACGCCGAGCGCGCCGATGACGATCGGCGCGACCACCAGCGCGGCCCAGTAGTTCATGCCGAGCCGGTCCATGCCGATCCAGGCGACGTACGCGCCCAGCATGTAGAGCGCGCCGTGCGCGAAGTTGACGATGCCGAGCAGGCCGAAGATGACCGCCAGCCCGAGGCTCAGCATCGCGTAGAACGAGCCGTTGACGAGACCGAGCGTGAGCTGGCTCAGGAAGACCTGCATCGTCCTTGCTCCGCTCGTCCTGGCCCGTGCGTTTCTCTTACTTCCAGGTCGCGCACTTCGTCTCGGCCTTGGTCGTCCAGGCCGTCTCGCCCTTGAAAGTCTCGGCGATGTTGTAGTAGTCCCAGGGCTCGGTCGACTTGTCCGGCGACTTGACCTGCATCAGGTACATGTCGTGGATCATGCTGCCGTCGTCGCGGATCCAGCCGCCCTTGACGTAGATGTCGTTGATCTTGATCTTCTTCATCTGCGCCAGGACCTTGTCGGGGTCGTCGCTGCCGGTCGTCTTGACGGCGGTCAGGTACTGCAGCGCCGCCGAGTAGTCCGCCGCCTGAAGGGACGACGGCATGCGCTTGAACTTCTCGAAGAACTTGCGGCTCCAGGCGCGCGAGTCGGCGTCGCGGTTCCAGTACCAGCTGTCGGTCAGGTACATGCCCTGGGTCGCCTTCAGGCCGAGCGAGTGGACGTCGTTGATGAACATCAGCAGGCCGGCGAGTTTCATCGTCTTGGTGATGCCGAATTCGTTGGCCGCCTTGACCGAGTTGATCGTGTCGCCGCCGGCGTTGGCCAGGCCGAGGATCTGCGCCTTGCTCTGCTGCGCCTGGAGCAGGAACGACGAGAAATCGCTCGCGTTGAGAGGCGCCCGGACCGAGCCGACGACCGTGCCGCCGGCCGCCTTGACGACCGTCGTCGCGTCGTTCTGCAGCTGGGTGCCGAAGGCGTAGTCGGCGGTCAGGAAGTACCAGCTCTTGCCGCCCGCCTTGACGACCGCGTTGCCGGTTCCCTTGGCGAGCGCAGTCGTGTCGTAGGCGTAGTGCACCGTGTACGGCGAACACTGCTCGTTGGTGAGCGCCGAAGTCGCGGCGCCGACCGAGATGAAGAGCTTCTTCTTCTCCTGCGCGACCTTGGCCATCGCCAGGCCGGTGCCGGAGTTGGTGCCGCCGATCAGCATGTCGACGCCTTGCGTGTCGAACCACTCGCGCGCCTTGGCGGCGGCGACGTCGGGCTTGTTCTGGTGGTCGGCGACGAGGACCTCGATCTTCTTGCCGGCGACCGCGCCGCCCATGTCGGCGATCGCCATCTTGATGGCTTCCGCGCCGGCCGGGCCGTCGATGTCGGCGTAGAGGCCCGAGAGGTCGGTGATGAAGCCGATCTTGACCGTGTCGCCGGAAATCTGCGCCTGCGCAGAGGCGGCGAACATCGTCGCGAGGGCGAGCGTGCAGGCGGGAACGAGCTTCTTGAGTTTCATGGTGTCTCCATTGGCAGAAAGAGTGTGAAGCGAAGGCGTCAGACGCCCAGGTACTCGTGCAGGCGCGCCATGCGCGCCGGCAGCTCGGCCTGGGTGAACTGCTGGATGACCTGGCCATGCTCCATGACCAGGAAGCGATCGGCGAGCGGCGCCGCGAAGCGGAAGTTCTGCTCGACCATGACGATCGTGTAGCCCTGCTCGCGCAGGGATTTGACGACCTCGCCGAGCTTTTGCACGATCACCGGCGCCAGGCCCTCCGAGATCTCGTCGAGCAGGAGCAGGCGCGCGCCGGTGCGCAGGATGCGGGCGACGGCGAGCATCTGCTGCTCGCCGCCCGACAGGCGCGTTCCCTGGCTCGCGGCGCGCTCGCGCAGGTTCGGGAACATCGCGTAGATCTGCTCGACGCTCATGCCGCCGGCGCCGAGCGTCGGCGGCAGCATCAGGTTTTCCTCGGCCGACAGGCTCGAGAAGATGCCGCGCTCCTCCGGGCAATAGCCGATGCCGAGGCGGGCGATGCGATGCGTCGCGAGGTGCGCGGTCTCGGTGTCCTTGACCTTGATCGAGCCCTTGCGCGCGCCGATCAGGCCCATGATCGCGCGCAGCGTGCTGGTCCGGCCGGCGCCGTTGCGGCCAAGCAGCGTCACGACCTCGCCCTCGTCGACGTGGAAGTCGACGCCGTGCAGCACGTGCGACTCGCCGTACCAGCCGTGCAGCTTGCTCACTTCGAGGAAGCGCGGCATGTCAGTGCGCGCCGGCCAATTCGGCCTGCGCCGTGCCCATGTAGGCCTCGATCACGGCCGGGTTCTTCGCCACCTCGGCGTACGGGCCTTCGGCGAGGGTCGCGCCGCGCGCGAGGACGGTGATGGTGTCGGCGATCGACGCGACGACGCTCATGTTGTGCTCGACCATCAGCACGGTGCGGCTGGCGGCGACCTTCTTGATCAGGGCGCGGATCCGGTCGACGTCCTCGAGGCCCATGCCCTGCGTCGGCTCGTCGAGCAGCATCAGCGTCGGCTCCATCGCCAGCGTCGTCGCGATCTCGAGCGCGCGCTTGCGTCCATAGCTGAGCTCGACCGCCGGAAGCGCCGAGTAGGCGCCGAGGTCGACCTGCTCGAGCAAGGCGAGCGCCTGCGCGTCGAGCTTGTGCAGCGACGACTCGGGGCGCCAGAAGTGGAACGACGTGCCGAGCTTTCGCTGCAGCGCGACGCGGACGTTCTCGAGCACCGAGAGGTGGCCGAACACGGCCGAGATCTGGAACGAGCGGACGACGCCGCGGCGCGCGATCGCCGCCGGCTTCTCGCTCGTGATGTCGTCGCCGGCGAAGACGATCCGCCCCGAGGTCGGCGTCAAAAACTTGGTGAGCAGGTTGAAGCACGTCGTCTTGCCGGCGCCGTTCGGGCCGATCAGCGCGTGGATCGAGCCGCGCCGGACGCGCAGGTTGACCTTGTCGACGGCGACGAAGCCCTTGAACTCCTTGGTGAGATCGTGCGTCTCGAGGATGCAGTCGGCATCGCTCACGACACCGCCTCGCCGCCGAGGCGTTCGGTCAGCCGGCGCGCGACGTCGAGCGCGGCGTCGCGGTGGCGCGCGCCGCGCTCGCTGCCGAGCTGCGCCTTGTTGATGCAGACCGCGACCGCCGCGACTGCCTCGCCCGAGGCGTCGAACACCGCCGCGCCGAACGAATAGACGCCTTCGCGCACGGCCTCGTCGTCGATGCTGAAGCCTCGCTTGCGCGTCAGGGCCAGCTCCTTGAGCAGCGCCTCGATGTCGCGCGGGCCCTTGCTCGTGAGCCGGGTCGAGAGGTGGCCGGTGAAGCGGCGCCGCACCTCGTCGGCCGGCAGCTGGGCGAGCATCGCCTTGCCGCTGCCCGAGAGATACGCCGGCAGGCGCATGCCGACGTTGAAGGCGAGGCCGAGCGGCCGGGCGCTGTTGCGGACGGCGACGTAGAGTGCCTCGTTGCCGGACAGCACCGAGAGCAGCACCGTCTCTTCGGGAGAGATGCCGCTCGTTCCCCACAGGGCGTTGAACTCCTGGGCGACGTCGGTGCCGGCGACGAAGGCCTCGGCGAGGCCCATCACGCGCGGGCCGATCAGGAACGAGCCGTCGGCCTGGCGGCGCAGGTAGCCGAACGAGACCAGCGTCGTGCATAGGCCGTGGACGCTGCTCTTGGGCAGCGCCAGCTCGCTCGACAGGCGCGCCAGCGTCATCGGCTCGCGGCCGCGCGCGAGCCGGTCGAGCAGCGTCAGCGCCCGCGCGACGGCGGGAACCAGCGCCGCGACCGGGGCGCGTTCGCGCGGGAAAGGCAGGGCGTAGTGGGCGGCGGCAAAGGTCATGGACGCGGGCGAGCGGAAGAAGCAAGGCGGCCCCGCGCCGTTCATCCGGCTGAACCGGTTTCAGCGAGCGGGACGCGCAGTCTAGGCAAGGAGCAGCCTGCCGCGACTGTCCGTGGCCGCGGAACCCGGGTTAGTCCTCTGAGCATTTGCCCTGACGTGCGGTGTTAGGAGACGCCGAACGACGTGTGAACAAGGTCACTCCCCGGCTGCGCGTTTCTCACTCGTCGACAGGGGGTCGGCTCGCGACACTGTGGTCCTGTCGATGCGAAACATCGCCTCGATCGATCACCAGGAGCCTGCCATGAAGACGACATACGACGATCTCGCCACCGCCCTGGTCAGCGCCACCCTGTGCCTGGCCGCCGCCTCGATGTTCCTGGTCGTGTTCGCCGGCGCCGCCTGATCGGCGGCGCTTGCGATCAGCGAGGACACGATGCCCAGGGTCGCCGCGCCGCGCCTGCTCGCCGCTGCCCTCGTGCTCGCGCTTGCCGGCTGCGCAGCGTTGCCGATGCCGGTCGAGCGGCCGGAGTCGCATGCGCTCGGCGACGTCGCCGGCACGACGCTCGGCCGGGTCGCCGCGGCGTCGACGCCCGACGACGCTCGCGGCCTCTCCGGCTTTCGCCTGCTGCCCGAGGGCGACGAGGCGCTCGAGGCGCGCATCGCCCTGATCCGCGACGCCGAGAAGTCGGTCGACGTCCAGTACTACCTGATCGCCAACGACCGCACCGGCCGCCAGGTGCTGGCCGAGCTTGCCGCCGCCGCGGCGCGCGGCGTTCGCGTCCGCGTTCTCGTCGACGACCTCTACGCGGTGCGCGAGGACGCGCTCTTCGCCGCCCTCGCCGGCCAGCCCGGCTTCGAGGTGCGCCTGTTCAATCCGCTGCCCGTGCGCGGCGGCGGCTTCGCCAGCCGGGTCGTCCTGTCGGCGCACCAGTTCGCGCGCATCAACCACCGCATGCACAACAAGCTGCTGATCGCCGACAACAGCTTCGCCATCACCGGCGGCCGCAACATCGCCGACGAATACTTCGACCGCAGCGGCGCCGCCCACTTCATCGACATGGACCTGCTGTCGTCGGGCAGCGTCGTCGCGGCGCTGTCGGCGCTGTTCGACGAGTTCTGGAATTCGCCCTACGCCTATCCCGCGGAAAGCCTGCTGCGCGCGCGCCAACGCGACGACGCCGCCCGCGGCGCGTCGCCGGCGCCGACGCCGGCGCTGCCGGAGCCCGAGGTCGCCGGGGTCGGCGACATCGCTGACGGCGCCCCGGCGGCGGCGCCCGGCCGCCGCTCGCTCGCCGACGAGCTCGCGGCCGGGCACGTCGCGCAGCGCTTCGCCGCCGCCCGCGTCGTCGCCGACCAGCCGGCGCAGATCGCCGACAACGACCACGCCCGGCCCGACGGCCCGGTCATGCGCGCCCACCTCGAGCTGATCGGCGCGGCGCGCTCGAGCGTTCTGGTCGCGACGCCGTACTTCGTCCCCGGCGCCGGCGGCCTCGCCGCGCTGCGCGAAGCGCGCGCCCACGACGTCCGCTTCAGCGTCCTCACCAACTCGCTGGCGACGACCGACGAGCCGCTCGTCCACTTCGGCTACGCGCGCTACCGCCTCGGCATGCTCAGGCTCGGCGTCGCCCTGCACGAGCTGATGCCGACGCCCGAAGCGCCGGCCGGCGAGGACGCCTCGGGCGAGCGCCACGGCCAGTCGCTCGGCCGGCTGCACGCCAAGCTGGTCGTCGTCGACGACCGCTGGGTCTCGATCGGCTCGATGAACATGGACCGCCGCTCGGCGCGCAGCAACACCGAGTCGGCGATCGTCATCGACGACCCGGTGCTCGCCGCCGAGGTCGCCGGCTTCCTGGAACGCGGTCGCGCCAGCGGCAGCTACGCGCTGCGTCTCGGCGACGACGGCAAGCGCGTCGAGTGGGTCGGCCGCGAGCACGACGCGATCCTGCGTGTCGAACCGCGCCGCGCCGGCGGCCCGGGACTGAAGCCACGCCTGGCCTCGTTCTTCGTCTCCGAGGAAATGCTCTGACGCGCTCCTAGCGCGCGGCCGGCAGCTTCTTCACGATGACGTGGCGGCCGTCGCGAACGGCGACGTAGCCGCCCGTCGTCAGCTCCTTCAGGACGCGGTTGATCATCTCGCGCGACGAGCCGACCCGGTCGGCGATGTCCTGCTGGGTCAGCTTCTCGCGCACGACGCGCTCGCCGCCGACCGGATCGGAAAGCTCCATCAGCAGCCGGACGAGGCGGCCGTAGACGTCCTGCAGGGCGAGGCTCTTCACCTGCTCGGTGAGGCGGCGCACCATGCGCGTGAGCTTCTGCGTCAGGTGCAGCGCGAACTCGGGGTGCTCGGCGAGGAAGGCGGGCAGCTGCGCCGCCTGGACGACGCAGCACGTCGTCGCCTGCAGCGTCTTCACCGACGCCGAGCGCAGCTCGCCCTCCAGCGAGAGCTCGCCGACGTACTCGCCCGGTCCGTGCTCCGAGAGGACGACGTCGCGGCCCTCGGCCGAGCTCGCGTAGGCGCGCAGCCGGCCCTCGATGACGATGTAGAGCGAGCCGCCCGAATCGCCTTCGTTGAGGAGAATCGTCTGGGCGCGAAAGGCGCGGCTGTTGCCGTGCGCGGCGAGCGCCGCGAGGAGGGCCGGGGGCAGGCGATCCTCGGTCACTGCGATGCGTGCGGCGGCGCCGGGCCGACGTACGCGCTCGTCAGCGGCGCCGCCGATGACGCGCCGCCTTCGCTCAATCGGCCGACGCCCCAGAGACCGACGCCGATCGCGAGAGCGCACGCCACGCGCTCGGCGCCGTCGAGCCCATGCGCGTGCCAGAGGAAGAGCGTCGTCGCGGCGAGCAGGACGACGAAGAGGAAGAGTGCGAGCCCGAGCCGCGCCGGCGTCGGCGCCGGGTCGTAGCGCTCGAAGGCATCGACCGCGAACGGCGCCTTCGGCCAGCGCGCGGCGACGTCGGCCGGACGCCAGCCCGGCGGCTGGATCCAGACGCGCAGCTTGTCGCCCCAGCGCGCCGCGCGCCAGGAATCGCGGCAGAGGTCGGCGTAGACCTGCAGGTTGGCGCGGAACGGGTTCCAGCTCCTGAGCGGCGCGCGCGTGCCGTAGACGCACGGCGTCGCGCCGTCCTCCACGGTGTAGGTGCCGAACAGACGATCCCAGACGAGCAGCACGCCGCCGTAGTTGCGGTCGAGATAGGCGTCGTTGACGGCGTGGTGGACGCGGTGGTTGCTCGGCGCGCAGAACCAGCGGTCGAACCAGCCGAGGCGGCCGACCTGCTCAGTGTGGACCCAGAACTGGTAGAGCAGGTCGATCAGCGCGACCACGGCGAAGACGAGCGGCGGAAAGCCGGCGAGCGCCATCGGCAGGTAGAAGATCCAGCCGGCGAGCCAGCCGCTCGAGGTCTGGCGCAGCGCCGTCGACAGGTTGTAGTCCTCGCTCTGGTGGTGGACGACGTGGGCGGCCCAGAACAGCGCGACGCGGTGGCCGGCGCGGTGGTGCCAGTAGTAGAGGAAGTCGTAGGCGACGAAGGCCGCGAGCCACATCCACGGCGATGTCGGCGCCAGGGGCCAGACGGCGAAGCGGTCGTAGACCGCGACGTAGATGCCGAGCGTCAGCACCGCCGTGAAGACGCCGGCGATCTGGCTCATGATGCCCAGGCCGATGCTCGACAACGCGTCGCAAAGGCGATAGCCCGGGCGGCCGCGCGCCCGGCCGATCGCGAGCTCGACGCCGATCAGGGCGAAGAAGACGGGCGTCACGAGGACGATGATCTGCGGTCCGGTCACGCCGTCGCCTCCTTCGCGCTCAGCCGACGCAGCCGCGCGCTTCGATCGGCCAGAGCGCAGCGACGCGGCCGGCGGCGAGCCCGCCGCTGACGACGACGTAGCGATCGTGCAGGTTGACGGTCGGATCGCAGTGGCCGGGAACGAGCCAGACCGTCTCGCCGAGCGCCGGCAGGCTCGCCCGCGAAGCGTCGGCGTGCGGGCGCAGGATGCCGTGCTCGTCGCCGCCGTTGGCGTAGCCGAGCTCGCGCTGCCAGACGCGCGGCAGGCCGGCGTCGATGGCGTGCGACTTGTGGCCGGCGTCGACGACGGCGTGCGCGGCGCCGCGGCTCATCACCCGACTCTTGACGAAGAGCGCGTGCTCGAAGCGCGGCGTTCCCGGTGCGGCCGCGTTGTCGGCGTAGTCGCGGTCCATGAACAGGTAGCTGCCCGCCTGCAGCTCGCCCCAGACGCCGCTCGCGACGTCGAACGCGAAGGTGCCGGTGCCGGCGCCGGTGACGAGCGGGCAGGCGATGCCGGCGGCGCCGATGCTCGCCTGCGCCGCGCGCGCGAGCGCCGCGGCGTGCTGCGATGCCGCCTCGCGCTCGTCGCCGCTGCGCAGGTGCTGGGCCGCGCCGTGGTACGCCTGCACGCCGGCGAAGCGCAAGCCGCCTTCGGGCGGCGCGTGGGCGACGACGCGCTGCGCGAGCTGCCCGGCCGCCGCCGCGGGCGCGCCGCAGCGGCCGTGGCCGACGTCGACCTCGACGAAGACCTCGATCGTGCTGCCGGCAGCGGCGACGGCGGCGGCGAGGCGCTCGACGCCTTCGACCGAATCGACGGCGATGGCGAGGCGGACGCGGCGGGCGAGCGCGGCGACGCGCGCCAGCTTGGCCGGGTCGATCACCTCGTTCGAGATGTAGAGGTCGTCGATTCCGGCGGCGGCGAGCGCCTCGGCCTCGCTCGTCTTCTGGACGCAGACGCCGACCGCGCCGGCCGCCATCTGCAGGCGCGCGATCGTCGCGCTCTTGTGCATCTTCGCGTGCGGCCTGAGGCGCACGCCGTGGCGCTGCGCGAACGCCGCCATCGTCGCCAGGTTGCGCTCCATCGCCTCGAGGTCGACGACGAGTGCCGGCGTGTCGATCGACTCGACCGGGTCGCCGACCGCCGGCAGCGGCGCGGCGGCGACGCTCATGCCGCCACCCGGGGCACGGTCGGGCAGTCGCCTTCGCTGCCGTCGTCGAGCGGATCGCCTTCGAGGTGCGAGGTGTCCCTCCAACCGACCAGCGTGAAGCGCTCGCCGGTGAAGAGCAGGCGGTTGACGGCGGCGTTGCCGAGCTCCCACGAGCGCGGCGCGGCGAGATCGAGGCCGGCAGCAGCGCGGTACAGGCAGTCGAGAACGCCGCCGTGGCTGACGACGAGGATCGTGCGGCCGCGCGAGCGCGCGGCGATTCGCGTCACGGCGGCGACGGCGCGCGCGCTGAACTCGATCAGGCTCTCGCCGCCCTCGGGCTTGAACGCCGGCTCGTGGCGACGCCAGCGCGCCGCGTCGGCCGGCCAGAGCGAGTCGATCTCGGCGTAGGTGTGGCCCTGGAAGATGCCGAAGCTGCGCTCGCGCAGGCCGGCGTCGGTCTCGATCGGCAGGCCGACAACGGCGGCGATCGCCTGTGCGGTGTCGAAGGCGCGCGCCAGGTCGCTGGCAAAGATCGTCTCGATGCCCTCGCCCGCGAGCGCCTCGGCGGTGCGTGCCGCCTGCCAGCGGCCGCGCGCGCTGAGGGCCGTGTCGAGCTGGCCCTGCATCCGCATCTGCGCGTTCCACTCGGTCTCGCCGTGGCGGACGGCGACGATGCGCGTGACCTCGGCGCCGGTCGCGTCTCCGTCGCCGCTCACGGGCCGAGCAGACGCCGGTTGAGCGTGTAGGTCCCCGAATGCAGGGCCTCGGCGATGACGTGGCCGTCGATCGCCTTGCGCAGGTCGGCGCCGGCGAAGCGCCCTTCGACCGGCGCGCGCGCGATCGACAGCGCGTACAGCGTGAACACGTAGTGGTGGACCAGCGAATCGTTCCACGGCGGGTACGGGCCGTCGTAGCCGAAGTAGTCGCCCGCGAGCGCCGGGTCGGCGCCGAACCAGCCGGTGAAATCGTTGACGCCCTGGCGCGCGCCTTCGAACCCCGGCACGGTGACCGCCGGGCCAGGCTTGCCCTTCGGCGCGAAGCCGCTGGCGAACGCGCCCTCGGTGATCGCGCCCGTCGTCACCGGCACGTCGGCGAGCAGCCAGTGGAAGAAGTCGATGCGCGGCAGGTCGGCCGGGATCTCGCGGCCGGGCTGGTTGACGTCGTCGCCGCGGCTCGGCACGTCGAAGTCGTGGCAGATGAGGACCAGCGACTTAGTCGCCGGCGGCAGGTCGCTCCAGGCGAGGTGCGGGTTGACGTCGTCGGCGAAGGTCGTGCCGGCGCCGGCGTCGAGCCGGCCGCACGCGTAGCGGGGCGGAATGCGCTCGCCGTTCGGCCAGCTGTCGCTCCAGAGTTTCATGGCTTTCCTCGCTGCGATGGACCGGCGCGGCGCACCGGACTCAGACGCCCCAGACGATGTCGGCGCGCTCGGCGAGCGAGCGCCGCATCATCTCCAGCATCGGCCAGGCGCGTTGCTGCAGGCCGATCGCGTTGGCGCCGCCGGCCGTGTCGTCGTCGTCGGCCTGGCGCGACTCGACGCGCGCCTTCTCGGCGACGGCGATCGCCTGCTCGAGCGCAGTGATCGCCTGCGGCAACGCCGCGACCTCGATGATTCCTCTCGCTGCCGGCTCGCGGCCGACGATGCGCAGGAGCTGGTCGCCGACCGGCGCCATCATGATCAGATCGCCGTCGGCCTTCGACTTGAAACGGTACATCAGCGCTGCGGATACATGTAGCCGCGGTTGAACGGAAACGCCGATTGTGCGCCGCGCATCGGCCCGGAATCGACGTCGCCGGTGCGGCGCGCGCAGAGCATCTGGTAGAGCGAAAGCCAGGCGCGCTCGAAGCACATCGCGCTGCCGGCGAGATAGAGGCGATAGGCGCGCAGGACCGTGTCGGTGGTGAGCGTGCGCGCCGTGCCGAGCTGGGCCTCGAGCGCGTCGCTCCAGGCCCAGAGCGTCTTCGCGTAGTGCGGCCTGAGGCTCTCGATGTCGACCGCCTCGAGGCCGGCGTCGGCCGTCGTCGCGAGGACGTGCGAGACGTGCTCGAGCTCGCCGCCCGGGAAGATGTAGCGCTCGATGAAGTCGCCGAGGCCCGAGCCGAGCTGGAGATTGCGCGTGCCGCCGGCGGTGATGCCGTGATTCAGAAGCAGGCCGCCCGGCTTGAGCAGGCGATGGATCTTGGCGAAGTATTCGGGCAGGCGGGCGCGGCCGACGTGCTCGAACATGCCGACCGAGGCGATCTTGTCGTAGGGCTCGCTCTCGTCGAGATGGCGGTAGTCGAGCAGGTCCATGCGCACCCGGCCGGCCAGGCCGCGCTCGGCGATCAGCTTGTTGACGTGGGCGTGCTGGTTCTTGCTCAGGGTGATGCCCTGGGCGCGAACGCCGTAGTGCTCGGCGGCGAACAGGAGCAGGCCGCCCCAGCCGGCGCCGATGTCGAGGAAGCGCTCGCCTTCCTTCAGCATGAGCTTGGCGCAGATGTGCTCGAGCTTGGCCGTCTGCGCCTCGGCGATCGACATCGCCGGCTCGCGGAAGTAGGCGCACGAATAGACCCGGCGCGGGTCGAGCCAGAGCGCATAGAAGTCGTCCGAGACGTCGTAGTGGAACTGGACCTGCTCGGCGTCGGTCTCGGGCCGGTGGCGCAGGCGCGAGCGCGTCATCGCCGCGGCCTGGCGCGCCCAGGCGAACGGCGCCGGCGCCGCGGCGCCGCGCGGCTCGGTCGGATCGCCCGGCATCAGCTCGGCGGCGGCGGCCATCAGCTCGCGCATGCCGCCGTCGAGGTCGACCTTGCCCTCGACGTAGTCCTGGCCGACCTTGCCGACCTCGCCGGTGACGAGGTGGGCGAGCGGCGACAGGTCGTTCAGGCGCAGCGTGACGGCCGCGTCCTTGCGGCCGATCCGGCGCCCGCCGGGCAGGACGACGGCCAGGGGAAGACTCAGGGAGCCGAGCCGCTGCTCGAGCACACCGGCGATCGCGGACATGGTGGCGTTCCGGGTTGTCGTGAACGCCTCGACTTTAGCGAGGTCGCGCACCGATTGCAGGGAGCGGGTCCCGCGGCAATCGGGGCGCCCGGCGGCGCGGCCGGCCTAGGACGTTGCCGAGGAGACGACCCGGAACGAGAACACCCGGCCGATCGGCCGGCCCTTGCTCAGCTGCGGCAGCGTCACCCGCTCGAGGACGACGCCCGAGCGCAGGGTCAGCGTGTCGGTCGCGCGCAGCAGCGTCTGCGCCTCGATCTCGGCCAGCCGGCGCATGTACGCGGCCGGGTCGGCGACGCGCTGGCGCATCCAGTCGAAGACCTCGTCGTCGGCGTGGAGCAGGAGCATCTCGTCGGGCAGCTCCCAGAGCGCGGCGAAGCGGCGATTGAAGTTGCTGATGTGACCGGCGAGGTCGACGACGAGGACGCCGTCGGCGACCGACTCGAGCGTCGCCGCCAGCTCGGCAGTGCTGACCGCGACCGCCTCCTCGACCCGCTTCTGCTCGCTGCGGTCGACGAGGGCGACGACGTAGAGGGCATTGCCCGGCGCCGGCTCGATCCGGCTGACCCGGCGCACGACCGGCACGGCTCGGCCGCTGGCGCTGGTGACGTACGAATCGGAAAGGATGTGGCCGCAGGCGCCTTTTTCGCCGCAGCGCTGCCAGAACGACTCGTCCTCGGGCGTCGGTGCCGTGGCGAGCATGTCGCGGCCGACCAGCTCGGCCGGCTCGATGCCGAGCAGGCGGCCGGCGGCGCCGTTGGCGGCGACGATGCGCAGCCCCTCGGGCTCGACCAGGCAGACGGCCTCGAGCATCGCCTCGATCAGCGCCGGCCAGGTGCGCCGCGCCGCCTCCGCGACGCTGAACGGATCGACGGGAAGCGGATTGTTCATTCGTCCTCGGCCGGAGCCGAGGGCTCGAAGAAGTACGTGACGCGCGCGCTCGGCGCGAGGTAGTCGAGCGCCGTCGGCGGCAGCTGCTGGGCGCGGACGCTGCGCCGGATGCCGACGCCACCGGCGCTCTCGAGGTCGAGGACGAGCGCGTCGGCGCGCGGCGTCGCCGGGTCATGGACGAGGACGCTCGGCTTGAGCGGCCGCGCCGAGTTGACGGCGACGACGATGGCGTAGCGGTCGTCGGTGAGCTGGACCATCGAGCCGGGCGGATAGACGCCCATCATCTTGATGAAGGCGCCGAGGATCGAGGTGTCGAACTTGGCGCGGCCCTGCGCGAACAGCAGCGACAGCGACTCGTGCGGCGTCAGCGCGCGCGCCAGCAGATGCGGGTTGCAGAAGTTGTCGTAGCGGTTGACGAGGGCGACGATGCGCGCCGCCATCGTCATCCGGTCGCTGTTGAGCTTGCCCGGGAATCCCGTGCCGTCGGCGTGCTCGTGGTGCTGGCCGATCACCGCCATCGCGCCGGCGCTGAGGGCCATGCGCCGCGCCTGCACCAGGCCGAGCTCGACGTGCTCCTCGTAGACGCGCAGCTCGTTGGGCGAGAAGTTGTCCTCGCGGTGGCGCAGCCGCGCCGGCAGCTCGATCTTGCCGACGTCGTGCAGCATGGCGCCGACGCCGAGATCCTGCATCTCCTCGTCGTCGAAGCCGAAGCAGCGGCCCATCAGCAGCGAGATGATGCCGACGTTCATCGCGTGCATCGACGCCTTGTCGCCGGCGCCCTCGGTCAGCATGCGGATGCACAGGTCCTGCTCGCCGACCATCTTGTCGACGATCGAGCGCGACAGCGCCTCGGCCTGCGCGCGCGCTTCCTGCGGCTTGCCGGGAACGAGGTCGAAGGCCTGGCGGCAGGCGCGCGCCGCCTCGCCGTACTGGCGCGTGCAGCGCACCTCGGCCTCGCGCTGGCGCGCGAGCTTGCGCGCCCGTTCGGCATGGGCGCGCTGCGCCGCGTGGACGGCGGCGTCGACGACGTTGGCATCGGCGGGCAGGGCATAGGGGACGGTGTCGGTGGCGTCGGCATCGTCGTCGTCGTCGTCGTCGAGGCCCGAGTCGTTGGCGGCGTCGCCGGCGATCGCGCCGATCGGCCCGGGCAGCGTCGTCAGGCCGCGCACCGCCTCGTCGTGCGAGAGGTCGCTCTGCTGCGGGCTCCAGCGCACGGTGCGCAGGCCGAGCGAGCGGATCGTCGCCAGCTGCGCCGCCGTCGTGATGCGAAAGCTGCTGAGCGGAAACGGATGCGACATCCAGCCCATGCCGAGATGAACGAACATGCCGACGCGCAGCGCCTGGACGTCGATCTCATCGGTGGGACGGGCTTTTTTCATGGGGTTGAAAACGGCGCGCAACGGGCAAGCGCGGATAGCGAGTTATCGGCGGTGCCCGGGCGAGCTTGAGCAGGCGGGCGAGCGTGGAAAACCGCACGAACGCCTGCTTTCAGGTCGGCGCCGGCGCGGCCGGTCAGCCGCCGTAGCGACGCTGGCAGCGCTCGCAGAAGAAGCTGCGCCGCTGCGTCCGGCCGAGATGCGCCTTCGCGAACGGGATGTGGCAGCGTGGGCACGTCCGCTTGGTGTGCGCGAGCCAGTGCTTCCTGAGCACGTACGCCCGCTTCCATTCGAGGAAGTCGAAGCTGTAGCGGCGCGCCTCGTCGACGAGCTGGGCGAGCTTCTTCGGCGCCAGCGCGCCGACCTTCGAGAGCGGGTGCAGGCGGATCCTGAACAGCACCTCGTTCTTGATGATGTTGCCGACGCCGGCGAAGACGTTCTGGTCGAGCAGCGCGTCGCAGACCAGCGCCTCGGGCATCGCGCGCAGCTTGCGCCGCGCCGCCGCCGCATCCCACGCGTCGGCCATCACGTCCGCGCTCCAGTCGTAGATCTCGTCGAGCGGCTCGTCGATGAAGCGCACCGAGCAGGTGTAGAGGTTGAGCTCGCCGCCGCCGTCGAAGCGAAGGGCCAGGCGCGGCGGCGCGTCCTTGCGCTCGTCGACGCGGTAGCTGCCGAACATCATGAAGTGGACGCGCAGCGAGAAGGTCGGCAGCTCGACCAGGAAGTGCTTGCCCCAGCTGCGCAGCGCGACGACGCGCTCGCCGACGAGACGCTCCTTGGCGATCTTCGTGTTGCCCTCGACGGCGACGATGCGCCGGCCGACGACGCCGCGCGCCTCGTCCTTGAGGATGACGATCGACGGACCCTCGGGCATCGCCGCGCCGGCTGCGCCGGCCTCAGAGGACCTCGAGATCGGCGAACAGCGCACGCACCGGCGCGAGCGGGTCGGCGCCGGCATCGGTGCGCGGATCGGCGGGCGGGTTCGGCGCCATGACGCGAGGGTAGCGCCCGCCCGCGCATGGCGCCTGGGCGGGGCCGGCGCCGAGCCGCGAAAGACTGGCCCTAAACTCGCCGCGACGCATCGCCACGGGGTCTCGCATGTCCTACGAGTACGGGTCGGAATCGAAGCTGCTCGAGCTGCCCAATCCGTATCAGCTGCAGAACCGGCTGCTCTGGCTGTGCGGCGGCCTGCTCGTCGTCGCCGGCGTCGTCAGCCTGCTCTGGGCGCGCAGCGCGATCGAGCAGAGCGCGCTGCGCCTCGCCGCCGCGCCCTTCCTCGCCGGCCTGCTTCTCCTCGGCGCCGGCCTCGTCGCGGCGGCGACGGCGGCGACGCGGCTGCGCTTCTTCTTCGGCCGCGGCCGGCCGGCGTCGCTCGCGCCCGAGATTCCCGGCGGCGCGAGCGGCGGCTCGCCCGCCGCGACCGCGATCAAGGAGATCCTGCGCCAGGGCGGCCTGACCTATCCCGAGCCGCAGGGCGCGATCGAGGGCCTGCTCTACCACTGGTCGCCGACCCTCATCACCGCGCCGCGCGAGGTGCAGCTGCTGGCGCGCCGCTACATGTTCAACCTGGCGGCGATCGCGGCAACGTTGCTCAGCTTCGCGTTCTCGTGGTTCGTCTTCGGCAACGCCCTGACGCGGCCGTGGATCGGCATCCTCTACTTCATCTTCGGCGTCGTCTTCCTGATCCGGCCGGTGCTCTCGCAGCACAAGGCGCGCGTGACGACGGCGTCGCTCGTCGGCCTGGTCGCGGCGGCCATCCTCGGCCCGGTCGTGATCGGCCTGGTCGCGGCCAGGCTGCCGCCGCTCGGCGCGTTCT
Source organism: Caldimonas sp. (assembly GCA_035995885.1). Classification (GTDB taxonomy): domain Bacteria; phylum Pseudomonadota; class Gammaproteobacteria; order Burkholderiales; family Burkholderiaceae_C; genus Schlegelella_A. The sequence goes on along the minus strand of DASYKC010000085.1, from coordinate 19,083 downwards.
CGCTCGACACCCAGACCTTCGTCATGCTCGGCACCGCGCTCGTCGCCTGCGCGCTGGCGATGGCCGCGATCCTGGCCCAGGTCGATGCCGCGCCGCAGACGCGCGCCAGCGTCGAGCAGGAGCGGCTGTCGATGAACGCGCCGCCGTCGACCCTGATGGACGAGCTCGACCGCCTCCTGCAGTCGAGCTGGACCGAGCGCATCCCGAACCGCCGCTATGCGCGCATCGAGCCCGTGGTCGCGGCGGCAACGCCCTCGGGCAACTTCGCCGGCGAGCTGTTCGAGGAGAGCCAGCCGCTGCCGATCTCGGGAACGAAGGCGCCGACGGTGAGCGCGGCGCTGTCGACGCCACGCCACCGCGCCCTCCTCCTCCTCGACCTCTACGCGACCGTGCTGGTGCTGGCCGCGATCGGCATGACGCTCGTCTTCGTCCGCAACTTCGACGTCGCCGCGCCATGGCAGCAGAACCGCTTCTCGCTCGTCGGCACGTCGGCCATCCTCGCCCTCGTCGCGGCGTTCTGCTTCCAGGCGTCGGCGCGCCTCTGGGGCCGCTTCAACTTCGAGTCGATCCTGACCTGGGTCGAGATGGTCGGCAGCTGGCAGACCTCGCGCATCGGCACCGGCAACAACTTCACGAGCCGGATGAACACCGAGAACAACGTCGTCCGCACCGAGGCGATGACCTTGCGCGTCTGGCGCGCGCGGATCGAGTCGGTCGTCTTCGGCAAGGACGACGCGCGCCAGGTGACGGCGATGTTCTCGACCGAGCAGGAAGCGAAGGCGCTCGCGGCGCAGCTGATGCAGTTCGCGCGCAGCCAGAGCGTGCTGGTCGCGCCCTTCAGCGGCGAGGACGAGAAGCGCATCGCCGCGCTCAACGCCGGCGAGCGGGCGATGGACGCGGGCGCGCCGAACGCGGCGTCGGCGGCGCAGCTGCAGCGCGACCTGCACACGGCGGCGGCGCACCAGTCGGTCGGCTTCAGCGGCGCCGGCGCGAGCAGCGGCGGCGGCGCCGGCACGGGCACGGGCACGGGCGCCGGCCCCGGCGCCGGCTTCGGCGCGGCAGCGCCGCGCAAGCGCTTCTGCTCGGCCTGCGGCACCGAAGCGCCGCCCGGCGCCAAGTTCTGCGCCAACTGCGCGACGCCGCTGCCGCAACCGGCGTGAGCAGCGCGGGCAGCGGCACGGCGTGAACATCCTCGTCATCGGCGGCGGCGCCTTCCTCGGTGCGGCGATCGTCGACAGCGCGCTCGCGCGCGGCCACGCGCTGACCGTGTTCAACCGCGGCCGCTCGCGCAGCGACTGGCCGGACGGCGTCGAGGCGATCGTCGGCGACCGCAGCAGCGACCTCGCGCTGCTGCAGGGGCGCGAGTTCGACGCCGTCGTCGACACCTGCGGCTACGTGCCGACGGACGTGCGGGCGAGCGCCGCAGCGCTCGCGTCGTGCGGTCGCTACTGCTTTGTCTCGAGCATCTCGGCGTACGCGTCGTTCGCGCACGCGCCGGTGCGCGAAGAAGACCCGCTCGCTGTCAGCGACGATGTCGCCGAGGACGATCGCGACCTCGCCCACTACGGCGCGCAGAAGGCGGCGTGCGAGCGCGTCGTCGCGGCCGCGTTCGGCGCGCGCGCGCTGATCGTCCGGCCCGGCCTCATCGTCGGGCCGCGCGACCGGTCCGGCCGCTTCAGCCATTGGCCGTGGCGCGCGCTCGCCGGCGGCGACGCCCTCGTTCCCGACGTCCCGGCCGACGAGCCGATCCAGCTGATCGACGTCCGCGACCTCGCCGACTGGACCGTTCGCGCCGTCGAGGCCGACGCCGGCGGCGCCTACAACGCGACCGGCCCGCAGGGCGGCGGCGCGTGCGACTGGCCGGCCCTGCTCGAGACCTGCATCGACGCCGCGCGCCGGCGTGGCGCGGCGCCGCTGCGCTTCGTTCCGGTCGGCGAGGCCTTCCTGCTCGAGCAAGGCGTCGCGCCGTGGAGCGAGCTGCCGCTCTGGCTGCCGTCGAGCGATCCGCAGTACCGCGGCTTGGCGCGCGTCGACTGCAGTCGCGCCGTCGCTGCGGGTCTCGTCACGCGGCCGCTCGCCGCGACCGTCGACGCGGTCCTCGACGAGGCCGGCACGCTGGTGGATGACGACCCGCGCCGCCGCGGCAAATTGACGGCGGCGCGTGAACGCGAGGTGATCGCACGTTGGCGTGAGAGCGAGCGAGACGGCGCCGCATCCGGCGCCGCGGGCTCCAGCGACGGCAAGGGCGGCGGCACGCCATGAGAACCCAGGTCGCGATCGTCGGCGCCGGCCCCGCCGGCCTGCTGCTCGCGGCGCTGCTCGCCAAGGCCGGGGTCGAGACGGTCGTCCTCGAGCAGCGCAGCGCCGATTACGTGCTCGGCCGGATCCGCGCCGGCGTCCTCGAGCAGGTCACGGTCGACCTCCTCGACGCCGCCGGCGCCGGCGCGCGCCTGCACGCCGAAGGATTGCCGCACGGCGGCATCGAGCTCTGCTTCGGCGGCACGCGCCATCGCATCGACTTCCGCGACCTCACCGGCGGCAAGCAGGTCATGGTCTACGGCCAGACCGAGGTGACGCGCGACCTGATGCAGCTGCGTGCGGCGCAGGGGCTGCCGACCGTCTACGAAGCCGAAGGCGTCAGCCTGCACGGCTTCGACGGCACGCGCCCGATCGTCCGCTACGCGAATGGCGGCGTCGCCCGCGAGCTCGAATGCGACTTCATCGCCGGCTGCGACGGCTACCACGGCGTCAGCCGGCAGAGCGTTCCGGCCGACGCGCTCTCGACCTTCGAGCGCGTCTATCCGTTCGGCTGGCTCGGCGTCCTCGCCGAGACGCCGCCGGTCTCGCCCGAGCTGATCTACTCGAACCACGCGCGCGGCTTCGCCCTCTGCAGCATGCGCTCGGCGACGCGCAGCCGCTACTACGTGCAGTGCGCGCTCGACGACAAGGCCGAGCGGTGGAGCGACGCCGCGTTCTGGGCCGAGCTGAAGACGCGCCTCGACGACGAGGCCGCGGCCGCGCTCGTCACCGGGCCGTCGATCGAGAAGAGCATCGCGCCGCTGCGCAGCTTCGTCGCCGAGCCGATGCGCTTCGGCCGGCTCTTCCTCGCCGGCGACGCCGCCCACATCGTGCCGCCGACCGGCGCCAAGGGGCTCAACCTGGCCGCCGGCGACGTCGGCCTGCTGGCGCGCGCGTTCGAGGAGCACTACCGCGAGCACAGCAGCGCCGCGATCGACGACTACTCGGCGCGGTGCCTGCGCCGCGTCTGGCGCGCCGAGCGCTTCTCGTGGTGGTTCACGTCGCTGATGCACAAGTTTCCGGAGACCGGCGCGTTCGGCCAGAAGATGCAGGCGGCCGAGCTCGACTACCTCGTCCACTCGCGTGCGGCGGCGGCGGCGCTCGCGGAGAACTACGTCGGCCTGCCGCTTTGAGGGTAAGGTCGCGCTCGTCGATCTGCCAGGAGGCTCCCATGTCCACGCTGTCCAAACGTTCCCTCTTCCTCGCCGGCGGCGCGGCGCTGCTTGCCGCGGTGCTGCCCGCGGCCGTGCGCGCCCAGGCGTCGGTGCGCAACCGCGCCTTGTTCCAGGTCACCGACAACGACCCGGCGCGCTGGAACCTGATCCTCAACAACCTCGGCGCGCTCAAGGAAGGCGTCGGCAGCGAGGGCGCCGAGATCGAGCTCGTCGCCTACGGCCCCGGCGTCAACATGCTGAAGGCCGATTCGCCGGTGAAGCATCGGATCGCCGACGCGCTCAAGGCCGGCGTCACGATCAATGCCTGCCAGAACACGATGAACGGCATGAAGCTCACGCCCGCCGACATGCTGCCGGAGATCGGCTATGTGCCGTCGGGCGTCGTCGAGGTGATGAAGAAGCAGCAGCAGGGCTGGGCGTACATCCGCTCGTAGGCGCGCCGGCCGCGGCCGACGCTGCGCCGGCAGCTACGCCTTCGCCACCGCGAGCCAGCGGTCGAGCTGCTCGCGGTCGCCGAGCAGCGCCGCGCTCGGCGCGCGATGGACGACCTGGCCGCGGTCGAGGACGATCGCGTCGTGCGTGATCGGCAGGATCTGCTTCGGGTTCTGCTCGACGATGATCGCCGACATGCCTTCGTGCAGCACCAGCCGCTCGATCGATCGCAGCAGCTCCTGGACGATGATCGGCGCCAGCCCCTCGAGCGGCTCGTCGAGCAGCAGCAGCTTCGGGTTGAGGACGAGCGCGCGCGCCACCGCGAGCATCTGCTGCTCGCCGCCCGAGAGCTGGTTGCCGAGGTTGGCCTTCCGCTCTGCGAGGCGCGGGAACATCTCGTAGGCGCGCGCCGGCGTCCACGGCCCGGGCCGCGCCACCGCGCTCAGGTTCTCGTCGACGCTGAGCGACTTGAAGATGTTCCTCTCCTGCGGCACCCAGCCGATGCCGGCGGCGGCGCGCTCGTGCGGCGCCAGCGCCGTGACGTCGCGGCCGGCGAGGACGATCGTTCCGCCGCGCCGGCGCGTCACGCCGATCAAGGTGTTGAGGAGCGTCGTCTTGCCGGTGCCGTTGCGGCCGAGCAGGGCGAGCGAGCGGCCCGCCTCGAGCGCGAAGTCGACGCCCTGGACGACGACCGCCTCGCCGTAGCCGGAGCTCAGCCCGGTGACGCGCAGCAGCTCAGCCATGCGCGCTCGCGGCGCCCGGGCCGGGCTCGTCGCCTTCGCCGAGGTAGACCGCCTTGACGCGCGGATCCTGCGACACCGCCTGGACGTCGCCCTCGGCGAAGACGGCGCCGTTGACGAGCACGGTCACGATCTTCGCGAAGTTGAAGACGAGGTCCATGTCGTGCTCGATGAGGAGGATCGAGACGTCGGCCGGCAGCGCGTCGATGGTCTCGAAGATCTCCTGCCGCTCGCCTTCGGGAACGCCCGCGACCGGCTCGTCGAGAAGCAGCACGCGCGGCCGGCAGGCGAGCGCGAGCGCGATCTCGAGCAGGCGCCGCTTGCCGTAGGCGAGCGAGTGCACCGGCTGGTCCATCACGTCGCCGAGGCGAAAGCGCGCGAGCAGCGTCTCGCACTCGGCCGCGACCGCGCCATCGCCGCCGAGCGGCCGCCACCAGCCCGCGCTCGACCGCTGGTGCACCGACACCGCGAGCGCGAGCGACGACAGCGGCGTCAGCGCGTTGAAGAGCTGGTTGATCTGGAACGTGCGGACGACGCCGCGGCGAACGCGACGATGGGCAGCGAGCCGGGTGATGTCGTCGCCGTCGAGCAGGATCGTCCCCGACGTCGGCTCGAGGACGCCGGTGAGCAGGTTGATGAGCGTCGTCTTGCCGGCGCCGTTCGGGCCGATCAGGGCGTGGCGCGCGCCGCGCTCGACGACGAGCGAGACGTCGTTGGTCGCCGCCAGGCCGCCGAAGCGCTTGACCAGCGAGCGCGTCTCGAGAACGGTCGTCATGGTGTCCCGCCCGGGCGAAACCAGGTCCACGGGCGGACGAAGCGCTCGCGGCCGACGAGGACGAGGACGACGAGGAAGAGGCCGAGCCAGAAGTTCCAGTACTGCGGCGTCCAGGCCGAGATCAGGTCGTGCAGCAGCTTGAAGACGATCGCGCCGAAGATGCCGCCGTAGAGATAGCCGGTGCCGCCGATGACGAGGACGAGCAGGACCTCGGCGCTGCGGTGGAAGTCGAAGACGTCGAGCGAAGCGAAGCCGGTCGTCTGCGCGAGCAGCGCGCCGGCGGCGCCGGCGACCGCGCCGGCGAAGGTGTAGACGGCGACCAGGCGCAGCGGCACCGACAGGCCGATGCTGGCGGCGCGCAGGCGGTTGTCGCGCAGCGCCTGCAAAGAGACGCCGAACGGCGAATGGACGACGCGGCGCGAGACGAAGAGAAGGAGGGCGAGGACGACGAGCGCGTAGGCGTACGCCGTGCGCCCGGAGAGATCGAAGTCGAAGCCCTTCAGCGACGAGAACGGGATCGTCAGCGGCCCCATGACGACGCCTTGCAGGCCGTCGGCGCCGCCGGTCAGCCAGTCGAGCTTGTTGGCGAGCTCGTAGAGGATCGAGGCGACGCCGAGCGTCACCATCAGCCGCGTCAGGTCGCTGCCGCGCAGGACGAGGACGCTCGACACCAGGCCGAGCGCCGCGCTCGCGGCCATCGCGACGATCAGGCCGACGATCGGATCGGGCATCACGTTCTTGGCGAAGAGGGCCGCCGTGTACGCGCCGAAGCCGAAGAAAGCGGCGTGGCCGAGCGAGACGACGCCGGCGTAGCCGAGGATCAGGTCGAGCGAGATCGCGAAGAGGGCGACGATGGCGATCTCGTTGAGCAGCAGCGACTGGCCGGGCAGCAGCAGCCACGACAGCGGCAGCGCCGCGAACAGCGCCAGCTCCCACCAGCGCCAGCGCGCGTACGAGCGCAGCGAGCGCGCGGCCGGCGATGGCATCGCGGCCGAGGCGGGCGTCGTCGCGGCCGGCGGGGTCGCGTCGCTCATCGCACGGTCGCGTCGCTCATCGCGCGCCCGCCCGCGCGAACAGGCCCTGCGGCCGCCAGACCAGAATCGCGATCATCAGCGTGTAGACGATGAAGGCGCCGAGCTTGGGAACGTAGTACTTGCCGGCGACGTCGGCGATGCCGAGCAGGAGCGCCGCGAGGAGCGGGCCGGTGATCGTCGTCGTGCCGCCGACCGAGACGACGATCAGGAAATAGATCATGAACTTGAGCGGGAAGCTCGGGTCGAGGCCGAGCACCTCGGCGCCGAGGGCGCCACCCAAGCCGGCCAGGCCCGAGCCGACGGCGAAGGTGAAAAGGAAGATGCGGTTGACGTCGAGGCCGAGGCCGCCGGCGACGCGCGGATCGTCGACCGAGGCGCGCAGGCGGCTGCCGAAGCGCGTCCGCGAGAGCACCCACTGCAGCGCCACCGTCAACAGGGCGCAGACGACGACGATGAAGAGCCGGTACTTGCCGATGCCGACGGCCTCGAAGGCCAGGCGCCCCTGCAGCCAGTCGGGCAGGTGGATGTTCTGCTGCATCGAGCCGACGACGTAGTCGACGGCGGTGACGGCCATGAACACCAGGCCGATCGAGAACAGCACCTGGTCGAGGTGCGGCCGCGCGTACATCGGCCGGTAGAGCGTCCGCTCGAGGAGCGCGCCCAGCAGCGCCGTGCCGACGAAGGCGATCGGCAGGCAGGCGAGGAACGGCACGCCGGCGCGGTTCATCAGGAGCACGGTGATGTAGCCGCCGGCCATCGCGAAGGCGCCGTGCGCGAGGTTGATGAAGTTCATCAGCCCGAGCGTGACGGCCAGGCCGACGGCGAGGACGAAGAGCAGCATCCCGTAGGCGATGCCGTCGAAGAGGAGGGTCAGCATGGCGGCGGGCGCATTCTCCGCCATCGCCCGCAGCCGGCGATGCGGCCGGTCGCCGCGCGCGAGCGCGCTAGCGGTGCAGGAAGCGCGGCGCCGTCAGCCAGCCGAAGAGGCCGAGCCGCGCCGGCGCTGATCGCGGCAGCGGCTCGACGCTCGCCGGCCGCGGCGCCGGCGCGACGGCGTTGCCGACCGGCGCCGGCGCGCCCGGGAACGGCGTCGCGACGACGTCGATCACGTCGGCCAACGCCGTGACCGGCACGACTCGCGCGGCCACCGCGCCGGGCTCGGGTCGCTCGACCGACGGATTGCCGCGCAGCACCGGCCGCCGCACCGTGCGCAGCAGCGGATCGAGCCAGGCGACGATCGGCTTCCACTGCGCCGTGTCGGCTTGCGCCTGCGCGTCGGGGAGGTCGAACACCGTCAGGCCCTGCTCGACGCAGCGGACGTAGGTCTGCGCCTCGCGCAGGACGCCGATGAAGGGCAGCTTCAGGCCGCGCGCCCAGGCCTGGAGCACCTCGGCGGCCCGCGTGCGCGCGTCGAGGCGCATGCCGATGGCCGCGACCTTGCAGCGGCCGCTGGCGACGCGCGGCAACGCCATCATCTCGTTGAAGCAGTCGGCGGCCGACTCGCGGTCGAAGATCGAGTTGCAGACCGGCATCAGGACGACGTCGGCGAAGGCGACGACGCGCGCCAGGTCGAAGCCGCGCAGGCCGCCGGGCGTGTCGAGGATGACGTGGCGAACGCCCGCCGGCGGCCGCAGGACGCGCTTCGGGTCGACCGCCCAGCCGACGATCGGCGCGCTGCGCGGCAGGTGGCGCAGGCTCCTCGAGCGCAGCCACGACTGGGTCGACTGCTGCCGGTCGACGTCGCCCAGCATCACCGGCACGCCGCAGTTCGCGAAGTGGGCAGCGAGGTGGGTCGCGAGCGTGCTCTTGCCGCTTCCCCCCTTGCGATTGACGACGGCGATGACGGGCATGACAGGCCGATGCGGGCCACTGCTCCACGGAAAGGAACCGGGCCCAGAATGTAACGGCACGGCGCCAGCGAAGGAAGGGCACAGTTGTTTTCTCGATTCGAGCAGGAAGCGGGCGACATGAAAGCGCGGAAAAGGGCCGCCCGGACCGGCCAGCTCGGCGTTTCGCCGGCGCGCGGATGAGCCGCCGCGACGGCCTCTTCGCCGACGACGCCGGTGTCCAGCGTTGTGCCTGGTGCCAGTCGACCCCGGCGTACCGCGACTACCACGACCGCGAATGGGGCTTTCCCGTCCACGACGAGACGCGGCTGTTCGAGAAGCTCTGCCTCGAAGGCTTCCAGGCCGGCCTCAGCTGGCTCACCATCCTCAACAAGCGCGACGCCTTCCGGCGCGCCTTCGCCGGCTTCGACGCCGAGCGCGTCGCCCGCTTCGGCGCGCGCGACGTCGCGCGCCTCCTCGGCGATGCCGGCATCGTCCGCCATCGCGGCAAGATCGAATCGACGATCAACAACGCGCGCCGCCTGGTCGAGCTGCGCGCCGAGTTCGGCTCGCTGCCGGCCTATGCCTGGCGCTTCGAGCCGGCGGCGCGGCCGAAGCGCGTCACGCCGGCAGCGCTCCTCAGGATCGGCCTGCCGGCCGAGGCGACGGCGCTGGCCCGGGACCTGAAGCGGCGCGGCTGGACCTTCGTCGGCCCGACCACCGTGTACGCCTTCATGCAGGCGATGGGGCTCGTCAACGACCACGTCGAGGGCTGCCGTGCGCGCGTCGAGGCCGAGGCGGCGCGCGCCGCCGGCAGCGCCGGCGCGGCGCGGGCATGATCCGGTTCGACAAGCGCGGCGCGATGCCGACGCCGCCGCCGAGGAGCCCGCGATGACGATCGAAAGCAGTGCCGCCGAGGATCCGCAGTCCCATGCCACCGTCGACGTCGGCGATGCCGCCGCCGTGCGCCGCTGGACGGCCGCGCTCGGCGTCACCGACGAAGCGCTGATGAAGGCGGTTCAGGTCGTCGGCCCCCGCGTCGACCGGATCAAGGAGTACCTCGGCGCCGGCGGCATGGCCGCCGACCAGGCCGACGCGTAAGAGAGCGGCGCGCCGGCGAGCGTCGCGTCGTCGCTGGTTCGAGGCGGTGATCGGCATCGCGGGCCGCCACGCCGACGCCGCCACCTGACGGCGCGGGTGCCGCGGGTACCATTCGCGCGCCCGGCGCCCCGCGCTGCCCAGCCCGCGAGCCATGACCGCATCCGCACGTCCCTTCCTTCGCCGCGCCGGCGTCGTCGCCCTCGTCGCCTGCGCCCTCGCGGCGTGCGGCAAGCAGGAGAGCGGCCCGCCCGCGGCGGCGGCGGCGTCGGCCGGCGCGGCGCGGGTCTACGTCGTCGGCACCGACGCGGCCTACGCGCCGTTCGAATCGCAGAACGAAAGGGGCGAGATCGTCGGCTTCGACATCGACGTCGTCCGTGCCGTCGCCGCGAAGGCCGGCCTCGAGGTCAAGTTCGTCAACACGCCGTGGGAAGGCATCTTCAACGCGCTAAAGCAAGGCGACCGCGACCTGCTGGTGTCGTCGATCACGATCACCGACGAGCGCAGGCAGTCGATGGACTTCTCGGCGCCGTACTTCGACGCGCACCAGCTGATCGCCGTGAAAGGCGACTCGAAGGTCGCCCGCTTCGACGACCTCAAGCGCCTGCGCGTCGGCGTCCAGACCGGCACGACCGGCGACGAGACGATCTCGAAGCTGCAGGGCAAGAACAGCACGAACATCAAGCGCTACGAGTCGACGCCGCTGGCGCTGAAGGAGCTCGAGGCGGGCGGCATCGACGCCGTCGTCGCCGACAACGGCGTCGTCGTCAACTACGTCGCCAACAACGCGGCGAGCAGGTTCAAGACGGTCAACGACCCGGCCTTCGTCCCCGAGCAGTACGGCATCGCCGTTCGCAAGGGCAACGCCGAGCTGCTCGGCAAGATCGATCACGGGCTGGCAGCCATCCGCGCCGACGGCAGCTACGACCGCATCTACGCGAAGTACCTCGGCTTGGCGGCGCCGGCGGCCGCGCCGGCAGCGGCCAGCGCCGCGTCGAAGTAACCGGCGCCGACCGGTGAGCTTCCTGCCCGACCTGCGGTGGGGAATCCTGGTCGGCTACGGGCCGCTCTTCGTCGAGGGCCTGCTGATGACGCTGCAGCTCACCGTCGTCTCGATCACCGGCGGGCTGGCGCTCGGCGTCGTCCTCGGCCTGATCAGCAGCACGGTCGACAGCCCGGCGCCGCGCTCGCCGGTCGCGGCGCTCGCGTGGCAGCTGCTGCGCGGCGCAACGCGCGCCTACGTCGGCTTTTTCCGCGGCACGCCGCTCTTCGTCCAGATCCTGCTCGTCCACTTCGCGCTGATGCCGGCGCTGATCCAGCCCGACGGCGGCCTGCTCCTGAGCGGCGAGGCGGCGCGCGAGTTCAGGCAGAGCCACGGCGCGTTCTTCTCCGGCGCGCTCGCGCTCACGCTCAACGCCGGCGCCTACGTCTCCGAGATCCTGCGCGCCGGCATCCAGAGCATCCACGGCGGCCAGACCCAGGCCGCCTACAGCATCGGCCTGACGCACGCGCAGTCGATGCGCTACGTCATCCTGCCGCAGGCGCTGCGCCGGATGGTGCCGGCGCTCGTCAACGAGATGGTGACGCTGGTCAAGGACTCGTCGCTGGTCTCGGCGATCGGCCTCGCCGAGCTGGCGCTGGCGGCGCGCACCGTCGCCGGCGCGTACTCGCGCTACTGGGAGCCGTACCTGTTCATCTCGGCGATCTACCTCGTCATCACGCTGACGCTCTCGGCGCTGGCGCGGCGGCTCGAGGCGCCCGCGCACATCCGCGGCAAGTGACGGCGATCGCGCCGCGCCGCGGCGCGTGAAGCCCGTCGTCGTCGCTTTTCGGGGCCACGCCACGCAGGCCGCGACTCCCCTGCCCGCGCATCGCGTTCGCCGTTCGTGCCATCCTCGTCGATCCCCTCACTTCAAGGAGACGCGATGGACCCCGTCGTTCATTTCGAGATGCCCTACGACGACGCCAGGCGCGTCGCCGCGTTCTATGCGTCGGCGTTCGGCTGGCAGACCGAAGCGCTCGGCGCCGACATGGCCGAATACGTCCTGGCGACGACCACCGAGAGCGACGCGCGCGGCTCGACGACGCCGGGCACGATCAACGGCGGCTTCTTCCCGAGGAAGCCCGACTGGCCGGCGCAGCACCCATCGGTCGTGATCGCCGTCGACGACATCGCCGCGTCGAGCGAGAAGGTGCGTCGCGCCGGCGGCGAGGTGCTCGGCGCGCCGATGGAGATTCCCGGCGTCGGCAGGTACATCTCGTTCACCGACCCGGAAGGCAACCGCGTCAGCATGCTGCAGCCCGATCCGCGCGAAGCGTCCTAGCGGCGACGCACCCGACGCCGGTCCGGCGCGGGCGTTCCGTTTGCCTACCCCCGCGCATGGCGGCGGCGGGCGAGGTTCGGATCGGCATCTCGGGCTGGCGCTACGAGCCCTGGCGCGGCATCTTCTATCCGCCGCGGCTGCCGCAGCGAAGCGAGCTCGCGTTCGCCTCGCGCATGCTGCCGTCGATCGAGATCAACGGCTCGTTCTATTCGCTGCAGCGGCCGGAGTCGTACGCCGAGTGGTACGACGAGACGCCGCCCGGCTTCGTCTTCGCGCTCAAGGGCTCGCGCTACATCACCCACATGCTCAAGCTGAGGAATGTCGGCGCGCCGCTCGCCAACTTCTTCGCCTCGGGCGTGCTGCGCCTGCGCGACAAGCTCGGCCCGATCCTGTGGCAGTTCCCGCCGCAGCTCGGCTTCGACGCCGAGCGCTTCGACGCCTTCTTCGCGCTCCTGCCGCGAGACACCGACGCGGCGCTCGCGCTCGCGCGCCGCCACGACGAGCGGCTCGCCGGCCGCGCCTGGCTCGAGATCGATCGCGCCCGGCCGCTCCGCCACGCGGTCGAGATCCGCCATCCGAGCTTCGTCGATCCGGCGTTCGTCGCGCTGCTGCGGCGCCATGGCATCGCCCTCGTCGTCGCCGACACCGCCGGGCGCTGGCCGCTGCTCGAGGACCTGACCGCCGACTTCGTCTACCTGCGCCTGCACGGCGACAAGGAGCTCTACGCGAGCGGCTACGACGACGCTGCGCTCGACCGCTGGGCGGCGCGCATCGGCGCCTGGCGCAGCGGCGGCCAGGTCGACGACGCGCGCGTCGCGTCGCCGCGGCCGGGGCGGTCGCGGGCGCGCCGCGACGTCTACTGCTACTTCGACAACGACGTGAAGGTGCACGCGCCCTACGACGCCGCCCATCTCGCCGCCCGGCTCGGGGTCGCCACCGGCCTCGTCGCCGGCGATCGCTTCGTGCCGCCGCCGGGCCTGGCGCCGCCGCGGCTGCGCGCGCCGGCGTTCGCGCGCCGCGAAGGAGCGCCGGCACGCTGAAGCGGCGCCGGCGGCGCGAACCCGCCGAAGGTCAGTCCATCGGTCTGAAGCCGACGTGCGGCACGGTGTCGGCGAAATCGGCCTCGTCCACCTCGCGCAGGATCATCGTTCCGGGGATGCGCTCGGCCTGCGGCAGCCGGGTGGCCTCGGCTTCGCTGAGCGCATACATCGTCCGGCACATGCGCCCCGACTTGGAATCGCGATAGCGCCAGCGCCAATATTCGACGTGCTTCATGGCGCTTTCTAACGGCAGCTCGACCACAGCGTTGACGGCGGCGCGCGCGCCGCTTCGCACCGTAAACGACGCGCGCCGCGCAGCAACATGCGCCACGGGGCGTCGCCGGCGCGGCGCCTCGGCATTGCGAACGAACGTAGTCTTTCGTAAAGGCCGGCGCGGGGCGGCGACAAGGCGCTCTTCTCGGGCTAGCCTGTCGCCGGGGATGCAGCGTCGCGGGCCGCACGCGCTTCCCTGCGTGAGCGTGCGTGCGGCCTGGCTTCGGGGAGACCAGCGTGTCCTTCCATCGTCTGGTGATGTTGGCGGCGTTGGCGGGGGCGGTCGCGTTGACGACACCGGCCGGCGCGGCACGCGACCCGGCGCGCGCCGGCGCCGCTGCCGTCGCCGTCGAGAGCCTCGACGTCGAGCAGGTCGACGAGCTCGCGCCCGGCGTGCCGCTCGTCTTCACCGTCTTCGGCACGCCGCAGTCGCTCGCTGCGCTGCGCATCGAGGGCGGTCGCCGTGTCCTCGAGCTGCGCGAGACCGGCGCCGGCATCTACGAAGGCACCTACGTCATCGACGACCGCGATGCGATCCGGCCCGACAGCCGCGTCACCGCCAGCCTGCAGCGCAACGGCGCCGTCGCTTATTCGACGCTCGGCGAGCCCTTGCTGCTCGCCCAGGGCACGGTGCCGTGGCGCGAGGCCGGCGCGGCGCCGACGCCTGGCGCGCCGAGCGCCGCGCCGGTGCCCATGGCAACGCCGATGCCGATGCCGATCCCGACCGCCGTCGCGCCGCCGCGTCCGGTTCCGCCTGCCGTTGCCTTTGCCGCGACGCCGCCGGCGCGCGAGCGCGAGACCTGCGCCGACTGCGCCGTCGTCGAGTCGGTGCGCGCCGTCGAGGCGGCGCCGCGCGGCGGCGTCGTCGGCGCGATCGGCGGCGCCATCGCCGGCGCGATCCTCGGCAAGGAAGCGGGCGAGGCGCACACGCGGCGTGTCCTCACCGTCCTCGGTGCGATCGGCGGCGCGCTCGTCGGCCGCGAGATCGAGCGCCAGGCGACGCGGGCGACGCGGGCGACGCAGTACGACGTCGTCCTGCGCCTGCCCGACGGCACGCGGCTGAACCGTCGCTACGAGCAGGCGCCGCCGTTCGCCGCCGGCGAGACGATCCGGATCGGCACGCCGGCCGGGCGCGGCGCCGCGGTGTCGGCGTCGTTCTGAGGCGGCGCGGCTTCGTCGTCGCTGCGGACCGGGTCGTTCGACGTCGATGCACAGCGCCGTCTCCCCGCGCGCCGAAGCCCTGCGCGCCGCAGCGCCCGGCGCTCGCCTGGCGCAGAGTGTTCCGGGGCTGATCGAGCTGTTCCTCGTCGTCGCCGCGATCGCCGTCCTGTGGCCGATTTTCGATCGCGTCGCCGGCCTCGGCGCCGGCCGCGACCAGCGCTTCCTCGATCGCGGCATCGCCGTCGCCGGCCTGGCCGATGCCGTCCTGCCGGCCGTGTGCGACGAAGTCGGCGCTGCGGCCGAGGCGCACGTCGCCGCGGCGCTGTGCGGATCGCGCGGTCGCGGCGCGGCGCGGCTATTGAATGCGATGCCGCGCCCGCTCGGCCAGGCGCTCGCGCGGACGACCGCGGCCTTCCAGCGCCCGCTCCGGGATGCCGAGGCCCGCGCCCTCGCGCTGCGCGTCCAGGCCGAGAACGGCGCTGCCGAGCTGCGCGAGCACGCCGATGCGATCGCCGCGATCGAATCCGACATCGCGCCGTTCCGGCAGCGCTTCCAGATGGCGAGCGGCGACGACGCCGGCCCCTTGCCGCTGCGCTGCGCCGCGCGCTGGTTCGAAGGCGCCCTCGCCACGCGGCCTGCGAACGGCGGCGCCGATGCCGCGAGCACGACGACCGCACGCGCCGGCGCCGCCCTCGGCGATACCGGAAGCGCTGCGACCGCACGCGTCAACGCCGCCCGCGCCGATGCCGGCAGCGCGACCGCGCGCGCCAACGCCGCGCTCCTCCTCGCCGCGGCGCTCGACGGCCGCGGCGCGACCGGGTCGCTCGCCGCCGACGCGCTGTTGCCGCCCGCGCCCGCGCGCGCTGCCGGCTGCGGCAGCGCCACCGAGTCGCTCGCCGCCAGCGCAGCGCTGATGGCCGACGCGCACCAGTCGCTCGCCAATTCGCGCAAGAACGAGGCGATGCGCGCGCTCATGGCGTCGGCCGGCCTGCAATGGGCAGCGGCGATGGCGCTCGGCTTCGCCTTCCTGCTCTGGAGCCGGCGCGCCGCGTCGCCCGGCCTCGGCATCGCCGCCGCCCTCGCCGCGTGGGCCGGTGCCGCCTGGCTCGCGCGCGTGCCGTGGCCGCTCGCCGGCGGCCGCGACTTCGCGCTCGCGCGCGCCGAGGTCGCCTGGGCGAGCGCGCCGGCCGTCTTCGTCCTCGGCCTCGCCGTCGGCGCCGCGGCGCTCGCCCTCGCCGTGCTCGCGCGCCGCGGGCCGACGGCGCGGCCGGCGCCGATCGCGCAGTCGATGAGCTCGCGCATCGGTTATCCCGGCCTCGTCCTCGCCACCGGCGCCGGCTGGCTGATCCTGCTCGACCTCTCGCTCGGCGGCCACGCCGGCAATCGCTACCTCGCGCTCTATCACCAGGGCCACCTCTGGCTGGCGATGCTCGCGCTGTCGGTGCTGCTGTTCGCGCGCCGCTCGCTCTCGCGCGCCCTCGCCTGGCTGCTCTCGGTCGGCGGCGAGACGATGCAGCGCACGAGCCGCCGCTTCGGCGCCGCCCCGGTCGCCGCGCTGCTCGTGGCGGCGACGGCCGCCGCCGTGCTCGCCTTCGGCCTGGTCCTCGCCAACATGCGCCAGCTGACGTCGGAGCTCGGCCGCGTCTGGCTGATCGGCGGCGCCGCCTGGTTCTTCTTCCTGCGCGCCGGACCGCTGACCGAGCGACTCGCGCGCCGCGACGGCGCCGCGACGTCGTTCCTGCGCTACGCCTGGCCGATGCTGTTCGTCGTCGCCGTTCTCGTCGGCGCGATGTTCGCGACGCGCGACATGGGCCCGCTCCTCATCGCCGGATACGCGTCGGGCGCGTTTCTCGCCGCGGCGCTGGCGATGTGGTGGCATCACCGCAGCGGCCACGTCGTCAGCGCGTTCGCGCTCGCCCTGCTCCTCTTCGCCGGCTGGATCGGCGCGGTCACGCTCGCGCTCTTTCGCGTCGGCGCCTACGACAGCGTCACGGCGAGCCGGCTCGAGAGCGTCGCTGCGCCGTTCGCGTCGATCAACGACCAGCTGGCGCTCGTCTCGTGGTTCCAGCGCGCCGCGCCCGCCGACGGCTTCGGCATCGGCGCCGCGCCGTGGTGCGGCTTCGCGGCGTCGCGCGGCTGCAGCGGCGTGCCGGCGCAGATCCACAGCGACTACACGTTCACGGCGATGGTCGGCGTCTTCGGTCCGCTCGTCGCCTGGGCCGCGTCGGTGGCGATGGCGGTCTGGCTGCACCGGCTGATCCGCCATCACGGCCGCGTCACCCGCGGCGAGCCTCGCCTCGTCGGCGCCGGCGCCCAGCTCGGCCACGACGGCCAGGCGCTGCTCAGCTGGATCGCCGTCGCCTGGGTCGTGCTGACGTCGTGCCAGCTCGCCGTCACCGTCGCCGGCAACCTCGCGGTGCTGCCGCTCACCGGCGTCACCTTTCCCTTCGTCAGCTTCGGCATGACGTCGCTGCTCGTCAACATCGCGTTCCTGGCGCTCTGCCTCAACGTCGACCTGCCGGCGCGAGGCCAGAGTGGCTGAGCGGCGCAGCGTCTCGCTGCTCGACTGCGCGATCGCGGCGAGCGCGGCGATCGTTCCGGTCCTGCTCGGCGTCGTCGCCCTCGTCGCCCTGGTGCGCCCGGGCGATCCCGACAGCGTCTGGCGCCAGGGTCGCAACGATCGCTACGTCAGCGTCCGTCATGTCGCCGCCCTGCAGACCTTCGAGCGCGCCATCGCTCGCCGCGCGTCGGCCGAGCCGCTGGCGACGTCGGCGGCCGACGTGCTTGCCGGCGTGACGCCGTGCCGGCGCGACTGGGGCGCCGACAGCGGCGTCCTGCACGCGCTGCGCCGCTTCGTCGTCGGCGGCGCCGACGACGCGGCGCCGGCGGCCCAGGTCGCGGCGCAGCTGAACGAACTCGACGCCGCCCTGCTGCGCTTCAGCACACGGCCGAACGGTCGCGTCGAGCACCGCGTCGGCATCGACGCGTCGCGCTGGTTCGCCGCCGCCGGCGACGCGCTGGCGATGCCGCTCGAGTCGGGCGAAGCGCCCGGACAGCGCTTCCGGATGCGCTGCGCCGACCTCGCCGGCGCGCTCGCCGCCCTGCGCCGCGGCGACGCGGCGATGCTCGAGACCTTCGCGTGGCGCGGCAGCGAGGGCGCGGCGACGCTGGCGCGCTGGCGCCCCGAGCAGGAGATGCGCATCAGCGCGCGCGAAGTGACGCGACGCAATCCCTGGGGCGGCATCGCCGGCTGCGTCTACCTCGGCCGCGGCGAGGGCGGCGGCGGCGATTCTCCCGGCTACTTCCTCGCCGGCGCGCGCAGCGCGCAGCAGCGCGTGTGCGCGACGCCCGAGGTCGTCCGCGTCGCGCTGGCCGCGAGCAGTGCGAGCGCGAGCAGCATGACCAGCGGCACCAGCCCGACCAGCGCGACCAGCGGGACCAGCGCGACCAGCGCCACCGGCGCCACCAGCGCGACGACCGCGATGGCCGCGACTGCGAGCGGCGCGACCGCGGCCAACAGTGCGACCATGGCGAACAGTGCGACCGCGGCGAACGCGACGCCGCCGCCGACGCCCGTGCGCGGCGAGCCCGGCCCTGCCGATGCGGTCGACGATCCGCGCTGGATGGTGCCGCCGTCGCTGCTCACCTTGCTGCAGCCCCTCGAGTCGCTGCGCCAGCCGTCCGGCGCGCTCTATCGCCTCTACGCCGAAGGCAAGAGCGAGCCGCTTTCTGCCGCTGCCGGCGCCCGCCGGGCCGTGTCGCGCAACCGCGTCGTCGTCGACGGCGCGCCGGTCGACGTCGGCTACTCGATCGACATCACGATCGATCCCGTCCTGCAGGCGCTCGCCCAGAAGACCGCCGCCTGCTACACCGGCCGGCACGACGTCTGCCGGGCGCTCGCCATGCGCCGCGCCGAAGACCGCGACCAGCCGCTCGGCGCGCAGCTGCTCGAAGGCGCGATGGTGCGGATGGCGGCGATCGCCGTCATCGACGTCGCCAGCGGCCGCATCGAGGCGCTCGCCGGTGCGCTCTCGCCGTGCGCGCGCCAGGAGGTCGACGGCCCCGGCCGCGACGCCGCCTGCGACACGCGCCTGCCCTACCCGGTGCAGTACCGCGCCGACGCGCTCCTCAACCCGGCCGTCTATCACGACGCGATGCCGGCCTCGACGATCAAGCCGATCATGGCGACGGCGTTCCTCGCCGAATCCGGCGGCCGCGCCAATCGCCTGCTCGCGAGCGAGCGCGCGGCGATGCAGAAGGGCGGCACGCCGGCGCGCGAGAGCCTGCGTGGCCAGCTGATGCGATCCGACTCGGCCCGCTTCCTCGACCGCATGTTCTGCAGCGAGCAGGGCTTCGCCGCCTGCGGCCGGCCGTGGGAGGTGCAGGCGGCGGCGCGCGCGTTCGGCTGGAACGCCGGCTGCGCCGACGGCGACGAGAGCTGCGGCAAGGCCGACCTGCTGTTCGGCCGGCCGCTCGCGCGCGACGATGGGCAGAGCGCACTTGCGCCCGGCCCGACCGCGATCGCCTACGGCCGCGTCCTCAGCGAGCCGCTCGGCAGGAAGCTCGGCGCGCCGATGCACCTGATGCCGCCGACGTCGCTCGACGCCGGCATCCTGCGTCGCTGCGCCGCCGGCCCCGACGGCCGCCGCCTCAGCGACGACGACTGGGAGAAGTGCAAGGGCGGCGCCGTCGTCGACGTCGTCGCCGAAGGCTGGGGCCAGGGCCACGCACGCGCCAGCGCGCTCGGCGTCGCCGGCATGATGGCGACGCTCGCCGCCGCCGCCAACGGCGCCAGCCGGGTGCCGCGGCCGCATCTGATCGAGTCGGTGCATGGCGTTGCCGCGAGCGTCGCCGATCGCGCCGACGGTGCCGGGGCTGCCGATCGCGTCCGCGCCGATGCCCAGGTC
>DASYKC010000084.1:0-50232 GCA_035995885.1 Caldimonas sp. | reverse complement strand
AACACGGTGATCGTCGGCAAGTCAGCGCAAGTGCGCGACTGCGTGGCCTGCCTGCTGGCGGGCGGACACCTGTTGATCGAGGACGTTCCGGGAGTCGGCAAGACCACCCTGGCGCACGCGCTGGCGCGCGCCTTCGGGCTGCACTTTTCGCGCGTGCAGTTCACCGCGGACCTGATGCCCAGCGACCTGTCCGGCGTGTCGGTGTACGAGCGCGGCCGCGAGGCCTTCGTGTTCCACCCGGGCCCCGTCTTCGCGCAGGTGCTGCTGGCCGACGAGATCAACCGCGCCGGCCCGAAGACGCAAAGCGCGTTGCTCGAGGCGATGGAAGAGCAGCAGGTCACGGTCGAGGGCGAGACGCGGCCGCTGCCGAAGCCGTTCTTCGTGATCGCGACGCAGAACCCGACCGACCAGCTCGGCACCTACCCGCTGCCCGAATCGCAGCTCGACCGCTTCCTGATGTGCATCACCCTCGGCTATCCTGACAAGAAGAGCGAGCGCGAGCTGCTCGTCGGCGGCGACCGGCGCGAGGCGATCGGCCGGCTCGGCCACGTGATGACGCCGGCCGAGCTGGTCGCCGCGCAGCACGCCGTGCAGTCGATGCACGCGTCGGACGCGCTCCTCGACTACCTGCAGGCGCTGATCGCGGCGACGCGCTCGGGCGCCTGGTTCGTCGAGGGCCTGTCGCCGCGCGCCGGCGTCGCGGTGCTGCGCGCCGCGCGCGCGCGCGCCCTGCTCGGCGGCCGCGACTACGTCGCCCCCGATGACATCCAGTACGTGCTGCCGCAGACGATCGCGCATCGCCTCGTCCCCGTCGCCGGCGCCGGCCGCGGCCGCCTCGAGCAGGTGCGGGCGATGATCGAGGCGGTGTCCTTGCCGTGAACGCCGCGTCGCTCGCCGCGCCGTGGAACGTGCGCGCGCGCGTCCGCCGCTGGCTGACGGCGCGGCTGCCGCGCAGCGACACGCAGCTTCTGACGCAGGGCAACATCTACATCCTGCCGACCCGCGCCGGCTGGATGTTCGGGCTGACGCTCATCGTCCTCCTCCTCGCCTCGGTCAACTATCAGCTCAACCTCGGCTTCGTCCTGACCTTCCTGCTCGCCGGCAGCGGCATCGTCTCGATGCACATCACGCACGGCACGCTGCGCGGCCTGACGCTGCACCTGCGGCCGGTCGGCCCGACGTTCGCGGGCAGCCCCGCGGTGCTCGACGTCGTCATGTCGAGCCCGTCGTCGCCGCGCTTCGGCGTCGGCCTGCGCCTGCTCGACGCGCCGCCGTCGACCCTGGCATGGACCAACGTTCCCGCCGGCGGCCAGGCGACCGCGCACGTCAGCTTCGTTCCCGCCACGCGCGGCCGTCACGACGTGCCGACGCTCTCGGCCGAGACCCGCTTTCCGCTCGGCCTGTTCCGCGCCTGGACCGTGTGGCGGCCGCTGGCGCAGCTGCTCGTCTATCCGCGCGTCGAGGTCGACGCGCCGGCGCTGCCGGCGGCGCGGCCGGTCGCCGGCGGCGCGACCGTCGCGAGGCGCAGCGAAGGCGGCGAGGTCGAAGGCGTTCGCGCCTACCGGCGCGGCGATCCGCTCAAGCTGATCGCCTGGAAGAAGGCGGCGCAGGCGCTCGAGACCGGCGCCGAGCTGGTCAGCCGCGACACCAGCACCTCGGCGCGCCAGGAGCTCTGGCTCGACTGGTCGGCATGCGGGCCGCTCGCGGCCGAGGCGCGCCTGTCGCGCCTGGCGGCATGGACGCTCGCCGCGCATCGCGCCGACGCCGACTATGGCCTGCGCCTGCCCGGCCTCGAGATCGAGGCCGGCGACGGCGAGGCGCAACGGACGCACTGCCTCGAGTCGCTCGCCCTGTGGCATTCGTGAAGCTCGACGCCTCGCTTCGTTCGCTGCCGACCGCGGCGGCGGCCCTCGATGCGGTCCGTCGCGTCGTGCCGAGCTGGCCCGGCTGGCGACGCCTGCCGCGCGAAGCCCGCGACACGCTCTTCCTCCTCGCCGTGATCGCCTGGACGGTGCTGCCGCATGCGTCGCACCTGCCGGCGTGGGCGATCGTCCTGACGGCGATCGTCCTCGTCTGGCGCGGCCGGCTCGCGCTCGTCAACGCGGCGCTGCCGAGCCGCTGGATCCTGATCGGCGTGCTCGTCGTCGCCCTCGGCCTCACCTGGTGGTCGTACCGGACGCTGCTCGGCAAGGAGCCCGGCGTCACCCTCGCCGTCGCCCTGATGGCGCTGAAGACGCTCGAGCTGCGCGCGCGGCGCGACGCATTCGTCGTCTTCTTCCTCGGCTTCTTCATCATCCTCACCCACTTCCTCTACTCGCAGTCGCTCGTCGTTGCGGCGGCGATGCTGGTCTCGGTCTGGGGCCTGCTCACCGCCGTCGTCCTCGCCCACATGCCGGTCGGCCAGCCGAGCCTGAAGCAGGCCGGCGGGCTGGCGGCGCGCACCGCGCTGCTCGGCGCGCCGGTGATGGCGCTTCTCTTCCTGCTCTTCCCGCGCATCGGCCCGCTCTGGGGCGTGCCGCAGGACGGTATCTCGAAGACCGGCCTCTCGAACACGCTGAAGATGGGCTCGATGACCGAGGTCGTTCGCGACGATTCGGTGGCGATGCGGATCCGTTTCGACGGGCCGGCGCCGGCGCCGCCCGAGATGTACTTCCGCGGCCCGGTGCTGACCCGCTTCGACGGCAACGAGTGGACGCCGCTCGGCCTGCCGTTCGCGCCGGCGACGCTGCCGTCGCGGCCGCCGGCGCTGCGCACGAGCGGCACGCCGCTGACCTACGAGGTCACGCTCGAGCCGCTCCGGCTCGCCTCGGTGCCGCTCCTCGAAGCGACCACCGACGTCGAGGTCGTCGACAGCTATCGCATCGTCCCCCGCGACGACCTGCAGTGGCTCGCCGACAAGCCGATCCTCGAGCGGCTGCGCTTCAAGGCCGTCGCCAGCACGCGCTTCGTCCTCGGCGCGCCGCGCCGCGCCGGCGAGATCCAGGACAGCCTCGAGCTGCCGCCCGGATTCAATCCGCGCACGGTGGCGTGGGCGCGCGCGTTCCGCGACGATCGCTCGCGCCGCGGCGCGACCGCGACGCGGCTCGCCCAGGACGTCCTCCAGCACATCCGCACCCAGGGCTACAGCTACACGCTCGTCCCCGGCGACTACGGCCGCAACGGCGTCGACGAGTTCTGGCTCGATCGCAAGGAGGGCTTCTGCGAGCACTTCGCCGCCGCCTTCGTCGTCGTCATGCGCGCCGCCGGCGTGCCGGCGCGCATCGTCACCGGCTACCAGGGCACCGACCTTCCCGCCATCGACGGCTACTACGTCGTGCGCCAGAGCTCGGCGCACGCCTGGGCCGAATACTGGCAGCCGGGAACGGGCTGGATCCGCGCCGATCCGACC
Organism: Caldimonas sp.; assembly: GCA_035995885.1. Lineage (GTDB taxonomy): Bacteria > Pseudomonadota > Gammaproteobacteria > Burkholderiales > Burkholderiaceae_C > Schlegelella_A. The sequence goes on along the minus strand of DASYKC010000084.1, from coordinate 46,844 downwards.
GGCGCGGTCGCGCCCGATCGCATCGGCCGCAGCAGCCGGCTCGCGCCGCAGCCCGGCTTCGTCGTCGGCACGCTCGACGCGGTCAGCCCGCAGCTGCTCGCGCAGCTGCGCGGCGCCCTCGAGGTGGTCAACAACCGCTGGAACCAGTGGGTGCTCAACTACTCGCGCGGCCAGCAGCTTGACGTGCTGAAGCAGATCGGCTTCGTCGCGCCGACCTGGGAGGACCTCGCCCTTCTCCTCGTCGGCACGCTGAGCGGCCTGGCGCTCGCCGGCGCGATCTGGGCCTGGCTCGATCGCCATCGCGTCGACCCCTGGGTGCGCCAGCTCGAGCGGATGAAGCGGGCGCTCCGGCCGCTCGGCGTCGCGGCGGCGCCGCACGTGCCGCCGCGCGCCCTCGCCGCGCGCGTTCGCGAACATCTCGGCGGCGCCGGCGAGCCGCTCGCCGCGTTGCTCGATGCGCTCGAGGCGCGTCGCTACGGCCGTGCCGCCGCACGCCGGCCCGATCCGGCGATGACGCGCGACTTCAGCCAGCAGGCGCGACGCCTGCGCGCGCGCGGGACTTGATAATCGACGCCGGCGCGCCGTGCGCCGGCGACCCTTTTCGAGAGTGACCGCCTCGTCATGACCCTTCGTCGCGAGATCGTCGTCGGCCCCTTCGCCTGGCTCCTCGCCGCGAGCGCCGGCGCGGCGAGCAGAAAGGCGAAAGGCGCCGGCGCGAACCAGGTCGCGCTCCTCGACGACAACGCGCCCGATGCCGTCACCTACGGAACCCGCGACGACGTCGCCCGCTTCGCCGTCGAGATCGCCGAGCGTCGCGACCTCGATCCCGACTGGGTGCGACAGACGCTCGCGCAGGCACGCTTCATTCCGGTCGTGACGCGCTACATCATGCCGCCGACGGCGGGCACGGCGAAGAACTGGGCCGCCTATCGCGCCCGCTTCGTCGAGCCGATCCGGATCCGCGCCGGCACGGCCTTCTGGCGCGCCAACGAGCGCTGGCTCGCGCAGGCCGAAGAGATCTACGGCGTGCCGCCCGAGATCGTCGTCGGCATCGTCGGCGTCGAGTCGATCTTCGGCCGGCAGATGGGCAACTTCCGCGTCATCGACGCGCTGGCGACGCTGGCCTTCGATTTCCCGAGCGGCCGCAAGGACCGCAGCGCCTTCTTCAGGGACGAGCTCGAGAGCTGGTTCGTCCTCTGCAGGAGCGAAGGCGTCGATCCGCTCGCCTGGCGCGGCAGCTACGCCGGCGCGCTCGGCATGGCGCAGTTCATGCCGTCGAGCTTCAACAAGTACGCGGTCGACTTCGACGGCGACGGCCACGTCGACCTGCACGCGAGCGCCGCCGACGTCATCGGCAGCGTCGCCAACTACCTCGCCGAGTTCGGCTGGAAGCGCGGCCTGCCGGCGCGCTTCGACGACGTCCGGGCGCCGACCGAGACCAGCGACCGCGCCTTCCTGCTCGCCCCCGACATCGTGCCGACCTTCAGCGCCGCCGAGATGATCGAGCGCGGCGCCCGCCTGCCCGACGCCGCGCTGGCGGTCGACAGCCTGCTCGCGCTCGTCGAGCTGCAGAACGGCGACGCGGCGCCGACCTACGTCGCCGGCACGACCAACTTCTATGCGTTGACGCGCTACAACTGGTCGAGCTACTACGCGATGGCGGTGCTCGCGCTCGGCGAAGCGGTGCGGCCGACGGCGCGCTGAGCGCAGAGAAAATCCTCGATCCAGCCGCGCACGCGGTCGTCGTCGGACCAGCCTTCGCGCACCTCGAGGCCGCGGTGCAGATCCCAGCTCGAATCGAACCAGCCCGGTCCCGAGCAGCCGAACGGCGCGGCGCGCTCGGGGTGCTGAGGATGCCCTGGCGTGGCGATGGCGACGAGCGCGAGCTCGGGTGATTCCTGCCGCATGGCGGCCCTCCGTGGCGATGCGCGCAGTCTCGGGTCGCGGCGTCGACCGCGCCATCCGCCGGAGGCGGGGAAGCGACGGATCGCGGCGCCCTCCGAGGTGCTCCCGCGGCCGGGGGAGCCGCGCCTTCCGCTAGCGCGGCACGACGCTCACCGCGACCTTCATCGTCTGGCCGCGGCCGCCGAGGATGACGCCGCGCAGCGGCACGACATCGGCGAAGTCGGCGCCGGTGGCGAGCGTGATGTAGCGCCGGTCGGCGAGCGTGTCGTTGGTCGGATCGAGCTCGACCCAGCCGTGGTTCGGCGAGTACGCCGCGACCCACGCGTGCGACGCATCGGCGCCGAGCAGGCGCGGCCGGCCCGGCGGCGGCTGCGTCAGCAGGTAGCCCGAGACGTAGCGCGCCGGCAGGCCGTGGCTGCGCAGGCAGGCGAGCATGACGTGGGCGAAGTCCTGGCAGACGCCGCTGCGTTGCGCGAGCACCTCGTCGACCGAGGTCGTCACGGTCGTCGTCTCGGGATCGAACTCGAAATCGCCGTGGATGCGCCGCATGACGTCGCTGACGGCCTCGAGCCAGTCGCGGCCGGCGCCGAAGCTCGGCGCCGCGTAGGCATGGGCGGCGTCCGACCACGGCACGAGCGTGCTCGGCTCGGCCATGCGCACGGCGCGCAGGCCGTCCTGCGCCGGCTCGTCGAGGAGCGACTCGAGCACCGCCTCCCACGCCAGCGCCGGCCGCACGGCGGGGTCGGGGCGATCGGAGATCTCGACCTCGCACAGCATCCGCACCCGCAGCAGCGGATGCGGGCCGTGGACGCCGAAGTGGGTGACGCTGTTGCCGAACGCGTCGCGCATCTCGTGGCGCTCGTCGGGCGGCGGCTCGATCGCGAGCTCGTGCGCGACCAGCCGCTGCCAGGGCAGGCGGCACGGCGTGAGGTGCGCCAGCTGCCACGACTGCGACACCGGAACGCGATACGCGTAGCGCGTCTCGTGCTCGACGTCGTAGCGGACGCTCGCCGCTGCCGCGGTGGCCACCGATGCCGGATCGGCCGCCATGCCGTCGACGCTCATGCGGCGAGCTGCAGCATGCTGCGCGGCACCGCGTGCGAGAAGAACTTCAGCGAGGCCGCGTCGGAGATCGCGTAGGCGGCGCGCTGCAGCTGGCCGATCACGTCGGCGAGGTGCTCGCTTTCCGGGTGCAGGTCGCCCGGCGCGAGCGCGTGCAGCGCGGCATGGGCCGGCGCGAGGATCGCCGACGCGAAGGCGCCGTGCGTCGACTCGAGCCTGGCGATGAAGTCCTCGAGTCCCTTGGCCTGGAAGGCGAGCGAGCGCGGATTGGCGACGTCGCGCATCACCATGTCGAGCACCGGCAGCCACTCCGGCGCGGCGAGGTAGCGCGAGCGGTAGGTGACGCTCGAGTCGGCGAGCTCGAGGAGCCAGTCGAGCTCGTGCGTGCGGCCTTCGTCGATCGCCACCTGCAGCGTGCTGCACATCGTCGCCAGCCGCTCGACGCGCCGGCCCATCGAGACGAAGCGCCAGCCGATGCCGCGCGTCATGCCGTCGACGACGAAGCCCGACAGCGTCATCATCGACGTGATCGCGCGGTCGAGCCAGACCAGCGTCATCGGCAGCGCCGGCTCGCGCTGCAGCGCCGGATCGCCGATCAGGCGGTTGAGCGTGCGCCAGTGGTCGACCGACATGCGGTCGCGCAGGCTGAAGGCGACGCGCGAGAGGCTGCCGAGGCGCTGCGCCAGCGCGCCTTCGGGATGCGTCGCGGCGCGGCGCAGCGCCCGTGCCGCGCTCTTGCTCGCCTCGACGATGCCGAGCCGCTCGGCCAGGGCCCAGGTCGGCAGCGCGCCGACGTGCGTGCCGGCGTCGTCGAGGACCTGGCCGATGGCGACGCGCAGCAGGCGCGCGGTCGCGTCGCAGCGCTCGCCGTAACGGCCGAACCAGAACAGGTTCTCGGCGGCGCGCGAGGCGAGCGTCGCATCGGCGCCGACCAGGTCCGCGGCGGTGACGGTCGTCGACAGCAGCGAGAACTCGGCATTGACGGGGCCATCGGCGAGGACCCAGGTGTCCTTCGAGCGGCCGCCGCGCTGCATTGCGATCACCGGCGAGTCCTCGTCGCCGGCAACGCGCGTCAGGCCGCCCGGCATGACGCGCCAGCCGCTCGGCGTCGCCACGGCGAAGACGCGCAGGCCGACGGTTCGCGCCGCCAGGGCACCGAAGGTGCGCGCCGAGTGCTCGCCGACCGCCGCTCCCTCGAGCACCGGCGCCTGCGAGACGTGCACCCACTCCTGGGCGACGAAGTGATGCGGCCGCTGCAGGATGCGCTGGCGCAGCGCCTCGCGCTGCTCGGCCGACAGGTGCTCGACGACGATCGACCGCTCGTTCGGCGAGCGCTCGATCGGCTTGACGATGAGCCGCTCGGGCCGGCGCCAGGCGTCTTCGAAGGCAGCCGGCTCGCCGAGCCACCAGGTCGCGATCGACGGCAGCTGCAGCGGCTCGCCGAGCAGCTCGCGGCTGAGGCGCGGCAGGTAGCCGAGGAGCGCGCCCGACTCGAGCACGCCCGAGCCGAGCGCGTTGGCGAGGAGCACGTTGCCGCGCCGCGCGACGTCGGTGAGGCCGGCGACGCCGAGCGCGGAATCCGAGCGCAGCTCGAGCGGATCGCAATAGTCGTCGTCCTGGCGCCGCACGATCGCGTGGACGCGCTGCAGGCCGTCGATCGTCTTCAGCCAGACGCGGTCGTCGCGCACCGTCAGGTCGCTGCCTTCGACGAGGGCGAAGCCGAGGTAGCGGGCGAGCAGCGCATGCTCGAAGTAGGTCTCGTTGTACGGCCCGGGCGTGAGCAGGACGATCCGCGGCGGCCCGTCGCCGCGCGGCGCCCAGCTCAGCAGCGACGAGCGCAGGGCATCGAAGAACGAGGCGAGGTGCTGCACCGGCAGCTCGCGGAACATCTGCGGGAAGACGCGCGCGACGACGAGCCGGTTCTCGAGCGCGTAGCCCGAGCCCGAAGGCGCCTGCGTGCGGTCGTTGACGACCCACCAGCGGCCGTCGGGCGAGCGCGCCAGGTCGGCGGCGTATTGCAGCAGGTGGCGGCCGCCCTTCGGCCGCAGGCCTTCGGCGGGGGAGAGGAAACCGCGGTGGCCGAAGATCACCGGCGGCGGGATCGCGCCGCTCTTCAGCAGCGTCTGCGCGCCGTAGAGGTCGCCGAGGACGCGGTTGAGCAGGTCGGCGCGCTGCTCGATGCCGGCGGCGATCGTCGCCCATTCGTCGGCGGGCAGGACCAGCGGGATCGGATCGACCTCCCACGGCCGGTGCACGCCCTGCGCGTCGGCATAGACGTTGTAGGTGATGCCGTGCTCGCGGATCTGCCGCTCGGTGAGCGAGAGCGTGTCGCTCACCTCGCGCTCGTTGCGCTCGGCGAGCGCGCGCAGGAAAGCGTCCCAGTGCGGGCGCGGGCGGCCCGGCGCGGCGAGGAGCTCGTCGAAGCGTCCCTCGGGCGCCGCATAGCCGGCGAGGAGTTGATCCAGCATCGTCGTCAAAAAGACGAACGCTACATCGCCGCGGGCGGCCGGCGCAAATCGAGGGTGTGCGGAAAGTCGGGGTTGACGGACTCGGCCGGAAGGATCAGCGTTCCGGGCGAGTGCCCTGTGCGGAAGAACCGCGCCAGCCGGCGCGCCTCGGCCTCGTAGGCGTTGACCGGGAAGGTCGTGTAGTTGATGCCGCCGGGGTGGGCGACGTGGTACTGGCAGCCGCCGAGCGAGCGGTTCATCCAGGTGTCGACGAGATCGAAGACGAGCGGCACGTGCGCCGCGATCGTCGGATGGAGCGACGACGGCGCCGTCCAGGCGCGATAGCGGACCGCGGCGACGTATTCGCCCGCCGTGCCGGTCGGCTGCAGCGGCAGGCGCCTGCCGTTGCACGCGATCACGTGACGGTCGCCGACCAGGCCCTTGACGTGGATCTCGATGCGCTCGACGGTCGAATCGACGTAGCGCGCCGTGCCGCCCGCGCCGCTCTCCTCGCCGAGCACGTGCCACGGCTCGAGCGCCATGCGCAGCTCGACGGCGACGCCCGAGGCGCTGAAGTCGCCGAGGAGCGGAAAGCGGAAGTCGCGGTGCGCGGCGAACCAGGCGAGCTCGAACGGATAGCCGGCGCCGGCGAGCTCGGCGACGACGTCGTCGAGATCCTTCCAGATGAAGTACGGCAGCATGAAGCGGTCGTGCAGCTCGGTGCCCCAGCGCGCCAGCCGGCCGGGCCGGTAGGGCGTGGCCCAGAAGCGGGCGACGAGGGCGCGCATCAGCAGCTGCTGGACCAGGCTCATGCGCGCGTGCGGCGGCATCTCGAAGGCGCGCATCTCGAGCAGGCCGAGGCGGCCGGTCGGGCCGTCGGGCGAATAGAGCTTGTCGATGCAGAACTCGGCGCGGTGGGTGTTGCCGGTGACGTCGATCAGCAGGTTGCGCAGCAGCCGGTCGATCAGCCACGGCGGCGTCTTGCCCGCTTCGACTTCGGCGACGCGGGCCAGCTCGGCGAACGCGATTTCGATCTCGTAGACCGAATCGTTCCTTGCCTCGTCGATGCGCGGGGCCTGGCTCGTCGGGCCGACGAACATGCCCGAGAAGAGATAGCTCAGCGCCGGATGGTTGTGCCAGTAGCCAATCATGCTGGCGAGCAGGTCGGGCCGGCGCAGGAACGGCGAGTCGCCCGGCGTCGCCCCGCCGAGGACGAAGTGGTTGCCGCCGCCGGTACCGGTGTGGCGGCCGTCGAGCATGAACTTTTCGGTCATCAGCCGCGTCTCGCGCGCCGCGCTGTAGAGATGGGTCGTCTGCGCGACGAGCTCGCTCCAGCCCGACGCCGGGTTGACGTTGACCTCGATCACGCCCGGATCCGGCGTCACGCGCAGCAGGACGAGGCGCGGATCCTTCGGCGGCTCGTAGCCTTCGAGCGTCACCGGCAGGCGCATCGCCTTCGCGGTCGCCTCGACGGCAGCGACGAGCGCGAGGTAGTCCTCGAGCGCCGACGTCGGCGGCATGAAGACGTAGAGCCGGCCGTGGCGCGCCTCGGCGCTGATCGCGGTGCGGACGACGAAGCCCGCCGACTCGTTCACCGCCGGGCCGGCGCCCGATGCAGCCGCCGGGTCAGGCTCGCTGCCGACATCGTGCGTGCCGCTCGGCGTCTCGTGCTCGGCGCTCCTGGCGACAGCAGCCTCGCCCGAGGCATGCCATCCGGGCGCATCGCCCGCTTCGGCGTCGGCGTCGCCGGGCAGCGGCGGCAGCTCGTCGTTGGCGTCGGGCGGATAGACCCACGGCATGTCGCCGGCGCGCGCCCACGGCAGCGAATCGAGCGGCAGACGAAAGCCGAGCGGCGAATCGCCGGCGACGAGAAAGCAGTGATCGTTGCGCAGGTACCAGGGCGTCGAGCGCCAGCGTTTCGGGTGACGTTCGTCGGCGCCGATCGGCAGCGCGTAGCCGACCGGCTGGCCGAGGCCGCGCTCGAAGACGTGGCGCAGGCGGTTGCGCTCGGCCTTGTCGGCGAGGCGCGAATCGGTCGGCTCGACGTTGATCGGCAGCTTGCCCTCGCGCCAGAGGTAGTAGCCGATGTCCTCGTAGCCGGCGAAGACGTTGCGACGGTCGACGCCGAGGCGCTGCGCCAGGCGCTGCAGGAACTCGCGCGCCTGCACGGCGGTCGCGCCGAGGTCGTCGCGCTCGCTCGCCGAGAGCGCCGGGTCGTGCCAGATCGGCACGCCGTCCTGGCGCCAGAACAGGTTGAGCGACCAGCGCGGCAGCTGCTCGCCGGGATACCACTTGCCCTGGCCGAAGTGGACGAGGCCGCCGCTGCCGTGATGGGCGCGGAGGCGCTCCATCAGCTCGCTGCTCAGGACGCGCTTGGTCGGGCCCATCGCCTCGGTGTTCCACTCGCCGCCCTCGCGGTCGTCGACCGAGACGAAGGTCGGCTCGCCGCCCTGGGTGAGGCGAACGTCCATCCGGCGCAAGTCGGCGTCGACCGCCTTGCCGAGCGCGTCGATCTGTCCCCACTGCAGCTCGCTGTAGGGCATCGTCACGCGCGGCGCTTCCCAGACGCGCGAGACCGACATGCGGTGCTCGAAGGTCGTCTCGCACGGATCGAGCGAGCCGCTGATCGGCGCCGCCGACGACGGCTCGGGCGAGCACGCGAGCGGGATGTGGCCCTCGCCCGCATAGAGGCCCGAAGTCGGGTCGAGGCCGATCCAGCCCGCGCCCGGCAGGTAGACCTCGCACCAGGCGTGCAGGTCGGTGAAATCGACCTCGGTGCCGCTCGGTCCGTCGAGCGACTTGACGTCGCTCTTCAGCTGGATCAGGTAGCCCGAGACGAATCGCGCCGCCAGGCCGAGGTGGCGCAGCAGCTGGACGAGGAGCCAGGCGCTGTCGCGGCACGAGCCGCTCGCGTTCCTGAGCGTCAGCTCCGGCGGCTGCACGCCGTGCTCGAGGCGGATCAGGTAGGCGATGTCCTTCTGCAGGCCCTGGTTGATCTCGACCAGGAAACTGCTCGTCGGCTTTTCGCTGCGATCGATCCGGGCGAGGTACTGGGCGAAGAGCGGCGTCGCCGGCGCCTTGCGCAGGTAGGGCGCGAGCTCGACCAGCAGCTCGGGCTCGTACGTGAAGGGAAACTTCTCGGCGCTCGGCTCGAGGAAGAAATCGAAGGGGTTGAAGACCGCCATCTCGGCGACGAGGTCGACCTCGACGCGAAAGAACGTCGTCGGGTTCGGGAAGACCAGGCGCGCCAGGTAGTTCGCCTGCGGGTCCTGCTGCCAGTTGATGAAATGCTCGGTCGGATCGACCTTCATCGAGTAGCTGAGGATGCGCGTTCGCGAGTGCGGCGCCGGCCGCAGCCGGACGACCTGCGGGCCGAGGTGGATCGGCCGGTCGTAGCGGTAGTGCGTGACGTGGTTCAGCGCGACGTGGATCGACATTCAGGCCCTCGCTGCGACGTCGTCGGGCCGATTGTCGGTCGGCGCGGAGCTCAAGGCGCCACCGGGACGAGGAAGTCGCGGCTGATGCCAGCGCCGAGCGCGTTGACGCGCTCGAGGAACTGCGTCAGGTAGGCATGCAGGCCGGTGGCGAGGATCTCGTCGATGCGGCCGTACTGCAGATCGGCGTCGAGCCGGCCGGCGAGGCGCAGCGTGTCGCCCGACTGCTCGTTGGCGACGTGCTTGAGATTGGAGACGACCTCGTGCATGCACGCCGCGAGCGAGCGCGGCATGTCGGGCCGGAGGATGAGCAGCTCGGCGACCTTCTCGGGGCGGATCACGTTGCGGTAGACCTTGCGATAGACCTCGAACCCGGACACCGAGCGCAGCACCGCCGACCAGTGATAGAAGTCGAACTCGACGTCCTTGCCGCCGGCTTCCTGACTCTGGCTCTGGCTCTGACTGCCGCCGCCGGTCTGGCTCTGGCTTTGGCTCTGACTCTGGCCGAGGCCGTAGCGCAGGCGCGCCGCGGCGACGGCGTCGCCGTAGCCGACGATGTCGTTGTCGACCGAGTGGAACTTGACGTCGAGGAGGCGCGCCGTGTTGTCGGCGCGCTCGAGGAAGCTGCCGATGCGCAGGAAGTGGAACGCCTGGTCCTGGAGCATCGTGCCGACGGTGACGCCGCGCGACAGGTGCGAGCGAAACTTCACCCACTCGAAGGCCTCGCCCGGGTCGGCCTCGAAGGCGTCGGTCGCGACCATGCGCTGGAACTCGAGCCAGGTCTGGTTCTGCGTCTCCCAGACCTCGGTCGTCAGCGTGCCGCGCACCGCGCGCGCGTTCTCGCGCGCCGCCATCAGGCAGCAGCGGATCGACGAGCCGTTCTTGGCGTCGCTCACCATGTAGTCGATGACGCTCCTCGGCGTCACCGCGCCGTGGCGCTTGGCGAAGTCGCCGGTGAGCTCGCTGATGCTGAGCAGGCCGCGCCAGCCGCGCTCGGCGGCGTCGTCGGACTGCGGCAGCAGCGACATCTGATAGTTGACGTCGAGCATGCGCGCCGTGTTCTCGGCGCGCTCCATGTAGCGGGCCATCCAGAAGAGGTGATCGGCGGTGCGCGACAGCATGGCGATTGTTCCGCTCAGGCCTCGAGGATCCAGGTGTCCTTGGTGCCGCCGCCCTGCGACGAGTTCACCACCAGCGAGCCCTCTTTCAGCGCGACGCGGGTGAGCCCGCCCGGCACCATCTGCACCGTCTTGCCCGAGAGCACGAAGGGCCTGAGGTCGATATGGCGCGGCGCGATACCGCTCTCGACGAAGGTCGGGCAGGTCGAGAGCGCCAGCGTCGGCTGGGCGATGTAGCGGCTCGGGTCGGCCTTCAGCGCGCCGCGAAAGTCCTCGATCTCGGTCTTGGTCGCCGCCGGGCCGACGAGCATGCCGTAGCCGCCGGCGCCGTGCACTTCCTTGACGACGAGCTCGCCGAGGTGGTCGAGGACGTAGCCGAGGTCGTCCGCGTCGCGGCAGACGTAGGTCGGCACGTTCTGCAGGATCGGCTTTTCGCCGAGGTAGAACTCGATCATCTTCGGCACGAACGGATAGATCGACTTGTCGTCGGCCACGCCGGTGCCGATCGCGTTCGAGAGCGTGACGTTGCCGGCGCGGTAGGCGCCGAGCAGGCCTTCGCAGCCGAGCGTCGAGTCCTCGCGGAAGGCGAGCGGGTCGAGGAAGTCGTCGTCGACGCGGCGGTAGATGACGTCGACGCGCTTCGGCCCCTGCGTCGTCCGCATGTAGACGAAGTTGTCGTCGACGAAGAGGTCCTGGCCCTCGACCAGCTCGATCCCCATCTGCTGGGCCAGGAAGGCGTGCTCGAAGTAGGCGCTGTTGTACATGCCCGGCGTGAGGACGACGACGGTCGGGTCGTTGACTGCCGCCGGCGCGACCGAGCGCAGCGTCTCGAGCAGCAGGTCGGGGTAGTGCGCGACCGGCGCGATGCGGTGACGACTGAACAGCTCGGGGAAGAGCCGCATCATCATCTTGCGGTTCTCGAGCATGTACGAGACGCCGCTCGGCACGCGCAGGTTGTCCTCGAGGACGTAGTAGCTGCCGCTGCCGTCGGCGTTGGCGGCGCGGACGATGTCGATGCCGGCGATGTGCGAATAGATGCCGCCCGCGACCTCGACGCCCTTCATCTCGGCGCGGAACTGGGCGTTGCCGAGCACCTGGTCGGCCGGGACGATGCCGGCCTTCAGGATCTCCTGCTCGTGGTAGACGTCGTGGAGGAAGCGGTTCAGGGCAGTGACGCGCTGGCGCAGACCGCGCTCCATCTCGCGCCACTCGTGCGCCGGGATCACGCGCGGGATCAGGTCGAACGGAATCAGCCGCTCGGTGCCGCCGTTCTGGCCGGCGCCGTCGTCCTTCGCGCCGTAGACGGCGAAGGTGATGCCGACGCGACGGAAGATGACCTCGGCCTCGTCGCGCCGCGATCGCATCACCTGCGGCGGCTGTTCGGTCAGCCAGCGGTCGTAGCCGCCGTAGTGCTCGCGCACCGCGCCGACCGCGTCCCGCATCTCGTCGAAGCCGACTTTCATGCTGCCTCCAACGCCGAGGGTAGCAAAGTCCGCGCCACCGATGAGCGATGCGCCCGCTTTCAGTGCAACGCCGGCTCGGCTCGGTGGTGCCAGTAGCGGCGCGCGACCTCGCGCTCGCAGGCACCGTCGGCCGCGCCGTCGGCGCGCCATTGCCAGGCGCCGCACGCCGGGCTGGCGACGATGGCGATATCGCGCTCGCGATAGCGGTCGAGCACCTCGCCCGCCGGGTGGCCGAAGCGGTTGCGGTAGCCGGCCTGGAAGACGGCGATGCGCGGCCGCACCGCGTCGAGGAAGGGTGCGCTCGACGACGTCTTGCTGCCGTGGTGCGGCGCGATCAGCACGTCGCTGCGCAGCGCCGCGCCGTTCGCGGCGACCAGCGCTGCCTCCTGCTCGCGCTCGATGTCGCCCGTGAGGAGGACGCGGCGCCCACCGCCGGCGACTCGGAGCACGCACGACATCGCGTTCGACTTCAGCGTGCGTTCGTAGTCGTCCGCGCCGGGGCGGAGAACGGCGAAGTCGACGCCGTCCCAGGTCCAGCGCTGGCCGGCGACGCAGCGATGCGCGTCGCGCGCGGCGGCGAGCAGCGGATGGCCGTCCTCGAGCGAGCTCGACATCGATTCGACGTCGATCGCGCCGAGGAGCGTGCGCGCGCCGCCGACGTGATCGCTGTCGCGGTGGCTGAGGACGAGCAGGTCGAGGTGGCGATCGCCGCGGCTGCGCAGGAGCGGAACGAGGACGCGCTGGCCGGCGTCGCTCTCGCGCGAATACTGCGGCCCGCTGTCGAAGAGGAGCGCGTGACGGCGCGTGCGGACGAGCACCGCCGTGCCCTGGCCGATGTCGGCGGCGACGACGTCGAAGCTGCCTTCGGCCGGCAGCGACGCGGGCGGCACGAGCAAGGCGAGCGCGAGCGGAATCGCGGCGAGCTTGGCGCGCCACGGCAGCGGCAGGACGACGAGCACCGCGGCGACGAGACCCGCGAGCTGCGCCCACCACGGCGCGACGGCGACCGTCCAGACCGCCCCCGGCAGATCGGCGAGGCGGCCGAGCAGCGCATCGAGCCCGTGCACGATCAGCGCGTCGAGCGACCAGAGCGGCGCCAGGGCGATGCCGGCGAGGGCGAGCGGCGTGATGACGAGCGTGACCAGCGGGATCGCGACCAGGTTGGCGAGAAAGCCGACCGCCGAGACCTGCTGGAAGAGGACGAGCGTCAGCGGCGTCAGGCCGAGCGTCGCGATCACCTGCGTGCGCAGGCCACCACGAACGCTCGCGGCGAAGCGCGCCGGCCACATGCGCCAGCCGGTCGCGGCGTCGACGTCGACATCAGCCTCGGACCGCGCCGTGGTCGCGCTCGACGACGCCATCAGCAGGCCGACCGCCATGAACGAGAGCCAGAAGCCGGGCTGGGTCAGCGCCCAGGGATCGAGCAGCGTAACGACGAAGGCGGCGGTGAGCAGCACCAGCGCCCACGGCCAGCGCAGGCCGCCGGCCTGCAGCAGCGTCACGGTCGCGAGCATCCAGACCGTGCGCTGTGACGGCACGCCCCAGCCGGCGAAGAAGGCATACGCCGTCGCCGCGAACAGGCCGCCCCAGCGCGCCGCGGCCGGTGCCGGCAGCCAGCGCATCGCCCGCGTGCTGCGCCGCCACGCCGCGCCGACAGCCAGCCCGGCGAGCCAGGCGAACATCGTCACGTGCAAGCCGCTGATCGACATCAGGTGGGCGACGCCGGTGTTGCGGAACAGGTCCCAGTCGTCGCGCTCGATCGCGCCCTGGTCGCCGATCGTGAGCGCGGCGAGGACGCCGGCGGCGCGGCGGTCGTCGACGCGCGCGTAGATCGCGTCGCGAACGCGCTGGCGCAGCCGCTCGACCGGATAGCCGGCGCCGGCGTCGAGCAGCGTCGCCGGCGCGTCGCGGACGTAGCCGGTGGCGCGAACGCCCTGCTCGAGCAGCGCGAGCTCGTAGTCGAAGCCGTGCGGATTGAGGTTGCCGTGCGGCTGGCGCAGGCGCACGGTGAAGCGCCAGCGCTGGCCGGCGCGCAGCGCCGCCCGCGGCTGGACCAGCGCGGCGTCTTCGTGAAAGCCGGCGTACCAGCCGAGAGCGAGCAGGCCCGGCACGCCGGCGGGCGCGCCGGCCGGGTCGATCGCGAAGCGGAAGCGCAGCCCGCTCGGCCCTTGCTGCGGCAGGCTGGCGACGACGCCGGTGACGACGATGTCCCTGCCTTCGAGCTCGGCCGGCAGCGTCTCGGCGAGGCGCAGCGACGCCTGCCCGCCGGAGAACGCGAATCCGGCCGCGAGCGCGGCGGCGACGACGAGCGCAAAGGCGCGCCGCGAACGCGCGCATGCGACGACGACGACGGCCGCCGCCGAGGCGATCGCCACATACGCCGCGAGCGGCCACAGCGCGCGCTCGTGCAGCTGCAGCGCGACGCCGGCAAGCCACGCCAGCGGCAGCGCCACCAGCCGTCCGCCGCTGCCGGGTGCTGCCATCGCGGGAGTGTAGGATTTGACTCCGACGCGCCCGCGAGAAGCCTCATGTCCTCGATCTACGACCGCCTCACCGACCTCGACATCTCCCTGCCGCCGCTCGCGATCCCGGCCGGCGCCTACGTGCCGTTCGTTCGCACCGGCAACCTCGTCTTCCTCTCCGGCCACATCGCCAAGCGCGACGGCAAGGTCTGGGTCGGCCAGCTCGGCCGCGACATGAACACCGCGACCGGCAAGAAGGCGGCACGCGCCGTCGCCATCGACCTCCTCGGCACGCTCCACGCCGCGGTCGGCGACCTCGACAAGGTCGAGCGGATCCTGCGCATCACGAGCCTGGTCAACAGCTCGGCCGATTTCGTCGAGCATCACCTCGTGACCAACGGCTGCTCGGAGCTGTTCGGCGAGGTCTTCGCCGAGAAAGGCGCGCACGCACGCAGCGCCTACGGCGTCGCCCAGTTGCCGCTCGGCGCCTGCGTCGAGATCGAGCTGATCGCCCAGGCCGCGGAATGACCCGGCCGGCGCGGGGCCGCGGGGGCCCGCCGACGGCCGCAGCGTTCGCCGCGGTCGCCATCGTCTCGTTCGGCGCCGTCGCCGTCGCCCTCGTCTCGCAGCACGCGTACGCGATGGAGCCGTGCCCGTGGTGCGTCCTGCAGCGGCTCATCTTCCTCGCGATCGGCGCCTTCGCGCTGCTCGGCCTGCTCTGGCGCGGCGCCGCCGGCCGCCGCGTCGCCGGCACCTTCGGCGTGCTCCTCGCCCTCGCCGGCGTCGCTTCGGCGCTCTGGCAGCACTTCGTCGCCGCGAAGTCGGCGTCGTGCAACCTGACGCTCGCCGACAAGGTGATGAGCGCGACCCAGCTCGACCGCCTCGTGCCCGGCGTCTTCGAGGCGCGCGCGAGCTGCGCCGACGCGGCGGTGAGCCTCTTCGGCGTTCCCTACGCGATGTGGTCGGCGCTCGCCTTCGTCGTCATCGCGATCGTGCTCGTCCGCGTCCTGCGCGGGCGCGCCTGAGGAAGCGAGCGAGGAGACGTGGCGGTCGAGACTCGTGCGGCCAGTGACGACATCGCCGCGACGGTCGCGACGCTGTTCCGGCGCGACTCGCGCAAGGTGCTGGCGACCTTGATCCGCCTGCTCGGCGATTTCGATCTCGCCGAAGAGGCGCTGCAGGACGCGTTCAAGGCCGCGGTCGAGCAGTGGCCGCGCGACGGCATTCCCGCCAATCCCGTGCCGTGGCTGGTCTCGGCCGGCCGCTTCAAGGCGATCGACGGCATCCGCCGGCGCGCCCGCTTCGACGCGATCGACGGCGACGTCGCGACCGCGGTCGAGGCGATCCCCGACCAGGCCGCGCGCTGGGACGAGGCCGAGGAGATCGTCGACGATCCGCTCCGCCTCGTCTTCACCTGCTGTCATCCGTCGCTCTCGGCCGACGCCCAGGTCGCCCTGACCTTGCGTGAGATCTCGGGCCTGACGACGGAGGAGATCGCGCGCGCCTTCCTGGCGCCGCCGGCGACGCTGGCGCAGCGCATCGTCCGCGCCAAGGCGAAGATCCGCGATGCACGCATCCCGTACAAGGTGCCTTCGGCGGGCGAGCTCGGCGAACGGCTCGCGAGCGTCCTGCGCGTCATCTACCTGGTCTTCAACGAAGGCTATTCGGCGTCGGCCGGCGCGGCGCTGACGCGCGCCGATCTCTCCGCCGAAGCGATCCGCCTCGCCCGCCTCGTCGTCGAGCTCCTGCCCGAGCGCGAGGCGATGGGCCTGCTGGCGCTGACCCTGCTCCAGGAATCGCGCCGCGCCGCGCGCACCGGCCCGAACGGCGAGCTCGTCGTCCTCGAGGCGCAGGACCGCTCGCTCTGGAACCGGGCGCAGATCGACGAAGGCCTGGCCTGGGTCGAGCGCGCGCTTGGCGCCGAAGCGCCTGCATCCGATCCGCGTCGCCGCGCCGATGCGCCCGGCACGCGCTTCGGTCCCTACGCCTTGCAGGCAGCGATCGCCGCCGTGCACGCGAGCGCGGCGTCGGCCGAGGCGACCGACTGGGCCGAGATCGTCGGCCTCTACGACGTCCTCGCGCGGCTGCAGCCGACGCCGGTCGTCGCCCTCAACCGCGCCGTCGCCGTCGCCATGCGCGACGGGCCGGCCGCCGGCCTGGCGCTGATCGAGACGGTCCTCGCCGACGGCCAGCTGCAGGACTATCACCTCGCCCACGCGGCGCGCGCCGACATCTGCCGCCGCCTCGGCCGCCACGCCGACGCGCGCGCCTCGTACGAACGCGCTCTCGCCCTCGTCCGCCAGGAGCCCGAGCGCGAGTTCCTGGCGGCACGGCTGCGCGACCTGCCGTCCGCCTGATGTCGAATCGACCGGGCGCCGTTCGACCAGTGAAGAAGCCCGCCGCCAAGGATCCGCGATGAAGTACCTCTGCCTGGTCTATCTCGAAGACGACAAGTGGAGCGCCGTGCGCGACAGCGAGTGCCTCGCCGCGAGCGCGCGCCTGCACGCCGAAGGCCGCGTCATCGCCGCCGAGCCGCTCCATCCGGTGCACACGGCGACGACGCTGCGCATGCGCGACGGCGTGCTGACGATGACCGACGGCCCGTTCGCCGAGACCAAGGAGCAGCTCGCCGGCTTCTACCTGATCGACGCCGCCGACCTCGACGAAGCGGTGACGCTGGCGGCGCGGATCCCGCCGGTGCGCGCCGGCAGCATCGAGGTCCGGCCGGTGCGCGAGCTCGACCCGAACGACTGAAGCGTCGCTCAGGCGACGTCGGCGGCGACGACGCGCGTCGCCTTCGGGATCGCGTCCTGGCGCCGGCCTTTCCGCGCGCGCCGGCCGACGTAGGGCTCGAGCGCGGCGCCGCGCAGGACCTCGTCGCGCGCCTTGCCGCCGCGGCCGCTGCCTTCGACGCGCAGCGCCGACGCGAACACGGCGACGCTGACGAGGGCGTCCTTCGGGTCGAGGTCGACGAGGGTCAGGCCACGGCCGCCGTTGCCCTGCAGCTTGAGCTCGTCGAGGCCGAAGACGAGCAGGCGCCCCGTGAGCGTGAGGCAGGCAACGCGCGCCGCGCCGGCGTGGACGATCGCCGGCGGCAGCGGCTTCTCGTCGCCCTCGAGGGCGAGGAAGGCCTTGCCGCCGCGCTGGCGCGAGAGCAGGTCGGACGCGCGCGCGAGCAGGCCGAAGCCGCCGGTGCCCGAGAGCATCAGCACTTCGGGCGGTGCGCCGGCGAAGTAGTGCGCCGGCTGCGTGCCGGCCTCGAGTTCGATCAGCGACGTGACCGACACGCCGTCGCCGCGGCCGCTCGGCAGGCTCGCGACCGGCACCGCGTAGACCCGGCCGTTGCTGCCGAAGACGAGCAGCGAATCGACGCTGCGACAGCCGAAGGTGCCGTAGAGCGCGTCGCCGGCCTTGAAGGCGAGCTGGCCGGCCTCGACCTCGTGGCCCTTCAACGCGCGCACCCACCCCTTCATGCTGACGACGACCGTGACCGGCTCGTCGACGACGCGCACCTCGGCGACAGCGCGCTTCTGCGCCTCGATCAGCGTGCGCCTTTCGTCGCCGTGCGCCTTGGCGTCGGCCTCGATCTCGCGGACGACGGTGCGCTTCAGCGCGGCCGGGCTGGCGAGGATCTCGTTCAGCTTCGCTTCCTCGGCGCGCAGCTGCTTCAGCTCCTGCTCGATCCTGATCGCCTCGAGCCGGGCGAGCTGGCGCAAGCGGATGTCGAGGATGTCGTCGGCCTGGCGCTCGCTGAGCGAGAAGCGCTCGATCAGCGCCGCCTTCGGCTCGTCGGCGGCGCGGATGATCGCGATCACCTCGTCGATGCGGAGCAGGACGAGCCGGCGGCCCTCGAGGATGTGGATGCGATCCGCCACCTTGCCGAGTCGGTGCCGCGAGCGCCGCTCGACCGTCTGCAGGCGAAAGCGCACCCACTCGCCGAGCAGCTGGACGAGGCTCTTCTGCGTCGGCCGGCCATCGGCGCCGACCATCGTCAGGTTGATCGGCGTCGAGCTCTCCAGGCTCGTGTGGGCGAGCAGCGCGGTGACGAGATCGGCCTGCGCCACGGTGCGCGACTTCGGCTCGAAGACGAGGCGCACCGCCGCTTCCTTGCTCGACTCGTCGCGCACCGCGTCGAGGACCGCGAGCACGCTCGCCTTCAGCTGCAGCTGCTCGGCACCGAGCGTCTTCTTGCCGGCGCGGACCTTCGGGTTGGTGAGCTCCTCGATCTCCTCGAGCACCTTCTGCGCGCTCGTTCCCGGCGGCAGCTCGGTGACGACGAGCTGCCACTGGCCGCGCGCGAGGTCCTCGATCTTCCAGCGCGCGCGCACCTTGAGCGAGCCGCGCCCGCTCGCGTAGGCGGCGCGGATGTCCTCGGGCGGGCTGATGATCTGGCCGCCGCCGGGATAGTCGGGGCCGGGCACGAGCGCGGCGAGCTCGTCGGCGCCGAGCTTGTCGTTCTTGACGAGGGCGATCGCCGCCGCCGCGACCTCGCGCAGGTTGTGGCTCGGGATCTCGGTGGCCAGGCCGACGGCGATGCCGCTCGCGCCGTTCAGCAGCACGAACGGCAACCGCGCCGGCAGCAGGCGCGGCTCCTCGGTCGAGCCGTCGTAGTTGGGAATGAACTCGACTGTGCCTTCGTCGATCTCGTCGAGCAGCAGGCGCGCGATCGGCGCGAGACGCGCTTCGGTGTAGCGCATCGCCGCCGCGCCGTCGCCGTCGCGCGAGCCGAAGTTGCCCTGCCCGTCGATCAGTGGATAGCGGAGCGCGAAGTCCTGCGCCATGCGGACGAGCGCGTCGTACGCCGCCTGGTCGCTGTGCGGATGAAAGCGCCCCAGGACGTCGCCGACGACGCGCGCGCTCTTCACGGCCTTCGGCCCGGCGCCGGTCGTGAAGACCAGGCCCATGCGCGCCATCGCGTAGAGGATGCGGCGCTGCACCGGCTTCTGGCCGTCGGCGACGTCGGGCAGCGCCCGCCCCTTGACGACCGAGAGCGCGTACTCGAGGTAGGCGCGCTCGGCGTATTCGGCCAGGCCGACGGTGTCGTCGGCGTCGCGGTCGGCAGTGAAGAGATCGAGAGTGGCCATGGCAATCGGAAAAAGCGGCGCGGCGCCGCGAAGGCGCCGCGTCGTCGGGACAGGAGGGTCAGCGGGGGAAGCGCTCGCGCAGCTTGAGCTTCCAGAACTTGCCGGTCGAGGTGCGCGGCACGCCGTCGATCACCTCGTAGCGATCGGGCAGCTGCCACTTGGCGAAGCCGTGCCCGAGCAGGTGCCTGCCGAGCACGCCGGCGACTTCGGGCGAAGCGATCGCGGCGCCTTGCTTCCAGACGATGCACGCCAGCGGCCGCTCGCTCCACTTCGGATCCGGGATCGCGATCACCGCGGCCTCGGCGATGGCGGGATGCGCCATCAGCGCGTTCTCGAGATCGACCGACGAGATCCATTCGCCGCCCGACTTGATGAGGTCCTTGGTGCGATCGGTGATGCGGACGGAGCCGAGCTCGTCCATCGCCGCGACGTCGCCGGTGCGCAGCCAGCCGTCGTCGGTGAACTTGTCCTCGGTCGGCGCAACGCGGTGGTAGGAGCCGGTGATGAACGGGCCGCGGACCTGGATCTCGCCGACGGTCTTGCCGTCCCACGGCGCGTCGGTGCCGTCGTCGGCGCGGATCCGCACGTCGACGAGCGGCACCGGAACGCCGGCCATCGCGGCACGGCGGAAGCGCTCGCCGTCGGGCCGGCGGTCGTCGCGAAGC
This sequence comes from Caldimonas sp., assembly GCA_035995885.1. Classification (GTDB taxonomy): domain Bacteria; phylum Pseudomonadota; class Gammaproteobacteria; order Burkholderiales; family Burkholderiaceae_C; genus Schlegelella_A. Next base: position 27,204 of record DASYKC010000084.1, on the reverse strand, counting down.
GCGGTCGTCGCCAGCGGCGAGGTTTCGGTCATTCCCCAGCCCTGCTGGATCCAGATGCCGTGGCCGGCGAAGGCGCGGATGAGCGCTTCCGGCACCGCCGCGCCGCCGACCATCGAGCGCATTCCCGCCGGCAGGCGCCAGCGGCCGGGCTCCTCGGCCTGGGCGCGCTCGAAGCGCTGGATCAGGCCGAGCCAGATCGTCGGCACGCCGAGCGACAGTGTCGGCGGCTCGAGCTGCATCAGGTCGAGCAGGTCGTCGGGATGCAGATGCGGCCCGGGGAAGACGATCTTCGTCCCGGTCATCACCGCGCCGTAGGGAACGCCCCAGCAGTTGGCATGGAACATCGGCGTGACGGGCAAGAGCACGTCGGAGGCCTTCATCGACCAGTTCTCGCCGAGGCAGCCGACCAGCGTGTGCAGCACCGTCGAGCGATGCGAATAGACGACGCCCTTCGGCCGCCCGGTCGTTCCCGACGTGTAGCACATGGCGATCGGATCGTTCTCGTCGTGCGGCGCCGGAACGAAGCGAGCGCCGTCGGCGTCGGCGAGGAGCGCTTCGTAGTCGAGGTGCCCGGCGCTGTCGTCGACCGGTGCGCCCGAGAACGGGAAGACGATGACCTTCTCGAACGAATGCCTGTCGGCGAACTGGCGGTAGAGCGGCAGCAGGATATCGTCGACGACGAGGAAGCGGTCGTCGGCATCGCCGGCGATCCAGCCGATCTCGTCGGGCGCGAGGCGCAGGTTCAGCGTGTGCATGACGCCGCCGGCGGCCGGGATGCCGAAGTAGCACTCGAGGTGGGCGTGGTGGTTCCAGGCGAGCGTCGCGACGCGGTCGCCCTTCTTCAGGCCGAGCTTCTGCAAGGCGGCGGCAAGGCGGCGCGTTCGCGCGTGGAACTCGGCGTAGCGATGCGTTCGCAGCGACTTGTCGGGCAGGCGCGAGACGATCTCCTGGTGCGCGAACAGCGTGCCGGCGCGCTCGAGCAGGTGGTTGAGCGAGAGCGGCACGTCCATCATGGTCGACTGCATGGCAGGTCTCCTTTCGGGCCGTTCAGGCCGTGTCCGCGCGGTGACGCTCGCGCGCGTCGACGAGCGCCTCGTACTCGGGCTCGAGCAGCGACATCACGATCAGCGAGTCGTAGCCGGCGTCGCTGCGAACGCTCTCGCGCAGGCGTCCTTCCTCGACGAAGCCTTCGCTGCGGTAGAGCGCGAGCGCGCGCGTGTTGGCGCTCTTGACGTCGAGCCAGAAGCGATGCGCGCCGAGGTCGCGGAACGCCATCTGCGCGAGCAGGCGAACGCAGGTGCGGCCGTAGCCCTGGCCCTTGGGCTGCAGGACGATCCGCTTCAGCTCGACCGAGGCGTGCGGATTGCGACAGCCCTGGAGGATGACGAAGCCCGCCGACGGATACGCCGGCCCGGCCTCGATGATGAAGTGGCGGAAGTCGGGAAAGCGGACCGCGCCCTCGTGCTGGACGCGCTCCCACGGCGTGATGAACGGCCGGTTCGCCGGATCGTTCTCGACCGAGCCGACGAAGTCGAGGTCGGAGAGCATCGTCGGTCGCAGGCGGATCGTCGACCCGCGCTCGGCGCTCATGGCAATCGCCTGCCCGACATCTGCCGCTCGCGCGCCGACGCGGCAACGTCGGCGCGGATCGCCGCGCGCGTCTCGACGACGCCGATGAAGGCGCGCGTTGTCGCCAGCAGCGACTCCGGGTCGATCGCCAGCAGCTGCACCGGGATCGCGATCGTGCCGGGCTTGCCGAGAAGGCCGGCGATCGGGCCGAAGAGAAAGCGCTCGTAGTGGCGCGCGCTCGCGCCGGTGTAGGCGGGATCGACGTCGACGATCAGCTGGCGAAAGCGCTTGCCGCTGCTCTCGTAGGTGCGCAGTCGGGCAGCGCGGACCGCGCGCCACGGCACGACGTCGAGGCCGGGAACATGCAGGCCGGCGCCGTCGAGGCGAAGCGCGTAGCCGGCGCGGACGCAGCGGACGAGACCGCCGAGGCCGATCGCGAAGACCCAGAACGAGATCGCCAGCACGGCGGCGGCGAGCAGGTCCTCGTCGTCGTCGAGGCCGCCGCGGCGCAGCGCCGCCATCGCCGCGACGCCGGCGACGAGCGCGAGCAGCAGGGCGGCGTGGGCGAGCCAGCGCGGCCGCACCTCGAGCGGATCGACCCGCACCGTGGCGGCCCGGCTCATGAAGGCCGCGCCCGGCGCCGGCGCGCGGGCGTGCTCACACGTCGACCTCGACGGCGTCGCCGCGCAGCTCCATCAGCTCGCGCCGCGCCTGCGCCTCGCCTTTGCCCATGAGCTTGGTGAGCGACAGGGCGGTCGCGGCGAAGCCGGCGACGTTGAAGCCGATCGGCAGCAGGCGCCGCGTCTCCGGATTGAGCGTCGTGTCCCAGAGCTGCTCGGCGTTCATTTCTCCGAGGCCCTTGAAGCGGCTCACGCTCCAGCTGCCGTCGCGCGCACCTTCCTTCTTGAGGCGATCGATCGTCGCGCGCAGCTCGTCGTCGTCGAGCGCATAGATCTTGGCCGCCGGCTTCTTGCCGCGCACCGGCGCGTCGACGCGAAAGAGCGGCGGCTTGGCGACGTAGACGTGGCCGCGCTCGATCAGCTTGGGGAAGTGGCGGAAGAAGAGCGTCAGCAGCAGCACCTGGATGTGCGAGCCGTCGACGTCGGCATCCGACAGGATGCAGACCTTGCCGTAGCGCAGGCCCGAGAAGTCGGGCTCGGGATCTCCGGGTCCGGCACCGTGCGGATCGACGCCGACCGCGACCGCGATGTCGTGGATCTCGTTGTTGGCGAAGAGCCGATCGCGCTCGACCTCCCACGAGTTCAGCACCTTGCCGCGCAGGGGCAGGATCGCCTGGGTCTCCTTGTCGCGGCCCATCTTGGCGCTGCCGCCGGCCGAATCGCCCTCGACCAGGAACAGCTCGTTGAGCGCGAGGTCGCGGCTCTCGCAGTCGGTGAGCTTGCCCGGCAGCACGGCGACGCCGGAGCCGCGCCGCTTCTCGACCTTCTGGCTCGCGCGCTGGCGCGTCTGCGCCTGGCGAATGACGAGCTCGGCGAGCTTGCGGCCGTGCTCGACGTGCTGGTTCAGCCACAGCTCGAGCGCCGGCCTGACGCAGTTCGAGACCAGGCGCAGCGCCTCGCGGCTGTTCAGCCGCTCCTTGATCTGGCCCTGGAACTGCGGGTCGAGCACCTTCGCCGAAAGGACGAAGCTGGCGCGCGAGAAGACGTCTTCCGGCATGACCTTGACGCCTTTCGGCAGCAGGCTGTGCATGTCGATGAAGCCCTTGACGGCCTGGAACAGGCCGTCCTTCAGTCCCGATTCATGGGTGCCGCCGGCGACCGTCGGGATCAGGTTGACGTAACTCTCGCGCACCGCGTTGCCGTCTTCGGTGAAGGCGACGCACCAGGTCGCGCCTTCGCCTTCGGCGACGTCCTCGCTCTCGCGGCCGTCGGCGAAATGGGCGCCTTCGAAGAGCGGGATCACCGGGTCGGCGAGCAGCGACTGCAGCAGATAGTCGGAGAGGCCCGCGGCGTAGAGCCATTCCTGCCGCTCGGGCTCGCGGTTCGCCTTCTCGGTCGTCAGCGAGACGCGAACGCCCGGCATCAGCACCGCCTTGCTGCGCAGCAGGTGCATCAGCTCGGCGCGCGGCAGCTCCGCGCTCTCGAAGTACTTCGGATCGGGCCAGACGCGGACGCGCGTGCCGCTCTTGCGCTCGCCGGCGGCGGCCTTGCGGCTCGCGAGCTTGTCGACGACGTCGCCGCCGCTGAACGCCATCGTCGTCACCTGGCCGGCGCGCCAGACGCCCACCTCCAGGCGTTTCGCCAGGGCGTTGGTGACGCTGACGCCGACGCCGTGCAGGCCGCCGGAAAAGCTGTAGGCGGCGCTCGCGCCCTTGTCGAACTTGCCGCCCGCGTGCAGGCGCGTGAACACGATCTCGATCACGCTCACGCCTTCCTGCGGATGCAGTCCGGTCGGGATGCCGCGACCGTCGTCGTCGACGCTGACCGACCCGTCGCCGTGGAGGGTCACGTCGATGGCCGTTCCGACTCCGGCGAGCGCTTCGTCGGCGGCGTTGTCGACGACCTCCTGGATGACGTGGAGCGGGCTCTCCGTTCGCGTGTACATGCCCGGCCGCTGCTTCACCGGCTCGAGGCCCTTGAGGACGCGGATCGACGCCTCGCCGTACTGCTGCCCTGCCTTGCTTGCCATGGCCGAGGATTCTAGGCAGCGCGGCCACGGCCCTTGCCCGGCGCCGAACCGCGCGCCGGCGCCGACACGATCGGCGCACCCCTGCAACAATCGCGCATGGTCTCTATCCCGCTTCGCCCGCTCGGCCGCTCCGGCCTCCAGGTTTCGCCGATCTGCCTCGGCGGCAACGTCTTCGGCTGGACCGTCGACGAGGCGATGTCGTTCCGCCTCCTCGACGGCTGGGTCGACGCCGGCATGAACTTCGTCGACACCGCCGACGTCTACTCGCGCTGGGTGCCCGGCCACACCGGCGGCGAGTCGGAGACGATCATCGGCAAGTGGTTCCGGCAGAGCGGCAAGCGCAACCGCGTCGTCCTCGCCACCAAGGTCGGCAAGCCGATGGGCGACAACGACAAGGGCCTGTCGAAGGCCTACATCCGGCGCGCCGTCGAGGCCTCGCTGCGACGGCTTCAGACCGAGGTCGTCGACCTCTATCAGTCGCACGACGACGACACGGAAACGCCGCTTGAGGAGACGCTCGGCGCCTTCGCCGACCTGATCAGGGAAGGCAAGGTGCGCGCGATCGGCGCGTCGAACTACAGCGGGCCGCGCCTGAGGCTCGCGCTCGAGACGAGCCGGCGCCTCGGCGTGGCGCGCTACGAATCGCTGCAGCCGCTCTACAACCTGCTCGAGCGCGAGCCCTACGAGAGCGAGCTCGAGCCGGTCTGTCTCGAGCACGGTCTCGGCGTCGTCAACTTCTTCGCGCTGGCGAGCGGCTTCCTGACCGGCAAGTACCGCAGCCAGGCCGATCTCGGCAAGAGCGTTCGCGGCAGCGGTGCCGGCAAGTACCTGAACGAGCGCGGCCTGGCGATCCTCGCCGCGCTCGATGTGGTCGCCAGGACGACCGGGGCGACGCCGGCGCGGGTCGCGCTCGCCTGGCAGATCGCGCGACCGGGCATCACCGCGCCGATCGCGAGCGCCACCCACCCGGCGCAACTCGCCGAGCTCGTCGGCGCCGCCACGCTGGAGCTCGACACGCCGTCGATCGAGCTCATCGACCGCGTCAGCCGCCCGGTCGCCGCATGAGCGCGAGGGAGCGCGCGCCGCTCTCGCTCACGCAGGTGCTGGTCTGCGGCGCCGCGATCGTCACGGTCTCGATGGGAATCCGCCATGGCTTCGGCCTCTGGCTGCAGCCGATCACCGCCGACCGGGGCTGGAACCGCGAGACCTTCGCCTTCGCGCTGGCGGTGCAGAACCTCGCCTGGGGGCTCGCCGGCCCGTTCGCCGGCGCGCTCGCCGATCGCTGGGGCGCGTTGCGCGTCCTGCTCGCCGGCAGCGTGCTCTACGCCGCCGGCCTCGTCGTCATGGGCTTGTCGACGAGCGGCGCCGGCTTTCTCGGCGGCGCCGGGGTGCTCGTCGGCATGGCGCAGGCCGGCACCACCTACGCCATCGTCTACGGCGTCATCGGCCGCAACGTCGCGCCCGAGCGGCGCAGCTGGGCGATGGGGATCACGGCGGCCGCCGGCTCGTTCGGCCAGTTCCTGATGGTGCCGGTCGAAGGCGGCCTGATCGGCGGCATCGGCTGGCAGAACGCGCTCTTCGTCCTCGGCGCCTGCGCGCTCGTCATCGTGCCGCTCGCCTTCGGCCTGCGCGAGCCGGGGCTCGCGCCGGCGACGGCGCAGCAGCAGAGCATCGGTGCCGCGATCCGCGAGGCGATCGGCGATCGCAGCTTCCAGCTGCTGACCGCCGGCTACTTCGTCTGCGGCTTCCAGCTCGCCTTCATCGGCGTGCACCTGCCGAGCTACCTGAAGGACCACGCCCTCACGCCCGGCGTCGCGACGACCGCGCTCGCCCTGATCGGCCTGTTCAACGTCGTCGGCACCTACGTCGCCGGCTCGCTCGGCGGCCGCCTGCCGAAGAAGTACCTGCTGTCGACGATCTACATGCTGCGCTCGCTCGCCATCATGGCCTTCGTGCTGGCGCCGATCGGCGCGGGGAGCGTGTATGCCTTCGCGGCGGCGATGGGATTCCTGTGGCTGTCGACGGTGCCGCTCACCAACGGCATCGTCGCCGAGATCTTCGGCGTGCGCTACCTGTCGACGCTCGGCGGCTTCGTCTTCCTCAGCCACCAGGTCGGCAGCTTCCTCGGCGTCTGGCTCGGCGGCCGCCTGTACGACGCGACCGGCAGCTACGACATCGTCTGGTGGATCGCGATCGCGCTCGGCCTTTTCGCCGCCGTCGTCAACCTGCCGATCCGCGAGCGGGCGATCCTGCGCCCGGCGCTGGCATGAAGCCGGCGCGAGTCGCCGCCTGGTCGGTCGCAGCGCTCGCGCTCGCGGCGGTGTTCGCGGCCTACCAGCGGCCCGAGCTCGCCGTCGATCTCGCCAACCGGATCTGGGCCTGCTTCTGACGCCGCGCCATTGCGGGCCAAGGCGATGACGCCGCACGCGAGCTCGGTGCCTTCGCCCTGGATCGAGCGCTGGGCGCACCTGATCGCGCCGGGCGGCACGGTCCTCGACGTCGCCGCCGGCAGCGGCCGGCACACGACCTGGCTCGCGGCGCGCGGCCATGCGGTCACCGCGGTCGACCGCGACGCCGGCGCGATGGCGCCGCTCGGCGGAATCGCGGCGGTGGTCGTCGCCGACCTCGAAGGCGCGCCCTGGCCGCTCGCCGGCCGCCGCTTCGACGCCGTCGTCGTCACCAACTACCTGTGGCGGCCGCTGCTGCCGGTGCTGACGGCATCGCTCGGCGACGGCGGCGTCCTGCTTTACGAAACCTTCGCCGCCGGCAACGAGACGGTCGGTCGGCCGGCCCGGCGCGATTTTCTGCTCGCTCCCGGTGAACTTCTCGGTGCCGCCGCGGGTCTGCGCATCGTGGCGTACGAAGACGGATTCCTGAGCGACCCCGAGCGTTTCGTGCAGCGGCTGGCGGCGATCCGCGCCCCGGCCGGCGCCGTTGCGGCGCGCTATCCGCTGACGCCCGGGGCGCCGGCGCCGGGTCGCTAGAATCGACCGATTCAGGAAACGCGCATGAAACCCATCACCGGCAGCATCGTCGCGCTCGTCACGCCGATGCGCGACGACGGCAGCGTCGACTACGACGCATTGCGCCGACTGATCGACTGGCATGTCGGCGAAGGCACGCAATGCATCGCCGTCGTCGGCACGACCGGCGAATCGCCGACGGTCACGGTCGACGAGCACTGCGAGATCATCCGCGTCGCCGCCGAGCATGCGCGCGGCCGCGTTCCGGTCATGGCCGGCACCGGCGCCAACGCGACCGCCGAAGCGATCGAGCTGTCGCGCTTCGCGCTCAAGGTCGGCGCCGACTGCACGCTCTCGGTCGTGCCCTACTACAACAAGCCGTCGCAGGAAGGCATCTACCGCCACTTCAAGGCGATCGCCGAGGCCGTCGACATCCCGATGGTCCTCTACAACGTGCCCGGCAGGACCGTCGCCGACATGCAGGTCGAGACCGTGCTGCGGCTGGCGAAGGTGCCCGGAATCGTCGGCATCAAGGAGGCGAGCGGCGACATCGTCCGCGCCGCCGCGCTCGTCCGCGACCTGCCGGCGGGCTTCTCGATCTACTCGGGCAACGACGACAGCGCGATCGCCCTGATGCTGCTCGGCGGCCATGGCACGGTCAGCGTCACCGCCAACGTCGCGCCGCGTGCGATGCAGTCGCTCTGCGCCGCCGCGCTCGCCGGCAATGCGCGCGAAGCGACCCGGCTGCACCTGCAGCTGCTCGCCCTGCATCAGGCCCTCTTCGTCGAGCCGAGCCCGGCGCCGACGAAGTGGGCGCTCGAGCGGCTCGGCCGCTGCGGCGCGACCGTGCGCCTGCCGATCCTGCCTCTCGGCGAGGCGGGCCGGGCGGCCGTCGACGCGGCGCTGCGCGACGCCGGGATCGCCTGATCGGCGCTCCCCGACTTCCCCGCGACCGACGTGGCCTGAGCCAATCCCGCGTTGCCGCCGCCGTTGGCGGCTCGGCAACGCCTCGATGGAGATTCCCAGAGTGACCCTTTTCCTTTCCTCACGCGTCGCGATCGTCCTCGCGGGCATCGCCGGCGTCGCCGGCTGCTCGACGGTCGACAACTTTCTCTCCGGCGACAAGGTCGACTACCGCTCGACCTCGACGACGCGCACGACCGGCCTCGAGGTGCCGCCCGACCTGACCCAGCTGACGAAGGAATCGCGCTACCAGCAGCCGAACGGCGCGATAAGCGCGTCGACCTTCCAGTCGGCAACGGCGGCGTCCTCGCCGGCGGCGACCGCGATCGTGCCGGCGGTCGCACCGCAATCGGTCGGCGCGTTTCGCGTCGAACGCCTCGGCAACGAGCGCTGGCTGACGACGACGCTGACGCCCGAGGCGATCTATCCCCAGGTGCGCGCCTTCTGGAAGGACAACGGCTTCAACCTGATCCAGGACCGGCCCGAGGCCGGCGTCCTCGAGACCGACTGGGCCGAGAACCGCGCCCGCCTGCCCAACGACTTCATCCGCAACTCGATCGGCAAGGTGATCGACTCGGCGTTCTCGACCGGCGAGCTCGACAAGTACACGACGCGCATCGAGCGCACCGCCACCGGCAGCGACATCTTCATCAGCCATCGCGGCATGGTCGAGGTCTACACCGGCGATCGCAAGGATGCGACGATCTGGCAGCCGCGAGCGCCCGAGCCGCAGCTCGAGGCGACCTTTCTCTCGCGCCTGATGGTCAAGCTGGGCGCGAAGGAAGAAGAGGCGAAGACGACGGTCGCGGCAGCCGCGGGAACGCCCGGCGGGCCGGCGCGTGCGCGCCTCGTCGAAGGCCGGCCGTCGCCGACGCTGCAGGTCGACGACGGCTTCGACCGCGCCTGGCGCCGCGTCGGCATCGCCCTCGACCGCAGCGGCTTCACGGTCGAGGACCGCGACCGCGGCCAGGGCCTCTACTTCGTCCGCTACGTCGATCCGGCTTTCGCCGGCCGCGACGAGCCCGGTTTCCTGAGCAAGCTGCTCAGCTTCGGCCGCAAGAAGGGCGACGACTCCGGCCTGGCCAAGTACCGCGTCAAGGTCAGTGCCGAAGGGACGACGAGCACCGTCGCCGTCCTCGATTCGCAAGGCAAGGCCGCGACCGGCGAGGCCGGCAAGCGGATCGTCAACCTGCTCCTCGAAGACCTGCGCTAGTGGCGCCCGCCACGGGCGCACCGGGGCCCGCGTGATCCGCTTTTGCAGCCTCGGCAGCGGCAGCAGCGGCAATGCCACCGTCGTCGAGGCGACGAGCGGCATCACGACGACGCGCCTCCTCGTCGACGCCGGCTTCTCGCTGCGCGAGCTCGAGACGCGGCTGGGGCGCGCCGGGCTCGCCGCCACCGACCTCGACGCCGTCTTCGTCACCCACGAGCACAGCGACCACATCGGCTGTGCGGTGACGCTCGCCGAGCGTCACGACCTGCCGATCTGGATGAGTCGCGGCACCTGGCGCGCGATCGACGAAAGCGTGCGGCCGGGGCGGCTGGCGTTCGCCCGCGACAGCGAGCCGATCGCGCTCGGCGACCTCGAGCTGCATCCGTTCACGGTCGCGCACGATGCCGCCGAGCCGCTCCAGCTTCGCTGCAGCGACGGCGACCGCGGCCTCGGCATCCTCACCGACCTCGGCTCGATCACCGAGCACATGCTCGAGAGCATCGCCGGCTGCGCCGCGCTCGTCCTCGAATGCAATCACGACGAGGCGATGCTCGCCGCCTCGCGCTACCCGCCCTCGCTGCGGGCACGGATCGGCGGCCGCTACGGCCACCTCAGCAACACCCTGGCCGTCGAGATCCTCGGCCATGGCGTCGGCGTCGGGCTGCGCCACCTCGTCGCGGCCCACCTGAGCCGCGAGAACAATCGGCCCGAGCTGGTCCGGCAGGCGCTCGCGGCGACGTGGGGCAGCCGACCTCGGGACATCGTCATCGCCGACCCGGTGCTGGGCTGCGCCTGGCTGGACATCGCCTGAACGACCCGGTCGTCCAATCCGCCGGCGCCATGCAAAAAGCCGCCCGAAGGCGGCTTTTTACGGGGTCGGGGACCTGCTTACTTCGACGCAGCGCCCATGGCCGCCGAGGCAGCCGTGTTCGCGGAAGAGGCGGCATCCATCGCCGACGCGGCGGCCGACGAAGCGGCCATCGATGCACCCATCGCCGACGAGGCGCTGGAATCGGTGGAAGGCGTGGTCACGACGGTGGTCGACGTCGACGGAGTCGCGGCGGGGGTAGTCGTGGTCGTCGTCTCTTCCTTCTTGCTGCAGGCAGCGAACGAAACGGCGGCGGCCAGGGTCACCATCAGCAATGCGGTTTTCATGTTTCTCCTCGATTTTAAGTTCGGACAATTACCGATAATTGTGGGAACCCTCTTTGGAGGAGCCCCATCGTCTGCAAGACAAGGAAAGCTCGAGCATTTCCAGTGCCTAACCAACGATTATAGGCGTCTTAGGTGCTTTCCCTAGAGGCCCAGCGTCGTCACGGGAAACGCTTCGACGGTTCGTTGCAAAAGCGCGTCAACGATTTCCCGGCACTCGGTCAATTCGACCGGTCGATTCGACATGGTGCCGCGGCAGCGGACGCGATCGAGGACGCGGATGCAGGTGTGTCCCGGCACCAGCAACAAGGTCGGAATCTGCTCGGCCTCGAGCTCGGGATCGTTGCGGCATTGCACGACGTGCGCCCACTGCCGCCGCCACTCGACGAAGCGGAGCTGGCGCCGCGCGAGCTCGTCGAAGCTGTGCGCGAGTACGACCAGGACCCGGCGCGAGTCGACCCAGTGCGACAGCGTCTCGATCACCGTCCGCTCGTTGAGCGGCCAGTCGGCGAAGTTCGGATCGACCAGAATGATCTCGCCCGCGCCGCCCTGCTCGGCGAGCGCCAAGGCGGCGCGCACGGCGTCGCAGAACTCGGCGCGCGAGCCGATCGGAACGATGCTGTCGGGGCTCATGTCGTTTCCTCGTCGCAGGGTCGGGATGCCGGCACGCACCAGCCGGCGCTCAGCCACTCTGCCAGCAATTGCCGCGCGGCGCCGCTGGCGCCAGTGACGCTTTTGGCATCGAGGCGGCGCGCATCGGCCAGGCGGCGCATCAGCGTCGCATCGCGTCCACCGGCGCGATAGGACTCGCCGTTGACGAAGACGAAGCGGTCGTCGTAGAGCATGCGGGTGCGGCGATCGAGGGCGACCGCCCCGGCCGGCGCCGGCTGCGGCCTCGTTCGCTCGAACCACGTGCCGGGCTTCGGCTCGCTCAAGGTCTCGCCGAGCGCCCTCGACCGGCCGATGCGATCGACGAGCAGGCGCGCGACGGCGGCGTCGCTGAAGCGCTGCAGCGACTCGGGAATGCGTGCCGGCCGATCGGCCGCCGGGGCGCCGGCATCGCGATAGCGGTGCTCGCCGGCCGCCGCCTCCAGCCCGTCGCGCGCGGCGTCGGCGAGTCGCTGCGCGACGTCGGCGCCGAGCTCGGCGGCAAGCGGCGCGCGAAAGCCGATCGACGCCGTGATGCAGGCGCCGACGGCGACGCCGTCGTGGCCCCAGCCCGGTGGCAGATAAAGCATGTCGCCCGGCTCGAGCAGCCACTCCTCGCTCGGATGGAAGTCGGCGAGCATCTTCAGCGGCACGTCGTCGCGCAGGCGCGCCTTGGTCGCGCGGCCGATGCGCCAGCGCCTGCGGCCCGACGTCTGCAGCAGGAACACGTCATACGAATCGACATGCGGCCCGACGCCGCCGCCGTCGCTCGCGTAAGAGCACATGACGTCGTCGAGGCGCGCATCGGCGACGAAGCGGAAGCGCCCGAGCAGCCGGTGCGCCGCGTCGTCGTGGAGGTCCAGGCCCTGGACCAGCAGCGTCCAGGCCGGCGTCGCCAGCGCCGGCAAGGCACGCCGCGACAACGGCCCTTGACGCACGGACCAGCGCGCGCCGGCGCGCACGACGAGGCGCGCTTCGACGTCGTCGCGCGCCGCCAGCGCGAACAGGCACGAGCGGTCGACGTCGGCCAGCGCGCCCGGCGCGGCGGCCCTCACCAGAAGCGGCTTCTTCTGCCAGTGGCGGCGCATGAAAGTCGAGGCCGACAGACCGCCGAGCAAGGCCATGGGCGAGTCAGGGTCCATGCCTCATTGTGCGATGATCATTCGATGGAAATCGTCGCCCCCTGCGTCGTCAGCCTGACCTGGCGACTCGCCGATGCGCAGGGCAGCGAGATCGACGAGCTGAGCGAGCCGGTCGAGTTCTTGTTCGGCGGCGACGACCTCCTCGCCAAGGTCGAGGAGGCGCTCGAAGGCCAGGAAGTCGGCTTCGAGACGACGCTGCACCTCGAGCCCGAGCATGCGTTCGGCGAGTACGACCCGCAGCTCGTCTTCTTCGAGTCGTGCGCGATCTTTCCGGAAGGCGTCGTCGAGCCCGGCATGCAGTTCGAGGGCCCGCCGCCCGGCGCCGCCACCGCCGACATGCCCGAGGACGCGATCTACACCGTGACCGAGGTCTACCCGGATCACGTCGTCCTCGACGGCAACCATCCGCTCGCCGGAATCGCCTTGCGCCTCGCGCTCGTCGTTCGCGACGTGCGCGAAGCGAGCGAAGCCGAGATCGAGGCCGGCAGCGTCGCCGGCCCCGGCCTCAGCGTTCTCGCCGCGGCATCGCCCGGGCCTCACCTGCACTGATCGCGGCGCGGCGCCGGTGCGCGCCGCCCCGGCCTCTGCGTCGCCGATCTAGCTCGCCGTCGCCGATGTCGCCGGCGCGTGGGCCGCTTCGGCCTTGATCTCGGGCGTCTGCACCGGTCCCTTGCCGCTGAAGCGATCGAGCGCGAGGTAGATCACCGGCGTGATGTAGAGCGTGATCGCCTGCGAGAAGACGAGCCCGCCGACGACCGCGAGGCCGAGCGGCTGGCGCAGCTCGGCGCCGGCGCCGATGCCGAGCGCGATCGGCAGCGCGCCCATCAGCGCGGCGAGCGTCGTCATCATGATCGGCCGGAAGCGCAGCACGCAGGCCTCGCGGATGGCATCGGCCGGCGCCATGCCCTGATGGCGCTGCGCGTCGAGGGCGAAGTCGATCATCATGATCGCGTTCTTCTTGACGATGCCGATCAGCAGCAGGATGCCGATCGTCGCGATCAGCGTCAGGTCTTGGTCGAAGAGCTTGAGCGTCAACAGCGCGCCGACCGCCGCCGACGGCAGGCCGGCGAGGATCGTCAGCGGATGGACGTAGCTCTCGTAGAGGACGCCGAGCAGGACGTAGATGACGAGCAGCGCCGAGACGATCAGGATCAGCTGGCTGCCCTGCGAGCTCTTGAACACCGCGGCATCGCCGCCGTAGCTCGTGATGATCGACGCCGGCATGCGGATCTGGTCGCGGTATTTCTCGATCTTCCCGGTCGCGTCGCCGAGCGCCGTGCCGGGCGCGAGGTTGAACGACACCGTCACCGCCTGGAGCTGGCCGACGTGGTTGATCGAGGTCGGGCCGATCGAGCGCTGCACCGTCGCGAAGCTCGACAGCGGCACCAGCGCGCCGGTCGACGAGCGGACGTAGATGTTGTTGAACGCGCTCTCGTCCTGCTTGGCGCCGGGCGCGACCTCCATGATCACCTGGTAGCTGTCGACGGCGGTGTAGATCGTCGAGACCTGGCGCTCGCCGAAGGCGCTGTAGAGCGCGGAACGAACCGCGTCGATCGAGACGCCCATCGTGTTGGCGCGGTCGCGATCGATCTTCAGCGACGCCTGCAGGCCCTTCAGCTGCGAGTCGCTCGTGACGTCGCGGAACATCGGGTCGGCGCGCAGCGGCTCCTGCAGGCGCAGCGCCCAGTCGTTGAGTTCGCCGGCCTGCACGCTCTGCAGGATGTACTGGTACTGCGCCTTGCTCTGGCGGCCGCCGAGCTGCAGGTTCTGGATCGGCCGCATGTAGACGCTGATGCCCGGCACCTCGCGCATCTTCTTGCGCAGGTTCTCGACCACCTGCTTCATCGCCGGCCGCTCGCTGCGCGGCTTGAGGTTGATGAACATCCGGCCGACGTTCTGCGAGCCGCCCGAGCCGCCGGCGCCGTTGAAGGAGTTGACGGTCGCCACCGCCGGGTCGTTGCGCAGGACGTCGGCGACGCGCGCCTGCAGCCTCACCATCGCCGGGAACGAGATGTCCTCGGCGGCTTCGGTCGAGATGCTGATCTGGCCGATGTCTTCCTCGGGGAAGAAGCCCTTCGGGATCGTCACGAACAGCCATGCCGTCGCGGCGAAGGTCAGCACGGCGACGCCGAGGACGATGCCGCGATGGTGCAGAGCGACGTCGAGCGAGCGCGTATAGCCCGAGAGCATCGCGTTGAAGCCGTGCTCGAAGGCGCGGACGATGGCACCCGGCCGCTTCTTGTGCGCCTCGTCGCTGAGAAAGCGGCTCGCCAGCATCGGCACCAGCGTCAGCGAGACGAACGCCGAGGCGACGATGGCGAGGGCGACGATCACCGCGAACTCGTGGAACAGGAGGCCGATCACGCCCGGCATGAAGAAGATCGGGATGAAGACGGCGACCAGCGAGCTCGAGATCGAGATGATGGTGAAGCCGACCTCGCGCGAGCCGCGCAGCGCCGCCTGGAACGGCGGCACGCCCTCCTCGACGTGGCGCATGATGTTCTCGAGCATGACGATCGCGTCGTCGACGACCAGGCCGACGGCGAGCGTCAGGCCGAGCAGCGAGATGTTGTCGATCGTGTAGCCGAAGGCCCAGAGCAGCGACACCGCGCCGACCAGCGAGACCGGCAGCGACAGGGTCGGGATCGCGGTCGCGACGAAGCGGCGCAGGAACAGGAAGATGACGAGGACGACCAGGACGATCGTGCCGACCATCGTCAGCGTCACGTCGTGCAGGGCGGCGCGGATCGAGACCGAGCGGTCGTTGACGGCGTTGATCCGCACCGACTGCGGCAGCTGCGACTGAAAGCCCGCCAGCGAGGCGCGCACGGCGTCGACGACCTTGACGGTATTGGCGTCGGGCTGGCGCAGGACCGCCAGGGTGATCGAGTTCTCGCCGTTGAAGGTCGCCGCGGTCTTGACCGTCTCGAAGCTGTCCTCGACGGCGGCGACGTCCTTGAGGCGCACCGTGTTGCCGCCCTTGCTGCTGACGATCAGCTCGGCGAACTCGGCGGCGTTGCGCAGCTGCCGGTTGGCCTGCAGGGTCAGCGTCTGCGACGGTCCCTCGAGCGTGCCGACGGGGGTGTTGGCGTTGGCCGCGGCGAGCGCCTTGGTCAGCTCGTCGAGGCTGATGTTGCGCGCCGCGAGCGCGTCGGGCTGGACGCGAACGCGCACCGCGAAGCGCTTCTGGCCGAAGACGTTGACCTGGGCGACGCCGTCGAGCGTCGACAGCGTCGGCGAGATCAGGTGCTCGGCGAAGTCGTTGAGGTCGGAGAGGCTGATCGACGGCGAGGTCAGCGCCAGCAGCAGCACCGGCGCGTCGGCCGGGTTGACCTTGCGGTACGCCGGCGGCACCGTCATCTCGACCGGCAGCTGGCGCGCCGCGCGCAGCAGCGCCGCCTGCACGTCGACCGACGCGGCGTCGATGTCGCGGCCCTGGTCGAACTCGAGCGTCACCGAGGTCACGCCGAGCGTGTTGCTCGAGCTGATGACGGCCAGGCCGGGAATCGTCTGGAACTGCTTCTCGAGCTGGAGCGCGACCGAGGTCGCCATCGTCTCGGGGCTCGCGCCGGGCAGCTGCGCCGAGACGTTGATGACCGGCGTGTTGTAGCTCGGCAGCGCCGCCACCGGGATCTTGTTGAAGGCGATCGTGCCGGCGACGACGATCGCCGCGTTGAGCAGGATCGTCAGCACCGGCCGGCGGATGAAGAGCTCGGAAAGATTCATGGCCTGCTGCCCGGCGGGTGGTGTCTGCGCGGCGCTAGACGGCCGGCGCCGGCCGCGTCGCCGTCGTCGCCGCGCCGCGACCCGCCTCGCTCATCGCCGCCGCCGATGCAGCCGACGCGCCGTTCGAAACGGCCGACGCGGCGCCGCGCCGGCTGCGGCTGCCGCCGTCGGCCGGCCGATCGATCACGGTCGCGCCCGGACGCAGGTTCTGGCGGCCGTCGAGGACGATCCGCTCGCCCGGCTTGACGCCGGTCACCGCGACCTCCTCGCCGCTGGCGTAGGCGATCTCGACCGGTCGCGCCGATGCCTTTGCGCCATCGTCGACGACGTAGACGATCTTGCCGCGCGGGCTCTGGATCACCGCCGCCTGCGGAATCACGCTCGCGCCCTTGAGCGTCTGCACGGCGAGGCGGATGGTGACGAAGGCGCCGGGCCAAAGGCGCTCGTTCTTGTTCGCGAACTCGGCCTTGACGCGCACCGTTCCCGACGCGGCGTCGACGACGTTGTCGACGAACTGGAGCTTGCCGACGACCGCTCCGGCGTTGTCGGGCAGGACCGCCGAGACCTTGCCGCCGCCGGCGCGCATCGTCGCCAGCGCGTCGCCGAGATTGCGCTGCGGCAGGCTGAAGGCGACGGCGATCGGATCGAGCTGGGTGATCGTCACGAGCGCGTTGCCGCCCGGCTGGACGGTGCTGCCGGCGAAGACGTTGATCGCACCGGCACGGCCGGCCGCGGGGGCGACGATGCGGTTGTACGACAGGCCGACCTGCGCCGACTCGATCGCGGCGCGGTCGGCGGCGACGACGGCGCGCGCCGAGTCGACCAGCGTCTGGTTGGTGTCGACAGCGCCCTGCGAGATGAAGTTCTGCGCGAACAGGTCCTTGCTGCGCGCGAGCTGGCGCTCGGCGTCGGCGAGCGCCGCCTGGTCCTTGGCGAGCTGCGCCTTCGCCTTGGTGACATTGACCTCGTCGTTGCGCGCGTCGAGCACGAAGAGAGGCTGGCCGGCGTTGACGTACTGGCCTTCCTTGATCTGCACCTTCGTGATCACGCTCGCGATCTGCGGCCGGATGTCGACGCTGTTCAGCGCCATGACGGTGCCGGTCGCCTCGAGGATCACGTCGACATCCTGCTTCTGCACGACGACCGTCGTGACGCTGACCGGCGGGCCCGGCGCGGCCGATGCCGGCGACCCCGGCGCGGCGCCGGCCAGCGTTGCCTCGCCGCCTGCGCCGGCGCGAAGCCACGCATAGCCTCCCGCCGCAACAAGAAGCGCGGCAATGGCCAGCCCGATCATCGCCTTCTTGTTCATGCGCCCGCGATTGTGATGCCTTGCCAACATCCCGTAACCGTCACTCGACAGCCGGTGTCGTGACGGTCTGCTCGCCGTCGAAGCGCAGGGTCGGCACCCGGCTCGCCGCCCAGGCCGCCGCGGCACAGAGCGCCGCCGCGGCGAAGAAGCCGAAGTGAAAGGCGAGCGTGATGCGGGCGTCGGCCGCCGCCGAGCGAGCGCCGGCCAGCATCGGCGAGCCGCCGATGACGCCGTAGATCAGCGCGCCGAACGCCGAAGCGCCGATCGACGAGCCGAGCGTTCGCGCGAGCGAGACGGTCGAGGCCGCCGCGCCCAGGCGCGCCGGACCGGCCGCCGTCTGGGTGACGATCTGCATGACCGACATCACCGAGCCGAGGCCGATGCCGGTCGTGATCTCGAGGCCGATCAGGAGCGGCCGGGTCGGCGGCAGCAGCGCCAGGCCGACGAGCGAGAGCGCGGCGACGGCGAGGCCGATGCTCGGGATCGCGGTCGGCCGGCCGGTGCGGACGATGATCCGCCCGGTCAGCGCCGCGCCGCCGACGATGCCGCCGGTGAGCGGCAGCAGCAGCAGCCCCGACTCGGCCGGATTGGAGTGGAGCGCGAGCTGCAGGTAGACCGGCAGGTAGAAGATCATCGCGAACATCGCCGAGGCGAAGGCGATGACCGTGAGGACGGCGTAGCGCACGGCGGGCAGCGACAGCAGCTCGAACGGCAGGAACGGCCGCTCGGCGCGCCGTTCGACACGCGCCAGGGCGATGCCGAAGGCGAGCGCGGCGGCGACGAGCGCGAAGCTCGTCGGCGAGGCCCAGGCGAAGTGATGCCCGGCCGACGAGAGCCAGATCAGGCCGGTCGCGGCGGTGAGCGCGAACAGGACGATTCCGATCCAGTCGGGCTTGCCGGGAACGACATGGATGCGGTCGTCGCCGACCATCGTTCGCAGCCGCCAGACTGCGAGCGCGCAGAGCGGCAGGTTGACGAGGAAGAGCCAGCGCCAGCTGGCGTGATGGACGACGAGGCCGCCGATCACCGGCCCGCCGACGCTCGCCGCGGTGAAGATCATCGCGAAGTAGCTCTGGTTCCTCGCTCGCAGGCGTGGCGCGACGACCTCGCCGATGAGCGCCTGCGAGAGCGTCATCAGACCGCCGCCGCCGAGGCCCTGGACGACGCGCGCGGCGATGAGCAGGCCGAGCGTCGGTGCCGCGCCGCAGGCGAGCGAGCCGAGCGCGAAGACGACGATCGCGACCGACAGCACCTTGCGCCGGCCGTAGCGATCGCCTAGGCGCCCGTAGACGGGCACCATGATCACCGACGCGAGCAGGTAGGCGACGGCGAGCCACGACGTGTCGCGCAGGCTGCCGAGCTCGCGGCTGATCACCGGCGTCGCCGTCGCGAGCAGCGTCTGGTCGACCGCGGCGAGGAACATCGGCACCATGACGGCGACGAAGAGGCGGCGAAAGCGCGCCCGGTCGAAGGTCGGCGCCGGGTCGATCGTCGCTTCGGCCGGCGGCGATGCCGCGGCCCTGCCTTCGCGAACCGGAACGTCCATCGCTGCGCGCTTCGCTCAGGCGCGACCGGTCGAGCCGAAGCCGGCTTCGCCGCGCTCGCTCGCGTCGAACGAGGCGACGACGCGGAACTCGGCCTGGACGACCGGAACGATCACCATCTGGGCGATGCGCTCGAACGGCTCGATCGTGAACGCGGTCGTGCCGCGGTTCCAGCAGCTCACCATCAGCGGGCCCTGGTAGTCGGAATCGATCAGGCCGACGAGGTTGCCGAGGACGATGCCGTGCTTGTGGCCGAGCCCCGAGCGCGGCAGCAGGATCGCCGCATGGCCGGCGTCGCCGAGGTGGATCGCGAGGCCGGTCGGCACGAGCTCGGCCGCCCCCGGCGCGAGCACGAGCGGCGCATCGATGCAGGCGCGCAGGTCGAGGCCGGCACTGCCCGAGGTCGCATACGCCGGCAGGCGCTCGGCGATACGCGGATCGAGGATGCGGACGTCGACCCGGGTCCGCGCCTGGCCGTCGCTCATGACGACGCCGCGCCGAGCCGGGACGCGATCTCGGCGACGAGCTGGCGCGCGAGCGCGAGCTTGGCCGCGCGCGGCAGCTCGCGCGCGCCGCGCGCATCGATCAGGGTCAGCACGTTGTCGTCCTGGCCGAAGGTCGCGGGGCCGAGGTTGCCGACGATCAAGGGCACGTTCTTCCTCAGCCGCTTGGCGCTCGCATTGGCGACGACGTCGCCGCTCTCGGCGGCGAAGCCGACGCAGAACGGCGCCGGCGCGAGCGCCGCGACGGCGGCGAGGATGTCGACGTTCTCCACCAGCGCGAACGACGGCACGCCCTGCCCTTCCTTCTTCTTGATCTTCTCGGCGGCGACTTCGGCGACGCGCCAGTCGGCGACGGCGGCGGTGGCGACGAAGACCTCGCTGCGCGGCGCCGCCGCCATGACCGCGGCATGCATCTCGGCGGCGGTCGTGACGTCGACGCGGCGCACGTGGCGCGGCGTCGCGAGCGCGACCGGCCCGGCGACGAGCGTGACCTCGGCACCGGCCTCGGCGGCGGCGCGGGCCACCGCGAAGCCCATCTTGCCGCTCGAGCGATTGCTGAGGCCGCGCACCGGGTCGATCGGCTCGAACGTCGGCCCGGCGCTGACGAGAACGCGCTTGCCGGCGAGGAGCTTCGGCTGGAAGAAGGCGATCAGCTCGTCGAGGAGCTCAGCCGGCTCGAGCATGCGCCCGTCGCCGGTCTCGCCGCATGCCTGGTCGCCGCTGCCCGGGCCGAGGACGATCGCGCCGTCGGCGGCGAGCTGGGCGAAGTTGCGAACCGTTGCCGGATGCGCCCACATCTCGCGGTTCATCGCCGGCGCGACGAGCAGCGGGCAACGCTCGATCGGCCGCGCCAGGCAGAGCAGCGAGAGCAGGTCGTCGGCGCGGCCGTGCAGCAGCTTGGCGACGAAATCGGCGCTCGCCGGCGCGACGAGCACGGCGTCGGCCTCGCGCGTCAGGTTGATGTGGGCCATGTTGTTGGCTTCGCGCGCGTCCCACTGGCTCGTGAAGACCGGGCGGTTCGACAAGGCCTGCAGCGTCACGGCGGTGATGAACTGCTGCGCCGCTTCGGTCATCACGACCTGCACGGTGGCGCCGGCCTTGATCAGCGCGCGCGTCAGCTCGGCCGCCTTGTAGCAGGCGATGCCGCCCGACAGGCCGAGCACGATGTGGCGGCCCGCAAGCTCGGCGGCAGACGATGTCACGGGGGAATTCACGGGGCCGGACGATTATCGACGAGCCCCGGCACCCTCGCGCGGGAAGGGCCGGGCCGGGGAGCGGTGCGGCAGAGGCCGATCAGGCGCGACCCGGCGCGGCGACGAGCGGATCGAGCAGCGCCTGCGCCTCCGCGCCTTCCCAGTCGAGCTCGCCGACGACGACGTGCACCGGCTGGCCGTTGCGGCCGATGATCACCGTGCTCGGGAAGACGCGCGGCGTCCACGAGACGGTCGCGTCGCCGTCGCTGTCGAGGAGGATCTGCGACTTGAACGGGGCGCGATCGAGGAAGCGCTGGATCACGTCGGGCGCCTCCTTGTAGTTGACTGCGGCGACGACGACGCCGTCGCGGCGGCGGCGCGCCGCCATCGCGTCGAGCGAGGGCATCTCGAGCCGGCACGGCTCGCACCAGGTCGCCCAGAAGTTGAGGACGACGACCTGGCCGGCGAGCGTGTCGAGGCGCCACGGCTTGCCCGCGAGATCGGCGACATCGAGCGGCGGCACCGGCCGCCCCGCAGGCCAGGCGCGGACGACGTGGGCGGCCAGCGCCAGGCGCAACGGCAGCATCGTCGCGACAGCGACCGCGACGGCCTGGCCGAGGAGGCCGCGGCGACCGGGCGCGGACGGCAAGGAGCGTCGATTGCTGGTCATGCGCTGCATTCTGGGCGATCCCGCGGTAAGGTGCGCGTCGTCGCCACGACCCCTTTCTCCAAGCCTGCGTACCGATGCCTGATTCAAAGTCGCCCCGCTTCATCCAGACCTGGCTCGCCGACACCGACGCCGAACGTGCGGCCGCGCGCGCTGCGCTCGCGGCGACGCCGGCCAGCGTCGCGCCGAAGTTCTTCTACGACCGGCTCGGCTCGCACCTGTTCGAGGCGATCACCGAGCTCGCCGAGTACTACCCGACGCGCACCGAGGCCGCCATCTTCGCCGCGCACGGCGCCGAGATGGCCGAGGCGATCGGCGCCGGCATGGCGCTCGTCGACCTCGGCGCCGGCAACTGCGCCAAGGCGGCGAGCCTGTTCCCGCTGCTCGAGCCGAAGCGCTACGTCGCCGTCGATATCTCGGTCGAGTTCCTGCGCGAGGCGCTGCGCCAGCTGCAGCGCGACCATCCGCAGGTGCAGGTCGCCGGCGTCGGCCAGGACTTCTCGACGACGCTCGACATTCCGGCCGAGCTGCTCGATGGCGAGCGCCCGGTGTTCTTCTATCCCGGCTCGAGCATCGGCAACTTCACGCCCGACGCGGCGCTCGCCTTCCTGCGCCGGGTGCGCGAGCGCAGCGACGGCGGCGGCCTCCTGATCGGCGTCGATCTGGTCAAGCCGCGCGCTGTCCTCGAAGCGGCCTACGACGATTCGCTCGGCGTCACCGCGGCGTTCAATCGCAACGCCCTCGTCCATCTCAACCGCCTGATCGGCAGCGACTTCGCGCCGCGCCAGTGGCGTCACGTCGCCTTCTTCAACGAGGCGAAGTCGCGCATCGAGATGCACCTCGAGGCGCGCGGGTCGGTCGCCGTCACCTGGCCCGGTGGCGGCCGGCGCTTTGCCGCCGGCGAGCGGATCCACACCGAGAACTCGTGCAAGTACACGGCCGACGACTTCGCTGCCCTGCTCGTCGAGGCCGGCTTCGCGGCGCCGCGGCGCTGGAGCGACCGCGACGGCTGGTTCGCCGTGTTCTGGGCGCCGGCGCGCTGATCGCGAATCGTCGCCGCGCTCAGTGCTCGGCGAGAAAGCGGACGACGCGATCGCGCGACGCGCGCCACGCCGCCGGGTTGCCGCCGACGTGGACGCCCTGCCCCGGGTTGGCGCCGTTCGGCACGTCCTTGCGCAGGCGCACCGGCGCGTCGGAATCGAAGCCATGGCCAGCGCCGGGATAGACGACGATCTCCGGCCGCATCTCGCTGACCGATCGGGCGAGGGCGACGCACGGCGCCGACGGCGTCCAGTCGTCGATCTGGCCGACCAGCATCAAGAGCGGCGCCGATGGCGAGTAGCCGCGCTTGAGGTCGGCCTCGCAGCCGGGATAGAAGGCGATCGCGAACGCCGGCTTGACGGTCGCGGCGGCGACGTCGCGGTGGTGCAGGTTGGTCGCCGAGAGCACCGTGCTGCCACCGTTCGACCAGCCGATCAGGCCGATCCGCTTGGCGTCGACGTCGGCGCGATCGGCGAGGTAGGCGAGCGCGCCGAGCGCGTCGAGACGACGGTTGGCCTGCGTCACGCGGCGCGTGCCGCTGCGCTGCGTGCAGAGCTCCTTCTCGTAGCGTGCGGTCAGCGAGTCGACGACGAGGACGTGCAGGCCGATGCCGTTGAAGAGCTCGGCGTATTCGCGCATGCGCCTGGCGAGCGCGCCGCTCTTGTCGTAGGCGCCGCCGCAGCCGTGGAACATGGCGATCGCCGGCGCCGGCGACGCCGACGCGGGGAAGAAGTAGCCGCTCAGGACGACCGGCGCGTTGCCGGCGCCGTCGTAGCTCGGGAAGGAGACGCGCTCCTGGCCCGAAGCGAGCGTCGCGAGCACGCCGAGCGCGAGCGCGACCAAGGCCCGCATCACCTTCTTCATGCGGGATCGCTCGCCGGCGCGACGCGCGGCGGGTCGGGATGCAGGCGCGCCATCGCCAACGCGTCGACGTAGCGGCCGTCGCGCATCGCGTAGCCTCGATGGCGTCCTTCCGTCTCGAAGCCGAACTTGCGGTAGAGCGCGATCGCCGCCGCGTTGTCGACGTAGACCGTGAGCTCGATCCGCAGCGCGCCCATCCAGCGATCGGCGTAGTCGCACATCGCCTGCATCAGCGCCGTACCGACGCCCTTCCCCTGCGCCTCGGGAACGACCGAGATGCCGATCGACATGACGTGGCGCCGTCGCACGGCCGTTCCCGCCGGATGCATTCCCGAGCTGCCGACGACCTTGCCGTTCAGCTCGGCGACGAGGAGCAGGTCGACCTTGCCCGGCGCGAGGCTGTCCTGGAGTCGCGTGCGATGCGCCTCCTCGGTGGCGAACGGCATCTGCATCAGACCCGGATACACGGCCGGGTCGCCCATCACCGCCGCAATCGCCGCCGCGTCGTCGGGCCGCGCGCGGCGGATCGTGATCGTCATGCGGCGCTCCCCTTGCGCAGGTTGCGATAGTGGAGGAAGACCTCGTCGCCCTCGACCTCGCTGGCGACGAGCGCGAGCCGGCGCACGTCGGCGCGATCGAAGCCGGCGCCGTCGACGAGCGCCGGCGCATCGCCGCCGACGACGATCGGGCAAAGCGTGACGTGCATCTCGTCGATCGCGTCGGCGGCGAGGAACTGGAACAGCAGGTCGCCGCCGGCCTCGACGAGAAGCCGCTCGATGCCGCGCGCGGCGAGGCGCTCGAGGATCCAGCCGACCGGCACGTCGCCCTCGCCCGGCCACGCCTCGACCTCGGCCGGGAAACCCGGCCTGAGGGCGGCGGCGCGCGTCACGAACAGCGGCCGGATCGCCGCCTCGGCGAGGAGCTCGGTGCCCAGCGGCACATCGAGCGATCGCGTGACGACGACGTTCCAGAGCGGCGCCCGCGCCGCGCCGCGGTCGGCCGGATCGGGCAGCGAAGGATGCGGCCAGTTGCGGAACGTCGCACCGCCGACGAGGACCGCGTCGGCTTCGGCGCGCAGGCGGCTCATCCGGGCGTGGTCGCCGGCGCTGCCGAAGAACGTGAAGCGCCGCTCGCGCGTGTTGATCCGGCCGTCGAGCGACACCGCCGTGTTGCTGACGACCTTCACCGGTCGCGCCTCAGCCTCGGGCGGCCGGCGCGTCGCTGCGGCCGCGCGTGATCTGCACGCCGGCCCACTCAAGGCCCTGCACCGGCGGTCGCTTCCTGACGCTTACCGTGACGTGATCAACGAGCGGGTTCTTCAGGACGACCTCCGCGAGCGTCTCGGCGACCCGCTCGATGAGCAGGAACTCGCGTCCCTGGACGGCATCGATGAGATCGCCGGCGAGCCGGTAGTCGACCGTGCGCTCGAGGTCGTCGGCGAGCGCAGCGTCGCGCAGCAACGGGCAGTAGAGCCTGACTTCGACGCGCAGCGATTGCGGCGTCGCCCGCTCGGGCTCGCTGCAGCCGACCCGGCACGGCACCTCGAGGCCTTCGAGAAACAACATGTCCATCAGGCGCGCTCCTCGACCCACTTCGGAACCGAGGCCAGGGCATCGCCGAGGCGCGCCGGGTCGCTGCCGCCGGCCATCGCCATGTCGGCCTTGCCGCCGCCCTTGCCGCCCACCTGGGCGGCGACGAAGCTGGCGAGATCGCCGGCCTTGACGCGGCCCGTGCTGTCGGCGGTGACGCCGGCGGCGATCTGGACCTTCTGGCCGTCGACGGCGGCGAGAACGATGACCGCTGTCTTCAGCTTGTCCTTGAGCTTGTCGAGCGTGTCGCGCAGCGTCTTCGCGTCGGCGCCGTCGAGGCGCGCCGCCAGCACCTTCAGTCCCTTGACGTCGACGGCGCGCTGCGCCAGGTCGTCGCCCTGCGCCGAGGCGAGCCGGCCCTTCAGCGCGGCGAGCTCCTTCTCGAGCGCGCGAACGTGCTCGAGCACCTGGCCGACGCGCGCCGGCACCTCGTCGGGCGCCGAGCGCAGCTCGCCGGCGAGCCGGCCGAGCGTCGCTTCGAGCGCCTGCAGGTAGTGGAGCGCGTTGGCGCCGGTCACCGCCTCGACGCGGCGAACGCCGGCGGCGACCCCGCTCTCAGCGACGATCTTGAACAGGCCGATGTCGCCGGTGCGCTGCACGTGCGTGCCGCCGCAGAGCTCGCGGCTCGAGCCGATGTCGAGGACGCGCACCTCGTCGCCGTACTTCTCGCCGAACAGCATCATCGCGCCGAGCTTCTGCGCTTCGTCGATCGGCATCACGCGCACGTTCGTCGCGTGGTTGGCGAGGATCTCGGCGTTGACGATCTCCTCGACGCGCCGGATCTCGTCGTCGCTCAGCGGCGCGTTGTGGGCGAAGTCGAAGCGCGTCTTGTCGGCGTCGACGAGCGAGCCCTTCTGCTGGACGTGTTCGCCGAGGACCTCGCGCAGCGCTTTGTGCATCAGGTGCGTCGCGCTGTGGTTGCGGACGGTCCTGGCGCGCCGCTCGGCGTCGACGCGCGTCGCGACGACGTCGCCGACCGACAGCGAGCCTTCGACGATGCGGCCCTGGTGACCGGCGACTGCCGCCTGCACCTTGATCGTGTCCTCGACGATCATCCGCGCCTGCGCGTTGCGCAGCTCGCCGGTGTCGCCGACCTGGCCGCCGCTCTCGGCATAGAACGGCGTGTGGTCGAGGACGACGACCGCGACGTCGCCGGCCTGTGCCCGCTCGACCGCCGCGCCGTCGACGTAGATCGCCGTGATGCGCGCGGCCTCGTGAGTCAGCGTCTCGTAGCCGTGGAAAATCGAGGCGCCGCCGCCGTAGTCGAGGCCCTGCGCCATCCTGAACTTGGCCGACGCGCGCGCCCGCTCGCGCTGCTCGGCGAGGAGCGCATCGAAGCGCGCGACGTCGACGCCGACGCCGCGCTCGCGGCAGACGTCGGCGGTGAGGTCGACCGGGAAGCCGAAGGTGTCGTGCAGCTTGAAGGCGACGTCGCCCGAGAGCGGCTGGCCGGGCTTGAGCGCCGCGAGCGCCGACTCGAGGATCTCCATGCCGTTGGCGATGGTCTGGAAGAAGCGCTCCTCTTCCTGCTTCAGCACGGCGGTGACGCGCGTCTGCTGCGCGCGCAGGTCCGGATAGGCATCGCCCATCTCGGCGACGACGACGGCGACGAGGCGGTGGAAGAACGGCTTCCTCGCGCCGAGCTTGTAGCCGTGGCGGATCGCGCGCCGGGCGATCCGCCGCAGCACGTAGCCGCGCCCTTCGTTGCCCGGAACAATGCCGTCGCCGACGGTGAAGCTGCAGGCGCGGATGTGGTCGGCGATGACCTTCAGCGACGGCGACGCCGCGTCGGCATCGCCCGCGCCGGCGGCGTCGACCTCGCGCTTGGCGGCGGCGAGGATGTTGACGAAGAGGTCGATCTCGTAGTTCGAGTGAACGTGCTGCAGCACCGCGCTCAGCCGCTCGAGGCCCATGCCGGTGTCGACGCTCGGCTTCGGCAGCGGATGCATCACGACCGCGCCTGTCTTTTCATCGACCTGGCGGTTGAACTGCATGAAGACGTTGTTCCAGATCTCGATGTAGCGGTCGCCGTCCTCGTCGGCGCTGCCGGGCGGGCCGCCGGGGATGTCTTCGCCGTGGTCGTAGAAGATCTCGGTGCATGGGCCGCACGGACCGGTGTCGCCCATCATCCAGAAGTTGTCCGACGCGTAGCGCGCGCCCTTGTTGTCGCCGATGCGGATGATGCGTTCGGCCGGCACGCCGACGGTCTTGTTCCAGATGTCGTACGCTTCGTCGTCCTCGGCGTAGACCGTCACCCACAGCTTGTCGGTGGGCAGCTTGAAGTGCACCGTCAGCAGCTCCCAGGCGTAGCTGATGGCGTCCTTCTTGAAGTAGTCGCCGAACGAGAAGTTGCCCAGCATCTCGAAGAAGGTGAGGTGGCTGTCATCCCCGACCTCCTCCAGGTCGACCGTGCGAAAGCACTTCTGCACCGTGCAGACCCGGCGCGACGGCGGTTCGGCCGTGCCGGCGTAG
>DASYKC010000083.1:0-3632 GCA_035995885.1 Caldimonas sp. | reverse complement strand
GTCCGACAGGCCGAGCTCGCGGTACATCAGGTAGATCGGAATCGCCACCGCGATCGGCGGCATCATCCGCGTCGACAGGATGAAGAACAGCAGGTCGTCCTTGAGCGGCACCTTGAAGCGCGAGAACGCGTACGCCGCCATGACGCCGAAGCCGACCGAGAGCACGGTCGAGCCGAAGGCGATGATCAGCGAGTTGACGAAGCGCGGCACGAAGTTCGACGGCCCGGCGACGACCATGTTGGCGTTGCGCGCGACCCGGTCGCAGGTGTCGACCGGCGGCGGCAACGCCGCGATGTACTCGGGCGTCTGCCGCGAGCGCGTCGTGAACAGGTTGCAGTAGCCCTCCTCCGATGGCGTGAAGAGGATCTTGGGCGGATAGCTGATCGAGTCGGGCGGCGTCTTGAAGCCGGTGAGGACGATCCAGGCGAGCGGCACGATCGTGATCAACGCGTAGAGCGCGACCAGCACGCCGGCGACGAGGCGCGTGCGCGGGCTCGGCTCGACGACCGAGTGGGCGGTGCTGATGCCGAGTCTCATGCCGGCCTCATCGGTTCTTCACGTGGTTGAGGGCCTTGACGTAGATGTTGGCGAGGCCGAACACCGCGACGAACAGGATGATCGCGAACGCCGACGAGTAGCCGGTGCGCCACTTCTCGAACGCCTCGCGCTTGAGCGTGATCGACGCGAGCTCGGTCGCCGAGCCCGGCCCGCCCGAGGTGAGCAGGTTGACCATGTCGAACATCTTGAAGTTCTCGATGCCGCGAAAGAGCACCGCGAGCATCACGAACGGCAGCACCATCGGCAGCGTGATCGACCAGAACTGGCGCCACTTCGACGCCCGGTCGACCTCGGCGGCCTCGTAGATGTAGTCGGGGATCGAACGGAGGCCCGCCAGGCAGATCAGCATCACGTACGGCGTCCACATCCAGGTGTCGACGATGATGATCGCCCAGGGCGCGAGCCGCACCGAGCCGATCATCTCGAACGACGACGGCGGCACGCCGGTGAGGAACGCGACCGCGTAGTTGAAGAGCCCTGTCTGTGGCTGGTAGAGAAAGGCCCAGAAGTTGCCGACCACCGCCGGCGACAGCATCATCGGGATCAGGATCATCGTCGTCCAGAAGCCGTGGCCGCGGAACTTGCGGTCGATCAAGTAGGCGAGCGCGAAGCCGATCAGCGTCTCGAGCACGATCGTCCAGAACAGGAAGTGCGCCGTCGCCTGCATCGCCAGCCAGATGTCGGGGTCGGTGAGCACCGAGACGTAGTTGTCGATACCGACGCCGAGCACCGTCGCGTTGGGGCGGTTGGCGCGGTAGTTGGTGAACGACAGGCGGATCGTCCAGATCAGCGGAAAGATGTTGATCGCCAGCAGAAGCAGCATCGTCGGCCCGACGAAAGCCCAGGCGATCGCGCGATCCGAGAGGCCGCGCATGCGCGTCGCCAGTGCCACAGGCGTGGCCTCTGCGGCGCGGGCGACGAGGTTGGCGGGAATCGACATGGGCTGCGCGTCGGGCTCCCCCTCTTCGCGCGATCGCGAAGAGGGAGATTCATGGGACGTCGGTTCGCCCCTCACTTCATCTTGCCGTCTTCCTTGAACACCTTCTTCCAGTCGACGACCAGACCGTCGAGCGCCTCCTTGGCCGTTCCCTTGTCGGCGACGACATAGTCATGGACGCGCTTCTGCATCGCCAGCAGCAGCTGTGCGTACGACGGCTCGGCCCAGAAGTCGACGACCATTCCCATCGAGTCGAGGAAGGGCTGCGCGAACGGCGAGCTCGTCGGGTAGCCCGGGTCGTTGAGCACCGCCTTGGCGGCCGACGAGCCGCCGAGCACCTGCCACTTCTTCTGCACGTCCGGGTTGGCGAACCACTTGATGTACTGCAGCGACTCGTTCCGGTTCGGCGAATACGCGACCACCGAGATGCCCTGGCCGCCGAGCTGGACGCCCTTGCCCTTGTCGGACGGGTTGACGAAGAAGCCGATCTTGTCGCCGCCGACGTTCGGGTCCTTGTAGAGGCCCGGGAAGAAGGCGAACCAGTTCATCATCATCGCGACCTGGCCCGACTTGAACGCGTCGAGCCCTTCGCCCATGTAGGCGTTGGTGAGCCCGGGCGGCGTGCTGCCCTTGTAGAGCGCCTTGTAGAACTCGAGGCCCTTGACGGCGTCGGCCGAGTTGACGAAGCCGTCCATCGCGTACGGCTTCTTCGGATCCTCGTACTTGAAGCCCATCGGGTAGAGGACGTTGGTGACGCCCATCGTGATGCCCTCGGAGCCGCGCTCGGTGAAGAGGTAGGCGCCGTAGACCTTCTTGCCGTCGATCATGCGGCCCTGGAAGAACTCGGAGACCTGCTTGAACTCGCTCCAGGTCTTCGGCGGCGCGAGGTCGCGGTTGAACTTCTTCTTGAACTCGGCCTGCAGCTCGGGCTTGGCGAACCAGTCCTTGCGATAGGTCCAGCCGACCGCGTCGGCCATCGCCGGCAGCGCCCAGTAGTTCGGCGAGTTCTTCGGCCACTCGGCGTAGCCGACGACGGTCGCCGGCGCGAAGTCGGTCATCTTGATGCCTTCCTTCGCGAAGAAGTCGTTGAGCTTGACGTAGTGGCCGTTCTCGGCCGAGCCGCCGATCCACTGGCTGTCGCCGATGATGAGATCGCAGAGCTTGCCCTTCGAGTTGAGCTCGTTGAGCATCCGGTCGGCGAAGTTCGTCCACGGCACGAACTCGAACTTCATCTTGATGCCGGTCTTGGCAGTGAAGTCCTTCGACAGCTCGACCAGCGCGTTCGCCGGGTCCCAGGCGGCCCAGCAGAGCGTGATCGTCTTGTCTTGCGCGCTCGCCGCGGTGGGGGCCAGGCCGAGCGCGGCGACTGCAGCGAGGGCGAACACCCCCGGCAGCATCTTCGATATCGATTTCATGAGGCTGTCTCCGACAGAGGTTGAGGGTTCAGGGGCACACCGGGCGGTCAATGGAGGTTCTCGGCCGTCAGGATCTCGACGCGCGGCTGCACCACGTTCAGGGCGCCGCGCACGTTCTCGCACAGCGCGCGCAGGACTCGCGCCGCCGTCAACACGCAGTAATGGATGTCCTGGTGCAGGACATAGGAAAGCGCGCTCGCGCTGAGCAGCGAGCGATGCTCTTCGGTCAGGTCGTGGGCGACGACGCCGACCTGCGCGGCGAGCCCGGCACCGGCGAGCGCGCGCGCGACGCCGGCGCTGCCCGAGCCGACGTTGTAGATGCCGGCGAGGCGATCGACGTCGACGTCGTCGCGCAGGAAGCGCAGCAGCGCTTCGCAGGCGCCGTCGTCGTCGGCCGGCAGGTCGGGCGTGCGCACCATCTTCAGCGCCGGGAATCGCTCCTCGATCACCTGCGCGAAGCCGATGCGCCGCTCGATCTCGGCCGACAGGCGCGTCGCCTGCGACGCGAGGAGCAGCGTGTCGCGCGCCGAGCCGCTCGCCATGCGCCCGAGGAGCAAGCCGGCGGTGCGGCCGGCGGCGCGGCTGTCGGCGCCGACGTGGGTCTCGCGCATCGAGCCGGCGACGTCGGAAAAGAGGGTTACGACGTGCACGCCCGAGCGCACGAGCTCGTTGATGGCGAGCTTCACCGGCGGCAGGTCGGGCGCCATCAGCGCGACCCCTTC
>DASYKC010000082.1:0-15228 GCA_035995885.1 Caldimonas sp. | reverse complement strand
GGCATCGGCCCGCGTGCGGCGCGGCGAGGCCTTCGGCATGGTTCAGAGGCTCGCGATCGCCGCGTCGACGAACGATCGCCTGGCGGCACGAAGGCCGCCTCACCGCGCGCGGCGGTGGCTCAGGCGCCGCGCGGTCGCGGCGGCCGCTCGGGGCCGCCGGTCTCGAACACCGGCGCCATCGACGGCGGCACCGGCGTGAAGAGCTCGGCGTTGGCGACGGCCGCGAGGCGCGGCACGGTCGCCGGCATGGCGGCGACGCAGCATGCCGCGCAGGCGCTGCACTTGGCGTGTCCCGAGTCGGTGTCGGGGTCGGCGTCGGCGGACGTTGCTTGCAGCGTTGCGTGCACCGGTTCGACTGCGTGCTCGGAATGAAGAGCGTGCTCGGAATGAGCAACCTGCACGGAACGGTCAGCGTGTATCGAATGGACCGCGTGCGCCGGGTGGTCGGCGCGCGTTGAATGAGCAGCGTGTGCCGAGTCAGCGGCGTCAGCGCCATGCATCGACACGCCGGTCGGCTGCGGCGCAGCGCAGAACGCCATCGCCAGGCCGGCGCTGCCGTGCGCGGCGACGGCGACGGCGAGCAGTCCTCTCAGCACGACGCGATGCCACGAGCTCATGATCGAAGTCTACCCAGACGCCTCGGCGAGGCCCGGCTCTCCGCAATCGGGCACCGGGCGCGCGCCGCGTCGCGCGAGGTCGTCGGGACTTTCGACGATATCGGCGAGCGCATCGGCCCGGCATCATCCGGTCATGGCCGACGACGATTCGAGCGGGTCGGTACCCGACGCGCTGTGGCGCCAGGCGCTGCGTGCGGTCGCCGGCGTCGATCTGCAGCGCGGCGCCGCCGCGCTGAGCCCGGTCGCGCGCTACCTCGACGTCGACCGCCACGGCCGCGAGGTCGCGGCCCTGCGCCGGTTGCCGCACGCGATCGGCCCCGCGGCGCGGGTCGGCGCCGCCGGCGACTGGCTCAGCACGCGCCTGCTCGGCGTGCCGATCCTCGCCAGCCGCAGCGACGACGGCGAGCTGCGCGCCTTCATCAACGTCTGCCGCCATCGCGGCTCGCTCGTCGCGCCTGCCGAAGGCTGCGGCGCCGGCCGCTCGCGCTTCGTCTGCCCGTACCACAGCTGGACGTACGACAGCGGCGGCAGCCTCGTCGGCCGGCCGCACGAGGCCGACTTCCCGCACGCGCCGCGCGCAGAGCGCGCGCTCGTGCCGCTGCCGGTCACGGTTCGCTGCGGCCTGGTCTGGGTCGTGCCGCGGGCACTCGGCGCGTTCGCCTGGGACGACTACTTTGGCGCGCTCGCCGGCGAGCTCGAAGGGCTCGGCTTCGACGCCGCGGCGCCGAGCCCGCACGAGCGCCGCTTCGTCCAGCCGTCGAACTGGAAGCTCGTCCTCGACGCCAACCTCGAGAGCTATCACTTCCAGTACGCGCACCGGGCGACGATCGCCCATCTCTTCCACGACAACGTCGTCCAGCAGGCGTCGTTCGGCCGCCACCAGCGCATCGTCCTGCCCAAGCGGACGCTCGCCGACGCGGCGGCCGAGAGGGCCGTCGCCGGCTGGGACGAGCTCGGCCGGCACAGCAACGTCATCTACTTCTTCTTCCCGAGCACCTTCGTGCTCTGGGAGGGCGACCACGCCAACGTCTTCAACGTCGTGCCCGAGAGCGTCGCGAGCTGCGCGACGGCGAGCTGGATGATCGTTCCGTCGGCGCTGCACGCGCGCCGGGACGCCTCGCACTGGCAGCGCAACTGGGAGATCTTCTGGGACGCGATCGACGAAGACTTCGCCCTCGCCGCGTCGATGCAGGCGGGCCTGGCGAGCGGCGCCAACGCGGCGCTCACCTTCGGCACCAACGAGTTCGCGTGCGAGCTGTTCGAGCGCGCCGTCGACGCGCTCGTCGACGGCGCTGCGGACGCCGACGCGCCCGGCGAGGACGACGCGCGCTAGCTCGCCGACTTCCGCGCCGTCTTCTTCGCCGCCGCCTTGCGGGCGCCGCCCTTCTTGGCGGTGGTCTTGCGCGAGGTCGCCTTCTTCGCCGACGTCTTCTTGGCGCTCGACTTCTTGGCGGACGATTTCTTCGCAGTCGACTTCTTGGCCGAGCTCTTCTTCGCCGAGCTCTTCTTGGCCGGCACCTTGCCGCCTTCCTTGCGCGCCTCCGACAGGCCGATCGCGATCGCCTGCTTCCTGCTCGTCACCTTCTTGCCGGAGCCGCCGCTCTTCAGCGTGCCGTGCTTGCGCTCGTGCATCGCCGTCTCGACCTTGTCCGACGCCTTCTTGCCATACGTTGCCATGGATGTCCTCGTTTCTTGGGTTGAACGTGGTGCACGTCGGCCTTGGCAGCCGACATGCCCGCCCCGCGACGGCCGAGGTCAGAAGACGCGCGCGGCGAGCCAGGTGAAGCCGGTGAACGCCGACCACGTCGGCGCGCCGGCGCGCAGGCTGCGCGCCGCGCCGGCATCGAGGACGAGGCGCTTCGAGACGTTGTAGCTCGCCGCGAGCAGGAACTGGCTCGTGCTGTCGGCGCCGCGCCGGTGCGTTCCCGAGACTTCGCCGACGACGCCCCAATGGTCGTCGAGCGAGCGCGACAACGAGGCCGCGCCGAGGAACTGCGTGCGTGCGCTTCCTGCCTCGCTCGCACCGAGCCGCGTCGCCACCGCGTTGAGGTCGGTGTGCCAGGCGCCGAAGTCGGCGCTGTAGATCGCGTTCAGGCCCCAGTCGGGCTTGCCGCTGCCGGTGCCGAGGCCGTGGCGCGAGGTCGGCACCGCGACGCCGCCTTCGAGCCCGAAGGCGCTGTCGTCGTCGACGGCGAACCTGCGCTTGACGATGAAGGCCGTGTCGCCGACGCCGCTCGCGCGATCGCCGCTTTCGTCGCGCCGCCGCACCCACGCGTCGGCGCCGACGCGGACGCCCCAGTCGGGCGTGAAGGCGAGCTTGACCGTGAGCGGAACGCTGTCGCGCCGGCTGCCGGCGCCGTCGTGCTCGTGCAGCAGGCCGGCCTCGACTTCGATCCAGCCGGGCGCCGACAACGCCGCCGGCGTCGACACGCTCGGCCGGTACGGCACGGCCGACGGCGTGTCGTCGTCGGCCGCCGCGGCGCGCGTCGCCGCCAGTCCCGTCGCCGACGTCACGACCATCGCCGCGACGATCGATCGCATCGCCGTCGCGCGGCGCTCCATCCTGGAATTCATCGGCATCGCTCCGCCTCGACCATTGAGGCGAACGACCTTAACCGATGTCGAGGTGGCGCTTCATCGCCGCGAGGCCGTGCTCGATCATCGCCGCGAGCGCCGGCGCATGCTCGTCGGGCAGGAAGTCGGCGATCCAGACGAAGCGGGTCGCGCCGTCGCCCTCGGCGAAGGCCTGCGCGCTCGCGTTGTGGTGGCTGAGGCGGCCGCCGACGACCGACCAGGCAATGCGCCGCTGCTGCGCGTCGACGTCGACGATCAGCTCGCGCGCGACCATGCCGTTGGCGAAGGTGACGACCCGCGCGCCCGGCTCGAGACGGCAATCGGTGACGAAGCCGGGCGCGAGCCGCGTGTGCACGGCGCCGACGTCGGCGAGCGCGTCCCAGACCTCGGCCGGCGCCCGTCGAATCACGATCTCGCGATGTACCGAAGCCATTCGTGCATCCTCGAAGTCGATGTCGAAGACCCGAGCGTAGCGGCCCGCCCGCCCGGCGGCTGGCCGCTTCCGGACACGTTCAACCAGACCGCGGCGAGGTCGCCCAGCCCGTAGACTCGGCGCCGTGCCCGACGCCCGCGACCTCGCCGAAGACTTCGACCTGAAGCGGTTGCCCGACAGCTTCTACGACGATCCCTACCCGACCTACCGCGCCCTGCGCGAGCACGCGCCGATCAAGCGCATGGCCGACGGCAGCGTCTTCCTGAGCCGCTACGCCGACGTCGTCGCCGTCTACAAGGACACGGCCACCTTCAGCTCCGACAAGCACGAGGAGTTCGCGCCGAAGTACGGCGCGTCGCCGCTCTTCGAGCATCACACGACGAGCCTCGTCTTCAACGACCCGCCGCTGCACACGCGCGTGCGCCGGCTGATCGCCGGCGCCCTGACGCCGCGCCACATCGCGGCGATGGAGCAGCGCCTGGTCGAGCGCGTCGACAGCCTCCTCGACGTCATGGCGAGGCGCGGCAGCGGCGCCGAGATCGACCTCATCGCCGCGTTCGCGAGCGCGATCCCGGTCGAGATCATCGGCAACCTGCTCGCCGTGCCGAAGGAAGAACGGGCGCCGTTGCGCCACTGGTCGCTCGCCATCCTCGGCGCCCTCGAGCCGTCGCTCACGGCCGAGCAGCTCGAGCGCGGCAACCGCGCCGTGGGCGAATTCGTGCTCTACCTCGAAGGGCTCGTCGAGCGACGGCGCGCCGAGCCGGGCGACCCCGAGGTCGACGTCCTGACGCGGCTCATCGCCGGCGAGAGCGGCGAGACGCTGAGCGCGGCCGAGCTGCTCCACAACTGCGTCTTCCTGCTCAACGCCGGCCACGAGACGACGACCAACCTGATCGGCAACGGCCTCGCCTGCCTGCTCGCCTGGCCCGACGAGAAGGCGCGCCTCCTCGCCGATCCGACGCTCGTGCGGACCGCGGTCGAGGAGTTCCTCCGCTTCGAGAGCTCGAACCAGCTCGGCAACCGGATCACGACGTGCGCGACCGAAATCGCGGGCGTCGCCCTCGCGCCGCGAACGCAGGTCACGCTCGGCATCGGCTCGGCCAACCGCGACCCGGAACAGTTCGCCGATCCCGATCGCCTCGACGTCGGCCGCGCGCCGAATCGCCACGTCGCGTTCGGCTCGGGAATCCATCAATGCGTCGGCATGGGCCTGGCGCGGCTCGAGGGCCGCGTCGCGATCGCCAGGTTCCTGGCCCGGTTCCCGAGCTACCGGCTCGCCGCGCCTGCCGTCCGTGCGCAGCGGGCGCGCTTTCGCGGCCACGCTCGACTGCTCGCCGTGCTCGACCCGCTGCCCCCGACAACGACAACGACTTCCCCGGAGACAAGTCCATGAACCGATTCCCTCGCGCCGTTCTTTCCTTCGCCTTCGCCCTGGCCGCGGCGCTGCCGTGCGCGGCCGGGGCGCAGATCAGGATCGGCGTCACCTTGTCGACGACCGGGCCGGCCGGCTCGCTCGGCATCCCCGAGAAGAACACGATCGCGCTGCTGCCGAAGACTGTTTCCGGCCAGTCGATCGAGTACATCGTCCTCGACGACGCCAGCGACTCGAGCGCCGCGGTCGTCAACACCCGAAAGCTCGTCAGCGAGAACAAGGTCGACGCGATCATCGGCTCGACGACGACGCCGAACACGCTGGCGATGATCGACGTCGTCGCCGACGCCGAGACGCCGGTGATCTCGCTCGCCTCGTCGGCGCGGATCATCGAGCCGATGAACGCCAAGAAGGCGTGGATGTTCAAGACGCCGCAGACCGACACCATGATGGTGCTGGCGATCCTGGAGCACGCAGCCCGGCGCGGCATCAAGACGATGGCCTACATCGGCTTCAACGACGCGCTCGGCGAGGCGTTCCATGCCGAGTTCGAGAAATTCGCCGAAGCGAGAAAGATCAGGATCGTGGCGAGCGAGCGCTTTGCGCCGCGCGACACGAGCGTGACCGCGCAGGTGCTCAAGCTCGTCGCCGCCAACCCCGACATGGTCGTCATCGGCGCGTCGGGAACGCCGGCGGTGCTGCCGGCGAGGAATCTGGTC
Organism: Caldimonas sp.; assembly: GCA_035995885.1. Classification (GTDB taxonomy): domain Bacteria; phylum Pseudomonadota; class Gammaproteobacteria; order Burkholderiales; family Burkholderiaceae_C; genus Schlegelella_A. The sequence goes on along the minus strand of DASYKC010000082.1, from coordinate 9,513 downwards.
GAGCGCGGCTACAAGGGCAGCGTCTACTTCAACCACGGCGTCGCCAACAACGACTTCCTGCGCGTCGGCGGCAAGGACATCGAGGGCATGTTCGTGCCGACCAGCCCGGTCGTCGTCGCTGCCGCGCTGCCGGCGGACCACCCGGCCAAGGCGGCCGCGCTCGACTACGTGCGCCGCTACGAGGCGGCGCAGGGTCCGGGGACCGTCTCGGCGTTCGGCTCGTACACCTGGGACGCCTGGCTCGAGCTGAACCAGGCGATCCCGATCGCGCTGAAGAAGGGCACGCCCGGAACGCGCGAGTTCCGGGTCGCCCTGCGCGACGCGCTCGAAGGCATCCGCGACCTGCACGTCTCGAACGGCGTCGTCAACATGTCGAAGAACGACCACCTCGGCCTCGACCAGCGCGCGCGCGTCGTCGTCAAGGTCGTCGACAACAAGTGGAAGCTCGACTGATGAAGGCTCGGACGACCGAGGCGCGACCGATCCGGTGAGCACGATCCGCGTCCTCGCCGACCGGCGCCACCTCTGGGCGTTCGTCGGCGGCTGCCTCGCCGTCACCGCCGGCGTCGTCCTCCACCTGCCGATGTTCTGGATGGGGCGCGCCATGGGCTTTCGCCTCGCCGACATGGCGATGGACGACGGCATGCTCTGGGGCATGGCGCTGATCGTCGCCGGGCTGGTCGTCGCCGGCTACGGCCTGCTGCCGAGGAAGCCCAGTGCCGGCCACGCCGCCGTCGATCCCGACGTCGTCGTCAGCGCCCCCGAGGACGCGCCGCTCGGCGCGGCGCACTGGCGCCTGATGATCGTCCTCACCGTCGCCCTCGTCATCGACGTGATGAAGCCGGCGAGCCTCGGCTTCGTCGTTCCCGGCATGCGTTCGGAATACGGCGTCCCGGCGGCGACCGTCGCCTGGCTGCCGTTCGCCGCGCTTTGCGGCACGGTCGTCGGCTCGGTGCTGTGGGGCTGGCTCGCCGACCTCTACGGCCGGCGCGCCTCGATCCTGCTCTCGGCGGTGATGTTCGTCGGCACGTCGATCTGCGGCGCGATGCCCTCGCTCTGGTGGAACGTCGGCATGTGCTTCCTGATGGGCGCCGCGGCCGGCGGCATGCTACCCGTCACCTACGCGCTCCTGGCCGAGACGATGCCGTCGAAGCAGCGCGGCTGGGCGCTCGTCCTCGTCGGCGGCCTCGGCGCGGCCGGCGGCTATCTCGCCGCGAGCGCGCTCTCGGCGTGGCTGGTGCCGATCTTCAGCTGGCGCATCCTCTGGTTCCTCAACCTGCCGACCGGGCTGGCGCTGATCTTCCTCAACGTCTTCATCCCCGAGTCGCCGAAGTTCCTGCTCGCCCTCGGCCGCATCCGCGAAGCCCACGTCGTCCTGCGCCGCTTCGGCTGCGTCGTCCGCGAAGGCGTCGGCACGCTCGTGCCGACCCGCACGCAGGCCGGCGAGGAACGCATCGCCGTGCCGCGTGCGTATGTCGCACAGACGGTCGCCCTCAGCATCGTCGCGCTCGCCTGGGGCCTGATCAACTTCGGCCTGCTGCTCTGGATGCCGGCGCACCTCGTCGCCAAGGGCTACAGCATGGGCGTCTCGAGCGGCCTGCTCGCGGCCTCGGCGCTGATCGCCGTGCCGACGGTGTTCGTCGCCGCCTGGCTCTACAGCCGCTGGAGCAGCAAGGGCGCGCTGGTCGGCGCGATCGCGCTCTGCGGCGCGGGGCTGCTCGGCCTGATCCACCTCGAGCTGTCGTCGCCCGCCGACGCGAGCCCGGTGCTCGTCATCGCCCTTCTCATCGTCGGCATCAACGGCATCATCGCGATGCTGCTCCCGTACGCGGCCGAGAGCTATCCGCTGCAGGTGCGCGGCCGGGCCACCGGCTGGGTCGCCGCGTGCACCAAGGCCGGCGGCCTCGCCGCGCAGCTGCTCGGCCTGCTCGGCCTCGTCCCGGGGCTCGCCTGGGCGGCGGTGCTGGCGCTGCTGCCGGTGCTGATCGCGCTCTTTCTCGTCGTTCGCTATTGCGCCGAGACGCGCGGTCGCGACCTGCGCGACCTGGAGCACCAGGCCGGCTGAGCGTCGACCTGCGGCGGCGAGCTCGCGTCAGGCCGCGACGATGCGCGCGCAGTGCGCGAACGCGGCCTCGATCAGGCGCCTGTTCGCCTCCGGCGTGCGGAATCCCGAGTGCGCCGACAGCGTGACGTTCGTCAGCGTCGTCAGCACGTGGCCGGGCGGCAGCGGCTCGATCGCGAAGACGTCGAGGCCGGCGTGGCCGAGCTGCCCCGAGCGAAGCGCCTCGACCATCGCCGCCTCGTCGACGAGCGCGCCGCGCGCGGTGTTGACGAGGAGCGCGCCGCGCCGCATCGAGGCGATCCGCGCCGCCGACAGGAAGCCGCGCGTCTCGTCGGTGAGGAGCAGGTGCAGCGAGACGGCGTCGCTCTCGGCCAGGAGCCGGTCGATGGCGACGAACTCGACGCCCGCGACGCCGCCCTTCGCGCTGCGGTTCCAGGCGAGCACCTTCATGCCGATGCCGTTCGCCAGCCTCGCGACCTCGGCGCCGATGCCGCCGAAGCCGATCAGGCCGAGGGTCTTGGCGCCGAGCTGCACACCCTCGCTGCGCAGCCACCGGCCGTCGCGCATCGCCCGGTCCATCGCCGCGAGCTTGCGCGCGGCGTCGAACAGCAGGCCGATCGCGCATTCGGCGACGGCGGTGTCGCCGTAGCCCTTGATGAGGTGGACGGCGATGCCGATCGACGCGAGCGCCTCCGGGTCCATGTAGCTGCGCGCGCCGGTGCCGAGGAAGACGACGTCGCTGAGGCCGGTGCAGCGGCGCGCGACGTCGAGCGGCAGCGCCGTGTGGTCGATGACCGCGATCGGCGCGCCGGCGAGCGCGTCGGGCAGCGCGTCGGCGACGATGTCGGCATCGCCGAAGCCGATCTCGAGACCCGGCAGCGCCGCCGGCCCGATCGCTTCGGCGAGCGTGCGCAGGGCCGGGTTGGCGTCGACGAAGACGGCACGCATCGGCTGTCGATCAGCCGAGGTCGGCCATCGCTTCGCCGAAGCGCACCGGCGCGCCCGGATGCCACGTCGGGTTGAAGCGCAGGTCGCCTTCCGGGAACAGCAGGACGACGGTCGAGCCGAGCATGAAGCGGCCCATCTCCTCGCCCTTCTTCAGCGTCACCGTGCCCGGCGGGTAGTGCCACTCGCGCACCCGGCGCACGCGCGGCAGTCGCACCGCACCGTGCCACACCGTCGCCATGCTGCCGACGATGGTCGCGCCGACGAGGGTGAGAACGAAGCTGCCGACGACGGGCGAATCGAAGACGCAGACGACGCGCTCGTTGCGCGCGAACAGGCCCGGCACGCCGCGCGCCGTCGTCGGGTTGACCGAGAAGAGGGCGCCGGGGACGTGGATCATCCGCGTCAGCGTGCCGTCGCACGGCATGTGGATGCGGTGGTAGTCCTTCGGGCTGAGATAGAGCGTCGCGAAGCTGCCGTCGTGGAAGCGCGCCGCGAGCTCGTGATCGCCGCCGACGAGCGCCGTCGTCGAGTAGCGGTGGCCCTTGGCCTGGAGGATCTGGTCGTGCTCGATGCGGCCGAACTGGCTCACCGTGCCGTCGACCGGGCAGATGAGGTCGGCGTCGGCGATCGGCCGTGCGCCTTCCTTCAGCGCGCGCGTGAAGAAGTCGTTGAAGCTGCGGTACGCGGCGACGTCGCCGACCGCCGCCTCGCCCATGTCGACGCCGTACTTGCGGACGAACCAGCGCACCAAGCGCGTCGTCGTCGCGCCGCGCTCGCGCGACGCGATCCGGCCGGCGAAGGCCGTCAGCCCGCGCTTCGGCAGCACGTACTGGGGCAGGACCTTGCGGCGATCGGACACGGTGCGGGAGCCGGAGCGGAAGGCGCGGATTCTATCGACGCGCCCCGTGCCGGCAGGCGCGCGGAGGTGGACGCGCTTTTCGTATTCTTCGCCGATGCGGATCGATTTCTCCGCCTCATCGCTCGAGGTCGCGCGCGCGCTCGTCGGCGCGAGCCTGTTCGTCGACGGCGTCGGCGGCACGATCGTCGAGACCGAGGCCTACGACGAGGACGACCCGGCCTCGCACAGCTACGGCGGCCACACGGCGAGGAACGCCGTGATGTTCGGGCCGCCCGGCCGCGCCTATGTCTACCGCTCGTACGGCATCCACTGGTGCCTCAATGTCGTCTGTGCGCCGGCCGGTCATGGCGCCGGGGTCCTGATCCGGGCGCTCGCGCCCACCGCCGGGCTCGACCGCATGCGCGAGCGGCGCGGCATCGACGACGTGCGCCTGCTCTGCTCGGGGCCGGGGCGCCTCGGCCAGGCGCTCGGCATCACCCACGCGGCCAACGGCCTGCGTCTCGACCGCCGCCCGTTTCGCGTCGTCGCGGGCAGCGACGATCCGGGGCGCGTCGTCCACGCCGGCGTCCGCATCGGCATCAGCAAGTCGGTGGAGCTGCCGTGGCGCTTCGTCCTCGCCGGCTCGCCGTTCCTGAGCAAGCCGATGCGCGCCGACGCCGCGCCGGCAGCGCGCGCTATCGCGAGCCGGGCGGCGAAGCACGCGGCGAAGCGCGCGCCCCCGTGAGCGATGGCCGCGTCGGCGCGAGCATCGCCGCGTCGAGGCCGAACGAAGCGAGTCGTCGGGGCAAAGGCAGACCGCGGACGAGCGCGGCGCACGCCTCGCCCATCGCCGCAGCGGTCTGGATGCCGTAGCCGCCTTGCGCGGCGAGCCAGAAGAAGCCGGGCGCTTCGGCGGCGAAGCCGCCGACCAGGTCGCCGTCGGCGACGAAGGAGCGCAGCCCGGCCCAGGTGCGGCGCGGCCGGACGGCGAGCGTCGTCGCCGCCTCGATGCGATCGATGGCGAGCGCGATGTCGAGCTCCTCGGGCTGGACGTCCTGCGCCGCGACGGCGTCGGCGTTGGCGGGCGAGCCGAGCAGGAGACCCGCGTCGGGCTTGACGTACCAGCGCTCGTCGACGCTGCCGAAGAGCGGCCAGCGCGTCGTGTCGACGCCTTCGGGCGGCGCGAAGGTGAAGATGCTGCGCCGCTTCGGCACCAGGCCGATCGGCGCGATGCCGGCGAGCGCGGCGACTTCGTCGCACCACGCGCCGGCAGCGTCGACGAGCAGCGGCGCGCGGTAGCGGACGCCGGCCGCGTCGACGTTCCAGGGGCCGCCCTCGTCGCGCGCGATCGCGCATACCTCGGCGTCGCCGACGATGCGGCCGCCGTGGCGCCGGATGCTGCGCAGGAAGCCGTGGTGGAGCCGGTGCACGTCGATGTCGGCGGCGTCGGGCTCGAACACCGCGCCGAGGACGTGCTCGCGGCGCAGCACCGGGACGAGATCGCGCGCGCCGGCGGCGTCGAGCAGGCGGCCGCGCGGGCTCACCGACGGCATCACCTGCCAGAGCGCGGCGAGCTCGGCGTCCTGCCCCGGCGCGGCGACGAAGAGGGCGCCGCGCGGCGCGAGGATCGGTCCGTCGGCGAAGCCGTCGGGCGGCGCTTCGAGGAAGGCGCGGCTCGCGAGTGTCAGCGCGCGCACCTGCGCCGTGCCGTAGCTTTCCAGGAAGAGCGCCGCCGATCGACCGGTCGAGTGATAGCCGGGCTGGCTCTCGCACTCGAGGACGACCGTGCGGCCGTGCGGCGCGAGGAAGTGGCCGATCGACGCGCCGGCGATGCCGGCGCCGACGATCAGGAAGTCGCAGTCGTGGCGGGCCGAGGTCATGGCCGCATTCTCGGCCGCGGCGATGGCGGCATCGCCGTCGCGCCGTCGATCTGGCTTAATGGCAGCCGCCCGCGCGCCGCGCGCCACGCTCGCGTCTTCGACGGCAGCCGCGACGGGCACAGCAACGGAGAGGCGATGGCCGAACTTGCCGAGAACGCGTCGACGACGTGCTGCATCGCCGGCGGCGGCCCGGCCGGGATGATGTTCGGCTACCTGCTCGCTCGCGCCGGCGTCGCCACGGTCGTGCTCGAGAAGCACGGCGACTTCCTGCGCGACTTCCGCGGCGACACCGTCCATCCGTCGACGCTGCGCATCATGGACGAGCTCGGTCTCCTCGACGAGTTCCTGAAGCGGCCGCATCGCCGCCTCGAGGTGATCGGCGGCTGGTTCGGCACGAAGCACGTCCAGCTCGGCGACTTCCGCGGCCTGCCGGCGCGCTACGCCTTCATCGCGCTGATGCCGCAGTGGGAGTTCCTCGACTTCCTCGCCGGCGAGGCGAAGAAGCTGCCCGCGTTCACGCTGCGCATGCGCGCCGAGGTGACCGGGTTGATCGAGGAAGACGGCCGCGTCGCCGGCGTTCACGGCACGTCGCCCGACGGCGACTTCGCGATCCGCGCCGGCCTCACGGTCGGCTGCGACGGCCGCCACTCGACGGTGCGCGCCGCCGCGCAGCTCGCGGTCGAAGACCTCGGCGCGCCGATCGACGTCCTCTGGTTCCGCGTCGCGCGCGATCCGGCCGAGACCGACAACAGCCTGGCGCGGATCGCGCCCGGCCACTTCGTCGTCACCATCGACCGCGGCGACTACTGGCAGTGCGCGTTCGTCATCGCCAAAGGCGGCGCCGACGCGCTGCGGCAGCGGCCGATCGAGGAGCTGCATGCCCAGGTGGTCGACGCGGCGCCGGTGCTCGGCCCGCACATCGCCGCCGACGTCCGCTCGTGGGACGACGTCAAGCTGCTCACCGTCGCGGTCGATCGCCTGACCGAGTGGTCGAGGCCGGGGCTGCTCTGCATCGGCGATGCGGCGCACGCGATGTCGCCGATCGGCGGCGTCGGCATCAACCTCGCGATCCAGGACGCGGTCGCCGCCGCCAACCTGCTCGCGGTGACGCTGCACGACGGCAGCGTCGGCGCCGACGATCTCGACGCGGTGCGGCGGCGCCGCCTCTGGCCGACCAAGGCGACCCAGGCCGTGCAGGTCGGCATCCAGAACAACGTCCTCGTGCCGGTGATGAGCGGCACCGGCGCCGCGCTCGAGGTGCCGCTGCCGATCCGCGTCGTCACCGCGGTGCCGGCGCTGCAGCGCCTCTTCGCGCGCCTGCTCGGCATGGGAATTCGCCCCGAGCACGTTCGCTCGGCCGCTGCCTGAGGCCGATCGGAGGCGACGCCGCGATCGCATCCGGGCCAGAATCGGCCGTGACCGGCGACGACCTGCACTACCTCGAGATCGGCGAGCTGTCGCGCCTGCTGGCGGCGCGCAAGGTTTCGCCGGTCGAGCTTGCCGAATCGATGCTGCGCCGGATCGAGCGCGTCGACCCGGGCCTGAAGTCGTACGCGCTCGTCACGCCCGAGCTGGCGCTGGCGCAGGCGCGCGCCGCCGAGCAGATGATCGGCCGGCGCCAGATCCTGTCGCAGCTCCACGGCGTGCCGATCGCCGTCAAGGACCTGTGCTGGACCGAAGGCATCGCCACCGCGGCCGGGATGCCGCTGCACGGCGGCTTCGTGCCCGCGGTCGATGCGACCGTCGTCCGCAAGCTGCGCGAGGCCGGCGCCGTGCTGCTCGGCAAGCTGCAGCTCACCGAAGGCGCGTTCGCCGACCACCATCCCGACGTCGTGCCGCCGGTCAATCCCTGGCACCGCGACCACTGGTCGGGCGCATCGTCGAGCGGCTCGGGCGTGGCGACCGCGGCGGGCTTGTGCTTCGGCTCGCTCGGCTCGGACACCGGCGGCTCGATCCGCTTTCCGTCCGCCGCCAACGGCAACACCGGCCTGAAGCCGACCTGGGGGCGGGTGTCGCGCTTCGGCTGCTTCGAGCTCGCCGCGTCGCTCGACCACATCGGCCCGATGTGCCGGAGCGCCGCCGACGCCGGCGTCATGCTCGGCGCGATCGCCGGCAGCGACCCGCGCGACCCGACCGCGCTGCGCAGCGACGTCCCCGACTACCTCGCCGGCGACGACGGCACGCTGCGCGGCGTTCGCATCGGCTTCGACGAGCGCTATGCCCTCGACGACGTCGATGTCGAGACGCGTCGCGCCGTCGAGTCGGCGCTGGCGACGGTGCGCTCGCTCGGCGCCGAGATCGTGTCCATGCGATTTCCCGACGTCGCCGGCGCGATCGCCGACTGGGGGCCGAACTGCGCGGTCGAGACCGCGGTCGCGCACGACGCGACCTTTCCTTCGCAGCGCGGGCGCTACGGCCCGGGACTGGCCGGGCTCATCGACGCGGGCCGTGCCCTTGCCGGCCTCGACTACCAGCGCATCCTGCTGCGCCGGCGCGACTTCGCCGGCCGCGTCGTCGCCGCGCTCGACGCCGTCGACGCGATGCTCGTTCCGGCGCAGCCGATCGCCGCGCCGACCGTCGCGCGCATGGCGATGCTCGGCCGGGTGCCCGCCGAGCTCGCGGCGCTGACCCGCTTCAGCGCGCCGTTCGACATGTCCGGGCACCCGGCGCTGACGCTGCCCGTGGCCTTCACCGCGACCGGGCTGCCGATCGGCGCCCAGTTCGTCGGCCGGCACCTCGGCGAGGCGGCGATCGTCCGCGTCGGCCGCGCCTTCCAGCGCGTCACCGACTGGCATCGGCGCCATCCCGCCGTCTAGCGCGTTCCGCTGCGGCGCGTCGGCGCCGCGCGTCGGCTCACGCCGTCGGTCGTTGCGCCGCCTCGATCAAGGTCGTCAGCAGGCGCTCGAGCTGGCGCGCGTTGCGGTCGCCGAGCAGCGCCTGCAGCGCGGCGTGGTGCTGATCGACCTTGCCTTGCAATTCGTTCAACAGACCGAAGCCGGCGTCGGTCGCGTAGACGAGGACGCGCCGGCTGTCTTCGGGGTCGGCGGCACGCTGGACCAGCGACTTGCCGACCATCCGGTCGACGAGCTTGGTCAGCGTCGGCGGATTCATCTGCAGCCGCTCGGCGATCTCGCCCATCGTGTGGCCTTCGCCGTCGGCGAGGAGACGAAGGACGCGCCAGTGATCCGCGGTGACGCCGTCGCGGCCGAAGGCGCGGTCGAGCCGTTCGCCGACGACGCGACCGGCACGCTCGAGCAGCAGGCCGAGATGAGGGTCGAATCGATTCATGCTGTGATATTGTAGAAGTCGCTTTCCCGAGAAAGCAAAAACGAGGGGATGCAAAAGCCCCCGACGCCCCGCGCGGGCCCCTGGGAGTGACGATGCCCGAATTGGCGGTCGGCAATTGCGCCGGCGCGAAGGTCGCGCCATCGCTCGTTCGCGCCCGCCGCTCTGCCGCCCGCCGCCAAGCGCTCGCCGACGGCGCCGACTTCGTCGTCGGCCTGCTCGTTCCCATCAACGGCTCGGCCGGCATCTGGGGCCCTTCGTCGATCGCCTGTGCGCAGCTCGCCCAGGCCGAGATCAACGCCGCCGGCGGCCTGCTCGATCGCAAGCTCCGCCTGTGCGTGATCGATTCGTCCGACGAGTCGACCGAGGTCGGCAGCGTCACCGCGGGGCTCATGAACGCCGGCGCGATCGACGCCATCGTCGGCATGCACACGAGCCAGGTTCGCGAGCGCGTGCTCAAGGACGTCGCGCGCCAGATCCCGTACGTCTACACGCCGCTC
>DASYKC010000081.1:0-11540 GCA_035995885.1 Caldimonas sp. | reverse complement strand
AAGGCGAGCGGCGCGGCGGCACGGTCGGCTTTCCGCTGCCCGGCGTCGAGCTGCGCGTCGTCGGTGCCGACGGCGCGATCCTCGCCGACGGCTCGGTCGGCGGGATCGAGGTGCGCGGCCCGAACGTCTTCGCCGGCTACTGGCGCATGCCCGAGAAGACCAGCGAGGAGTTCACCGGCGACGGCTGGTTTCGCACCGGCGACCTGGGCGTGATCGACGACCTCGGCTACCTCTCGATCGTCGGCCGCAGCAAGGACCTCATCATCAGCGGCGGCTACAACGTCTACCCGGCCGAGATCGAGGCGGTCTGCAACGAGATGCCGGGCGTCGCCGAGAGCGCCGTGGTCGGCGTGCCGCACTCGGACTTCGGCGAGGCCGTCGTCGCCGTCGTCGTGCCGCGCCCCGGCGCGTCGGTCGACGCCGACGCGCTCGGCCGGGCGCTCAAGGCCAGGATCGCCAACTTCAAGGTGCCCAAGGCGATCTTCGTCGTCGCCGAGCTGCCGAGGAACGCGATGGGCAAGGTGCAGAAGAACCGGCTGCGCGAGCAGCACGCGGCGCTCTTCGCCTGATCGCCGCCGGCCGACGCGGCCAAGAAAAAAGGCCGGCGCTTGCGCTGCCGGCCTCAGTGATGCGCGAGAAAACCGTCAGCGTTCCTGCGCGTAGATGTCGACGTCCTTGGTCTCGCGGACGAACAGCATGCCGACGACGAAGCTCATCGCCGCGATGGAGATCGGGTACCAGAGCGCGTTGTAGATGTTGCCCGTGAGGGCGACGATCGCGAAGCCCACGCTCGGCAGCAGCCCGCCGAACCAGCCGTTGCCGACGTGATACGGGAAGCTCATCGACGTGTAGCGGATGCGCGTCGGGAACATCTCCACGAGCATCGCCGCGATCGGGCCGTAGACCATCGTCACGAAAATCACGAGGACGACCAGGATGAGGACGACCATCGGCTTGTTGATCTTGTCGGGATCCGCCTTGGTCGGATAGCCCGCCGCCTTGAGCGCGTCGCCCACCTCCTTCTTGTAGGCCGCGATCTTCTTGACGCTGTCGGCGTCGAACTTCGAGGCCACGACGACGCCCGACGGCACCGTGATGACCTTGTCGCCGATCGAGACGGTCGCCGCCGTGCCGGCCGGGACATCGATGTTGTCGTAGCTGACCGAGTTTTGCGCCAGGAAGCGCTTGGCGATGTCGCAGGAGGTCGTGAAGTCGATGTCGCGCGCCACCGGGTTGGCCTGGAACGAGCACTCCTTCGGATTGGCGTGAACGACGACCTTGTTGGTGGCTTGCGCCTTGGCAAGGTCGGGATTGGCCGACTCGGTCAAGGCCCGGAACAGCGGAAAGTAGGCCAGCGCGGCGATGAGACAGCCCGCCATGATGATGGGCTTGCGGCCGATCTTGTCCGAGAGGGAGCCGAAGACGATGAAGAAAGGCGTGCCGATCACCAGGGCGATCCCCAGGAGGATGTACGCCGTGTCGAGATCGACCTTGAGCGTCTGGATCAGGAACAGCTGGGCATAGAACTGCCCGGTGTACCAGACCACCGCCTGGCCGGCGGTCAGGCCGATCAGCGCAAGGATCACGATCTTCAGGTTCTTCCACTGTCCGAACGATTCGGTGAGCGGCGCCTTCGAGGTCTTGCCTTCTTCCTTCATCTTCTTGAAAGCCGGCGACTCGTTCAGCGACAGGCGGATCCAGACGCTGACGCCGAGCAGCAGGATCGAGAACAGGAACGGCAGCCTCCAACCCCAGTCGCCGAAGGCATCGGGGCCCATGGTGCGACGGATGATCAGCACCACGATCAGCGACAGAAAGAAGCCGAGCGTGGCGGTGGTCTGGATCCACGCCGTGTAGGCGCCGCGCTTGCCCTTGGGCGAATGCTCGGCGACATAGGTCGCTGCGCCGCCGTACTCGCCGCCGAGGGCGAGGCCTTGCATGAGCCGCAGCAGGATCAGGATCGTCGGCGCGGCGACGCCGATCGATCCGTAGGACGGCAGCAATCCGAGCAGGAAGGTCGACAGGCCCATGATGATGATCGTCACCAGGAACGTGTACTTGCGTCCGATCATGTCGCCGAGACGACCGAAGACGAGCGCGCCGAACGGCCGGACGATGAAGCCGGCGGCCGCACCCAGCAGCGCAAAGATGAAACCGGCGGTCGGATCGAGCGCCGAGAAGAACTGCTTGGCGATGATCGTCGCAAGGGCGAGGTAGACATAGAAGTCGTACCACTCGAAGACCGTTCCGAGGCTCGACGCGAAGATGACTTTCTTCTCTTCGCGTGTCATCGGCCGGGCGGCATTGGAGCCTACCGGAACCGCTGTTGTGACCATGTGGGAATCCCTCCGTGCTTGAAACGTGTCGCCTGGGGCGACGCCAAGTCGAATATTGACAACTTTTCGCGACGCGCCGGCGAAAACAGGGGCTCAGTTCCTTGGGTGAAACCCCGAGACGATGCGCGCGCGATCTGCGCTAGCGGCATTCATGCCCGCTTGACGCCCGGGCGCGGTGCACCCTCGCGCTGCCAATGCGGCGCGTCGAACCAGGGATCGCCGCGCACGAAGGCGGCCGCCATGTCGAGGGCGTCGAAGCCCCAGAACAGCTTGGCGCCGATGCCGAGGGTGGGAACGCCGAAGACGCCGTGCGCCAGCGCCGCGTCGGTCGCCACGCGCAGGCGCTGTTTGTTGGCGTCGCTCGCCGGATCGACGCGCGGCGCGAGCTCGGCGGCGAGCGCGCCGACGCGCTCCGGCGCCTCGGCGTCGGCGCCGCCGCGCCAGACATGGCGCAGGATCGCCTCGCAGGCGAAGCGGCCGGGCGTGCCGCCGTCGGGTGCGGTCGCCCAGGCCAGCCGCGACAGGCCGATCGGGTTGAACGGATGGCGCGCCGGCGTCTCGATCGGGATGCCGGCGCGGTGCGCCAGCCAGTGCACCTGGCGAAAGGTCCAGGCGCGCTTCGGCTCGATCTCGGCCGGGCCCTTGTGGTCGAACGCCTTGAGCAGCGCACCGAAGACGATCGGCCGGTAGGCGACGGTGTACGACAGGCCGGCGAACGCCTCGGGCAGGCGCTCGAAGGCGAGGTAGGCGTAGGGCGAGACCGGGTCGAACCAGAAGTCGATCGACGTCATGTCGACTCCTTCGCGCCGGCCTGCGCCTCGCGCGCCGCGCGCCGCGCCGGCAGCCGCTTCCAGACCTCGCGCCGCGAGCGGTCGTCGAGCGCGCCCCAGGCGGCGATCTCGTCGATCGTGCGCAGACAGCCTTCGCACCAGCCGCTCTGCGGCTCGATCGCGCAGACGCCGATGCAGGGGCTGGCGATCGCGACTGCCGCGGCACGCTCGCTCATCGGCGACCTCCGCCTTGTCCGTCCGGCGCGTCGGCGACACCGAAGGCGCGCGCCGATTCGGCCGGCGAGTAGTAGCCGAGGGCGAGATCGCGCTCGCGCGCGGCGGCCGGCCGCTCCCCGGCCGGGCCGAAACCGCCGCCGCCGGGCGTCGAGACGGCGATCACGTCGCCGGCGCGGATGGCGATGTCCTGGTCCTTCGAGAGATGCGGCGGCACGTAGACGACGCCGTTGCGGACGATCCCCACCTTGTTGGTGCCGCCGACGCCGCCGCCCTGCGCGCCCGGCGGGCCGACGCGGCCGTGGTCCATCACCATCGAGACGCGCGCCTCGCCACGGCGCAGCCGGATGCGGTAGTTGACGCCGAAGCCGCCGCGGTGCTCGCCGCCGCCGCCCGAGCCTTCGTGCAGCGAGTACTCCTCGAACAGCACCGGGTAGAGCTGCTCCATGATCTCGATCGGCGTCGTCTTCGAGATGCCGATCGTCGAGCAGCCGTTCGACAGGCCATCGCCTTCCGGGCTGCCGCCGTAGCCGCCGCCCGAGATCACGTACATCACGTAGGCGCGGTTCTTCTCCGGATCGAAGCCGCCGACACCGAGGTTGCCGCTGGTGCCTGCCGGTGCGCCGAAGAGCTCGTCGGGGATCGCCTGGCCGAGCGCGGCGAATACCGCCTCGGCGATGCGCTGGCTCACTTCGGCGGCGCAGCCCGAGACCGGCCGCGGGTAGTGCGCGTAGAGAAAGGTGCCTTCGGGATCGACGATGTGCAGCGGCTCGAACGTGCCGGCGTTGATCGCCGCTTCCGGAAAGACGTGCTTGACGGCGAGGTAGATCGACGACCGCGTCGTCGCGATGACGCTGTTCATCGGCCCCTGGCACGGCGGCGACGAGCCGCTCATGTCGAACGACAACGCCGCGCGCTCGACGTCGCTGCCGCCGCTCTTGGTGATCCGCATCGCGATGCGCAGCGGCGCGTCGACGACGCCGTCGGAATCGACGAACGCCTCGCCCTCGTAGACGCCGTCGCCGATGGTCGCGATCTTCTCGCGCATCTGGCGCGCGGCGCGGCGCTTGAGCTCGACGATCGCGGCGTCGACGGTCGCGTCGCCGTAGCGGTCGAGCAGCGCGTCGAGGCGCGCCTTGCCGGTCGCGAGCGCCGCCGCCTGTGCCTTGATGTCGCCGATGCGCTGGTCGGCGATGCGGATGTTCGAGAGGATGATCGAGAGGATCTCGTCGTCCATCACGCCCTGCTTGTAGAGCTTGACGGGCGGCAGGCGCAGCCCCTCCTGCTCGACCTCGGTCGCGTTGGCCGAGAAGCCCCCCGGCACCATGCCGCCGGTGTCGGGCCAGTGGCCGGTGTTGGCGAGCCAGCACCACAGCCGGCCGTCGCGGAAGCACGGCTGCACGAACTTGACGTCCATCAGGTGCGTGCCGCCGAGGTACGGGTCGTTGACGATGAAGACGTCGCCCGGCGCGAGCGGAATCTCGAGCCGGTTGACGCGCTCGATCACCGCCTGCACCGTGAACTGCATCGTGCCGACGAACACCGGCAAGCCGAGCTCGCCCTGCGCGATCAGCTCGCCGCTGTCGCGGTGATAGATGCCGTCGGAGCGGTCGAGCGCCTCGGCGATGACGGGACTGAAGGCGCTGCGGACGAAGGCGAGGTCCATCTCGTTGCAGACCTGCATCAGACCATTCTGCAGGACCGAGAGGGTGATCGGATCGACGCTGTCCATGGCGGCTTTCATCGTACGCGCTGCGCCGGCGTGATGCAGGCGGGCCTCACGTCGTCAGACCGAGACGATGAGGTTGCCGATCGCATCGACCTCGACCCGATTGCCCGGCTCGACCACCGTCGTGCAGTCGAGCTGCTCGATGATCGCCGGGCCGACGAAGCGGGCAGCGAGCGGCAAGCGCTCGCGCAGGTAGACCGGCGTGTCCTGCCAGCCGCCCGCAAACCACACCGGGCGCGTCGTCCGCCTCGCATCGACGAGCGAAGCCGCCGGCCGCGCCGCCGCGATCGCCTTCAGCGACACCGCCCTGCGCTTGCCGATCACCGCCGTGTGCAGGTTGACGAGCACCGGTCGGATCTCGGGCAGCGCGACGCCGAAGCGCTTCCAGTACGCCGCCGTGAAGGCTTCGCGCAGCTCGGCGACCGTGATCGCGATCGAGCCGATCGCCACCGGCAGGATGTGGCTCTGGCCCTGGAACTGCATGTCGGCGCGATGCAGCGTCACGACCTGCTCGACGGCGACGTTCTCGCGCGCGAGCAGCTCCTTGCCGCTCGCGATCTGCGCCGCGAAGACGGCGGCGACGCGACCCTCGGCGAGCGCCTCGAGCGGCTGGTTGACGGTGACGACGAAATCGTGGCGCAGGTCGGCGACGACGCAGCCGAGCGCATTGGTGAGGCCGGGCCGCGCCGGGATCAGCAGCTTCGGGATCGCCAGCTCCTGCGCCAGCGCCGCCGCATGCAACGGCCCGGCGCCGCCGAACGCGAACAGGGCGAAGTCGCGCGGATCGTGACCGCGCGCCAGGCTCACCATGCGGATCGCGCCGGCCATCTTGTCGTTGGCGACGCGGACGATCGCCGCCGCGGCCGCGGTCGCGTCGAGGCCGAGCGGCGCGCCGACGTGTTCGACGATCGCGGCGCGGATCGCCTCCATCGAGACCGCGTGCTCGACCGCGAGCAGCCGCGCCGGGTCGAGCCGGCCGAGGACGAGGTTGGCGTCGGTGATCGTCGGCCGCGTGCCGCCGCGGCCGTAGCAGATCGGCCCCGGCGTCGCCCCCGCGCTCTCGGGGCCGACGCGCAGCATGCCCGACGCGTCGACCGAGGCGATCGAACCGCCGCCGGCGCCGATCGTGTGGACATCGACCATCGGCACGTGGATCGGCATCGCGTACTCGAGCTCGAGGTCGCTCGACACCGACGGCATGCCGCCGAGGACGAGGGCGACGTCGCTCGACGTCCCGCCCATGTCGTAGGTGACAACGTTGGCGAACTCGCCCGGGCGCGCGCCGGCTTGCAGTGCCGTCGCCGCAGCGGCGATCACGCCCGATGCCGGCCCCGACATCACGGTCGCGACGGCGTGCTCGGTGACGATGCGCGCCGACACCGTGCCGCCGTTGCCCTGCATGACGAGCAGCTCGCGCGCGAAGCCACGCCCGGCGAGCTCGTTCTGCAGGCGTTCGATGTAGCGATGCAGCACCGGCTGGATCGCGGCGTTGACGGCCGCCGTCGTGCCGCGCTCGTACTCGCGCTGCTCGGCGACGACGGTATGGCCCGCCGTCACGTAGCGGTTCGGCCAGAGCGAGCGGACAATCGCGGCGGCGCGTGCCTCGTGCGCCGCGTTGATGTAGCTGTGCAGGAAGTGGACGACGACGCTCTCCGCGCCGAGCGCGATCAGCCGCGTTGCCGCGGCGGCGACGGCGGCCTCGTCGAGCGGCACGAGGACGCGGCCTTCGGCGTCCATGCGCTCGTCGACCTCGAGGCGGAGATGACGTTCGATCAGCGGCACGAAGCGGCCCTTCAGACCGTACGGCGTCGGCCGCGTGCGCCGACCGAGCTCGAGGACGTCGCGAAAGCCCTTCGTCGTGATCAGGCCGACGGTCGCGATCTTGCGTTCGAGCATCGCGTTGGTCGTCGTCGTCGTGCCGTGGACGATCGCGTCGAGCGACGCCGGGTCGACGCCGGCCGCTTCGAGCGCGGCGAGAACGCCGAAGGCCTGGTTGTCGACCGTCGTCGGCACTTTCGCGATCCGCACCTCGCCGCTCGCATCGTCGACGACGATCAGGTCGGTGAAGGTGCCGCCGACGTCGATGCCGGCGATGCGCCGCGTGCTGGCCATGGTGTTCAGACGCTCAGATGGGTGCGCAACAAGGCGTCGTCGCTCATCAACGCCTCCATGGCACCGACGAACTTGACCTCGCCCTTCTCGAGGACGACGGCGCGATCCGACACGAGCCGGGCGAAGTGCAGGTTCTGCTCCGAGAGAAGGATCGACACGCCTGCCTTCTTCAGCGCGACGATCATCCGCGCCATCTCCTCGACGATCAGCGGCGCGACGCCTTCCGACGGCTCGTCGAGAAGGACGAGGTAGGGGTTGCCCATCAGCGTTCGCGCGACGGTGAGCATCTGCTGCTCGCCGCCGCTCATGCGGCCGCCGGGACGATCGGGCATCGCCGCGAGGTTCGGGAACAGCGCGTAGAGCTTGTCCTCGGTCCAGGTCGGCGCGCCGTCGCGCGGCGCTTGGCGCGCGACGGCGAGGTTCTCGCGCACGCTGAGGTCGGTGAAGATGCGCCGGTCCTCCGGGACCCAGCCGAGGCCGAGGCGGCCGATCCGGTACGTCGGCCACGACGAGATGTCGGTGCCGCGGAAGACGATGCGGCCGCGCCGGCGCGCCGTCAGGCCCATGATCGCCTTCATCGTCGTCGACTTGCCGGCGCCGTTGCGGCCGACGAGGGCGACGCATTCGCCCGCGCCGACGCCGAGCGAGACGCCGTAGAGCACCTGCGCAGCGCCGTACCAGGCGTCGAGCGAATGCACGTCAAGCATCGCTCTGCGCCGTGGCGGCGACCGCGAAGGTCGTGCCGCCGCCGAAGTAGACCTCGCGAACGCGGGCGTCGTCGCGCACCGCTGCCGGCGGCCCTTCGGCGATCAGCTCGCCGCGCGCGAGGACGATGATGCGATCGGCGTGCGCGAAGACGACGTCCATGCTGTGCTCGGTGAAGAGGACGCCGATCGACTGCTCGTGGGCAAGCCGGCGCGCCAGGGCCATCAATTGGTTCCTCTCGCGCGGCGCCATGCCGGCGGTCGGCTCGTCCATCAGCAAGAGGCGCGGCCGGTTGGCGAGCGCGATCGCGAGCTCGACGCGCTTGACGTCGCCGTAGGCGAGCACGCTCATCGCCCGCTCCGCCTGCGCCTGCATGCCGACGCTCGCGAGCAGCGCGTCGGCTTCGCCCGCGTACTGCGTTCGCGCCGCGCGCCAGACGCCGAGGACGCGGCGCGCGTGCGAGAGCAGCGCGAGCTGGACGTTCTCGCGCACCGTGAGCGAGGCGAAGGTCTCGGCGATCTGGAACGTCCGGCCGACGCCCTGGCGCCAGATCGCTTCCGGCTTCATGCCGACGAGCTCGACGCCGCCGAGCCGGACCGAGCCGGCATCGGGCGCGAGCTGGCCGCCGACCATGTTGAAGCACGTCGTCTTGCCGGCGCCGTTCGGGCCGATCAGCGCCAGCATCTCGCCGGCGCCGAGGTCGAAGCTGACGTTGTCGACGGCCCTGACGCCGCCGAACGCCTTGGCCAGCCGCTGCACTGACAGCAGCGCACCGGCGGGCGCCGCGGCGATCGCTGCGCCCGCACTCACGACGGCATCGCCTCGCGGATGAAGAGCCGCTTCAGCCCGCCGGCGACGCCGAGCGGGAAGACGAGGACCAGCACGAGCATCGTGATGCCGAGGAGCGCGCGCCAGTAGTCGGTCTGGCGCGCCACCGTGTCCTGCAGCCAGGTGAAGAGGGCCGCGCCGACCCACGGGCCCGAGACGGCGTGGACGCCGCCGAGCAGGACCATGACGAGGCCGTCGACCGACTTGCCGACGCCGAGCGTCTCGGGCGAGATCGTTCCCTTGGCGAAGGCGAAGAGGGCACCGGCGAGCCCCGCGACGGTGCCGGCGACGACGAAGGCGATCCACTGCAGTCGCGGCACGGCGATGCCGATCGCGGCGGCGCGCAGCGGCGAGTCGCGGCTGCCGCGCAGCGCCAGGCCGATCGGCGCGTGCAGCATGCGAACGAGGAGGCCGCAGCCGGCGAAGGTGCAGGCGAGGACGAGCAGGTAGTACGCCCACTTCGGCGCCAGCCACGGCGCCGGCCAGATGCCGACCAGGCCGTTGCTGCCGCCGGTGACCGCGTCCCACTGGAACACGACCGACCAGACGATCTGCGCGAAGGCGAGCGTCAGCATCGCCAGGTAGACGCCCGAGAGGCGGACGCAGAACCAGCCGAAGACGAAGGCGCCGAGCGCGGCGAGCAGCGGCGCGAGCAGGAGCGACGCTTCCATCGGCAGGCCGAGCGCCTTGAAGCAGAGCGCCGCGCCATACGCGCCGAGGCCGAAGTAGGCGGCGTGGCCGAACGAATGCATTCCCGACGGCCCCATCAGGAAGTGCAGGCTGGCGGCGAAGAGGACGGCGATGAGGACGTCGATCATCAGCACGATCGCGTACGGCGCCGGGCCGGCGAGGAACGCGACGAGCACGAGGGCGACGAGCGCGGCGGCCCCGGCCTGGCGCCAGCGCAGAGGCAGCGGCCTGAGCGGCGCCTCGATCTCGGCCGTCGCGCGAACCACGCCCTGCGGCTTGCCGAAGAGGCCCGACGGCCGCCAGACGAGCACGACCGCCATCACGCCGAACTCGGCGACCAGCGTCAGCTTGCTGAGCGGGAACGGCGCGCCGAAGACGTCGATCGTTCCGGCGGCGATGCAGAACGCCTTGACCATCGCGATCACGATCGCGGCGACGAAGGCACCGCCGATTGATCCCATGCCGCCGACGACGACGACGACGAAGACCTCGCCGATCAGCGCCAGGTCGAGGTTGAGGTTGGCCGGCTCGTGCGGCATCTGCAGCGCGCCGCCGAGCGCGGCGAGGAAGGTGCCGAGCCCGAACACCGACGTGAACAGCCAGCGCTGGTTGACGCCGAGCGCGCCGACCATCTCGCGGTCCTGCGTCGCGGCGCGGACGAGCAGGCCCCAGCGGGTTCGCGTCAGCAGCAGCCAGAGCACGCCGAGAACGATCGGGCCGATGAAGATCGAGAGCACGTCATAGCTCGGGAACGGCTTGCCGAGGATGTCGATCGCGCCCTTGAGACCCGGAGCCTTCGGGCCGAGCAGGTCCTCGGGGCCCCAGGCGCGCAGCGTCGCGTCGCGGATGACGAGGACGAGCGCGAAGGTCGCGAGCAGCTGGTAGAGCTCGGGCGCCGAATAGAGACGGCGCAGGACCAGCATCTCGAGCAGCGCGCCGAGCGCCGCGACGGCGAGCGCGGCGAGCAGCACGCCGCCCCAGAAGCCGAGCGGCCCGGCGCCCCACGCCGACGTCAGCGCGACCGCGCCGTAGAGGCCGAGCATGTAGAACGAGCCGTGCGCGAAGTTGACGATCCGGGTCACGCCGAAGATGAGCGAGAGGCCGCTGGCGACGAGGAAGAGCGCCGACGCCGACGCGAGCCCGGTCAGGATCTGGAGGACGAGGGCGCTCATGGTGGCGAGTGCCGCTCGGCCGAAAGCGCGCCCGGCGTCAGTCGATCGCCCGCAGCTTCTTCACCTCGTCGTCGCTCGGCAGGTACTTGGCGCCGTCGAGATAGACGTAGTCGGTCATCACGCCCTTCGAGCCTTCGAGCTTGGTCTTGCCGAGGTAGGCGCCCATCGTCGACTGGTGGTCGATCGGCCGATAGGTCACCTTGCCGAGCGGCGACATGAAGGTGAGGCCGGAGAACGCGGCGATCAGCTTCTCGGTGTCGGTCGACTTCGCCTTCTTGATCCCCTCGGCGATCGAGATGATGGTCGAGTAGCCGACCACCGAGCCGAGCCGCGGGTACTCGTTGTACTTGCGGAAATAGGCGAGGAAGAACTTCTTGTGCTCGTCCGTCTGGATGCCGTAGTACGGATAGCCGGTGACGATCCAGCCGACCGGCGCCTCTTCCTTCAGCGGCTCGATGTACTCGGGCTCGCCGGTGAGCAGGCTGACGACGTCGCGGCCCTTGAACAGCTCGCGCGTGTTGCCCTCGCGCACGAACTTCGACAGGTCGGCGCCGAAGAGCACGTTGAAGATCGCGTCGGGCTTGGCGTCGGAGAGCGCCTGGACGACGGCGCCGGCTTCGATACGGCCGAGAGGCGTCGCTTGGTCCGGAAGGAACTCGACGTCCGGCTGGCGCGCCTTCATCAGCTCCTTGAAGCGCTCGGCGGCCGACTGGCCGTACTCGAAGTTCGGATAGACGAGCGCCCAGCGCTTCTTCTTGGCGGCAACCGCGGCCGGCAACAGCATCGCGGTCTGCATGTAGGTCGTGGCGCGCAGCCGGTAGGTATACTTGTTGCCGTTCTGCCAGGTGATCTTGTCGGTGAGCGGCTCCGCGGCGAGGAAGAAAACTTTCTTCTGCTTCGCGAAGTCCGTGACCGCGAGGCCGATGTGCGAGAGGAAGGTGCCGGCGAGCACGTTGACGCCCTC
>DASYKC010000080.1:0-11421 GCA_035995885.1 Caldimonas sp. | reverse complement strand
CCGCGCCAGATCATCGGGTTGTCCTGCTCGACGAGAAAGCCGATCGACATCACCTGGACGCCGTAGTTCTCCATCGGCTCCATCGTCTTGCCGTCGCTCGATTCGGGCCGGCCCTCGATGCCCATCATCATCGGCTGGCTCGGGCCGTAGATGTCGGCGTCGAGGATGCCGACCTTGGCGCCTTCGGCGGCGAGCGCGAGCGCGAGGTTGACGGCAGTCGTGCTCTTGCCGACGCCGCCCTTGCCCGACGCGACGGCGACGATGTTCTTCACGTTCGGCAGCAGCTGCACCCCGCGCTGGACCGCGTGGGGAACGATCTTCGAGACGACGTTGACGCTGACGTTGGCGACGCCGGGAACGCTCCGCGCCGCGGCGATCAGTGCCTTCCTGAGCGCTTCGACCTGCGAGCGCGCCGGATAGCCGAGCTCGACGTCGAAGGCGACGTCGCCGCCCTCGATGCGCAGGTTCTTCAGCTGCTTGGCCGAGACGAAGTCGCGACCGGTCTCGGGGTCGACGACGGCCTGCAGGGCGCGGAGCAGATCGGTGTCGGCGAGGGGCATGAGGCAGGCGATTCGGCGAGGGGAGCGGGCCAGTCTAGCGCAGCGACTCCTCGATCGAAGCCAGTGGGGCCGCCCCGGGCCACGGGCAGGACGAGGCGGCCGGCGGCGCCGGCGCTCGCGGCCGGGCGAACCTAAAATCATGGGTTCCCCTACCGGTCGACCCATGCCCCGCAAGCTCTTCGTCACGACGGCGTTGCCTTACGCGAACGCGCCTTTCCACATCGGCCACATGATGGAATACATCCAGGCCGACATCTGGGTTCGCTTCCAGCGCATGCGCGGCCAGGAGGTGCATTTCGTCTGCGCCGACGACGCCCACGGCGCGCCGATCATGATCGCGGCCGAGAAGGCGGGCAAGACGCCGCAGGCCTTCGTCGCCGAGATCGCCGCGGGCAGGAAGCGCTACCTCGACGGCTTCCACATCTCGTTCGACAACTGGCATTCGACCGACGGGCCGGAGAACCATGCCCTGGCGAAGGACATCTACCTGCACCTGAGAAAGGAAGGGCTGATCGCGGTGAAGACGGTCGAGCAGTTCTTCGATCCGGTCAAGTCGATGTTCCTGCCCGACCGCTACATTCGCGGCGAATGCCCGGTGTGCGGCACTCCCGATCGCTACGGCGACACCTGCGACGTCTGCGGCTCGGTCTACGCCGCGACGGCCCTGAAGAACCCTCATTCGGTGCTGTCCGGGGCGACGCCGGTGCTGAAGTCGAGCGAGCACTACTTCTTCCAGCTCTCGTCGCAGCGCTGCCTCGACTTCCTGAAGGGCTGGACGAACGAGCCCGGGCGGCTCCAGCCCGAAGTGCTCAACAAGATCAGCGAGTGGTTCAAGGTCGACGAGCACGGCCACGGCGGCCTCGCCGACTGGGACATCAGCCGCGACGCGCCCTACTTCGGCATCGAGATCCCGGACGCGCCGGGCAAGTACTTCTACGTCTGGCTCGACGCGCCGGTCGGCTACCTGGCATCGCTGAAGAACTACTTCGACAAGGGCGGCGCGAAGGCGAAGGGCGAGCCGCGCTCGTTCGACGAGTTCATGGCCGATCCCGCCGTCGAGCAGATCCACTTCATCGGCAAGGACATCGCCTATTTCCACACCCTGTTCTGGCCGGCGATGCTCAGGTTCAGCGGCAAGAAGGTGCCCGACCGCGTCTACGTCCACGGCTTCATCACCGTCAGCGGCGAGAAGATGAGCAAGAGCCGCGGCACCGGCGTCTCGCCCCTGCGCTACCTCGAGATCGGCATGAACGCCGAGTGGCTGCGCTACTACATCGCCGCCAAGCTGAACGCGCACGTCGAGGACATCGAGCTCAACCCCGACGATTTCGTCGCCCGCGTCAACGCCGACCTGGTCGGCAAGTACGTCAACATCGCCAGCCGCGCCGCCAACTTCATCAACAAGCGCTTCGCCGGCAACCTGCGCTTCGCCGCCGACGCCGCCGCCCTCGTCGAGCAGGCGCGGCGCGACGCGACGACGGTCGCCGATGCCTATGAAGCGCGCGAATACGGCAAGGCCTTGCGCGAGATCATGGCGATCGCCGACCGCATCAACGGCGAGTTCGACGCCGCCCAGCCGTGGCTGCTCGCCAAGGACGCGGCGCGCAGCGCCGACTTGCAGGATGTCTGCTCGCGCGCGCTGCACGGCTTTCAGGTCCTCTCGGTGCTGCTCGCGCCGGTGCTGCCGGCGCTGGCCCGGCGCGTCGCGCGCGAGCTGTTCGGGCGCGAGCGCGACTTCGCCTGGAGCGATGTCGAGACCGTGCCGACGCGGATCGCGCCCTACCAGCACCTGATGCAGCGCGTCGACCCGAAGCAGCTCGACGCGCTCTTGGAGGCGCCGGCCGAAGCCGCCGCCGCCGACGCGCCGATCGTCCTGCCCCTGCCCGGCGGCGAGGCGATCGCGGCGACGATCGCGATCGACGACTTCGCGAAGCTAGACCTGCGCATCGCCCTAATCGTCGCCTGCGAGAAGGTCGCGGGCTCGACCAAGCTGCTGAAGCTGACGCTCGACGTCGGCGAGGCGCGAACGCGCACCGTCTTCAGCGGCATCCAGTCTGCCTACGCGCCCGAGCAGCTGGTCGGCAAGCTCACCGTCCTGGTCGCCAACCTGGCGCCGCGCAAGATGAAGTTCGGCGTCAGCGAGGGCATGGTCCTCGCCGCCTCGCACGCCGACGAGAAGGCGAACCCGGGCCTCTTCATCCTCGAGCCGCACGCCGGCGCGCTGCCCGGGCTGCGGGTTCGCTGAGACGCCCGGCCGCCTGCAAGCCGATGCCGAACGACGCCGCCGCCACCGTTGACATCGTCCGCCGCTACGACGATCGCTCGTGGGGCGACGACGGCGCGACGCGCGGCGTCGAGGCGATCGTCGAGGCCGGCCAGGTGCTGGTTTTTCCGCATCTCGCCTTCGCGCTCACGGACGCCGAGCGCCGCTTCCTCGACCCGCGCTGGGCCGACGTCAAGGCGAAGAACGTCTCGGTGCGCTGGCCTTCCGGCGAGCTGCGCGGCGCGGTCGGCGCGCCGGCCGAGCGGGAGGCGCTGCGCTCCATGATCGTCCGCTTCGCCGAGCACAGCGAGGCGCTCGCGCTGCGCCTCTTCCCGCACTACCGCGGCCACCTGCGCCGCGGCAACACGTCGTTCCGACCGACCGACGTCGTCGCCCGGGTGCGCAGCTGGCGCCAGGACGACACGCGGCTGCACGTCGACGCCTTTCCGTCGAACCCGATGCGGGGGACGCGCCTGCTGCGCGTCTTCTCCAACGTCAACCCGGACGGCGCGCCACGCCGCTGGCGCGTCGGCGAGCCGTTCGAGGCGCACGCGCGCCGCTACTTCGCGTCGATCAGGCCGCCACTGCCCGGCTCGGCGTGGCTGATGGCGAAGGCCGGCATCACGAAGCGGCGCCGCACCGAATACGACCACCTGATGCTGCAGCTCCACGACCGCGCCAAGGCCGACGCCGAGTTCCAGCGCACGAGCCCGCAGGCGCGCGTCGACTTCGCGCCCGGCACGACCTGGGTCTGCTACAGCGACCAGGTCCTGCACGCGGCGCTGGGCGGCCAGCACATGCTCGAGCAGACCTTCCAGCTCGACGCCCCGCACCTCGCCCATCCGGCGAGCGCGCCGCTCGCGATCCTCGAGCGGCTCGCGGGTCGACCGCTCCTCTCCTGATGGCCGACGACGTCCGCGCCGACGCCGCCGCTCCGGCCGTCGGCGCGTGGCGTCGCATCTCGCGCCTGGCGCGCGCCATCGCGCCGCACCTGCACGCTTTCCGGCCGCGTCTCGTCGACGACCTTGCCGGCTACGACAGGCGCCGCTTCGGCGCCGACGTCGGCGCCGGCATCACGGTCGGCATCGTCGCCCTGCCGCTGGCGATGGCGTTCGCGATCGCCAGCGGCGTCAAGCCCGAGCAAGGCATCTTCACGGCGATCATCGCCGGCTTCCTGATCTCGGCGCTCGGCGGCTCGAGCGTGCAGATCGGCGGCCCGGCGGGCGCGTTCATCGTCATCGTCTACGGGATCGTCCAGCGCTACGGCGTCGCCAATCTACTGATCGCGACGGTGCTCGCCGGCGTGCTGCTGCTCGCCCTCGGCTGGCTCAAGCTCGGTGCGCTGGTGCGCTACATCCCGGTCTCGATCGTCGTCGGCTTCACCAACGGCATCGCCGTGCTGATCGCCGTCTCGCAGCTGAAGGACCTGCTCGGCCTGAAGATCGACAAGGTGCCGGCCGATTTCTTCGCCCAGGCGCACGCGATCGCCAGCCACCTCGGCGACTTCAACCTCGCCGCGTTCGGCCTCGGCGTGGTGTGCTTCGCCGGCCTCGTCCTCTGGGCGCGGCTGGCAGCGCTGCCGGCGCGCTCGATGAGCTCGGGCATGGCCTGGCACCAGCGCGCCGTGCTCTCGTCCGAGCGCACCCGTCGCGTCGTCCAGCTCGCGACGCGAATCCCCGGGCCGATCGTCGCGCTGGTGTCGCTCTCGCTCGTCGCCGCCCTCTTCGCGCTGCCGGTCGAGACGATCGGCACCCGCTTCGGCGGCATCCCGCGGGCGCTGCCAGCGTTCGTCTGGCCCGACCTGGAGTGGGAAAGCGTCCAGCGCCTGTTCGTGCCGACGGTGACGATCGCCCTGCTCGGCGCCGTCGAGTCGCTGCTCTGCGCCCGCGTCGCCGACGGCATGGCGACGACGCAGCGGCGCCACGACCCCGACCAGGAGCTGATGGCGCAGGGCATCGCCAACATCGTCACGCCGTTCTTCGGCGGCATCCCGGCGACCGGGACGATCGCCCGCACCGTCACCAACCTGCGCGCCGGCGCGACCAGCCCGATCGCCGGCATGGTCCACGCGGCGACGCTCCTGGGAATCGTCCTCGTCGCTGCGCCGCTGGCCTCGCACGTGCCGCTCGCCGTCCTCGCCGGCGTCCTCCTCTTCGTCGCCTGGAACATGGGCGAGTGGCATGCGTTCCGGCGCATGAGCGCGTTCTCGTTCGAGCAGCGCGTCAAGCTGTTCAGCACCTTCCTGCTCACCGTCCTGGTCGACCTGACGGTGGCGATGGAGGTCGGCCTGGCGGTCGCCTGCATCGTCTTCGTCTACCGCATGGGGGCGCTGTTCCGGGTCGAGCCCGATGCCGCCCACGCCGCCTCGGCGCCCGGCGTCGTCGCCTATCGCCTCTACGGGTCGCTGTTCTTCGCCGCCGTCGCCAAGCTCGAGGCGCTGCCGGAGCAGCTGCCGGCCGGGACGACGACGCTGGCGCTCGACGCGCACCAGCTCGTCTCGATCGACGCGTCCGGGCTCGACGCGTTCGAGAACCTGCACCGCGCGCTCGCCCGCGCCGGCATCCGACTCGTCATCGTCGGCCTCAACGAGCAGCCGCTCGCGGCGATGCGCAAGTGGGGGCTCGACGCGCTGATCGGCCCGGAGAACCTGTTCGTCGACCGCGACACCGCCTTCGCCGCGCTGGTCGACGCCAAGCCGCAGCAGTAGTCCACGAACTTGCGGTCCGGCCTCGGCCTGTGCTCGGCTATTCTTCGCCGCCGTGGGATACCTCGAAGAACTCAAGCGCCAGGCCGACGCGGCGCTCGCCCAGCAGGGCCAGGACGTCGGCGCGCTGCAGCGCAACGCCCTGCTCGTGGACGCCGCCTGCCATTCGGCGTCGCGCTATTTCGGCACGCTCGCGCGCCAGCTCAACGTGCTGCAGCCGGTCGCGAAGGCGGTCTGGCGCTTCGACAGCCGCACCTCGTTCAGCCAGCTCCGCTTCACCGACTTTCGCGCCGACTCGCGCCTCAAGAAGCTGCGCGACGCCGAGGTCTTCGATCACGTCGTCCTCAGCTTCGCGGCCAGGACCGGCACGCGGGTGACGATCGCCAAGGACTTCCCGCCCGAGATCGAGAAACTCGAGGCGCGCCTGCGCCAGAGCGGCGCGCCCTACGAGAGCGAAGTGATCCGCGACGCCGCCAACGGCCGCTTCGTCGAGAAGCGCTTCGAGCTCGTCGCCGACGTCCAGAGCTGCGTCCGCCTTCTGCCCGACCACGACGCCGGCCGCATCGCCTTCCAGGTCGTCAACCTCGACGGCCTGGAAACGGTGAGCGTGGCCTTCCCGGCGTTCGAGGTCGGCACGGCGCGACTCGACGAGCTGGCGCGCTGGATCAACGGCGAGCCGCACGGCTTCCTGCGCAACGGCGAGCACCTGCGCCGCGTCGTCGCCTGACCTCGGCTCGCGGCTCGGGGCCCTGGCACGGCCCGGCGCCGGCCGCTTAGACTCGCTGTTTTCGCCTCGCGTGACGCCATGCCCTGGTTCTGGAAGCCGTACACCTCCGACATCACGTCGTTCATCGACGAGCTGAAGGCCACCAAGCCGACCCTCGAGGACGAGCAGCGGCGCGGCCGCGCGATCTTCTGGGACCGCCGCATCGACCTCGCCGCCGAGGACGAGTACCAGGACGCGCGCGTCCCGCAGCAGCCCTACGTCTACCAGACCCGCGTGCGCTGATCGCGCCGAGGCGCCGTCGATGGAAGAGCTCGCCGTGGCCGAGGAAGAGGTGGTCGACAGCATCGCCGTCGCGCGCCTGTACGGCGAGCCGCTGTTCGACCTGCCGCACGACCTCTACATCCCGCCCGACGCGCTCGAAGTCTTCCTCGAGGCGTTCGAGGGGCCGCTCGACCTGCTGCTCTACCTGATCCGGCGCCAGAACTTCAACATCCTCGACATCCCGCTGGCGAGCGTGACGCGCCAGTACCTCACCTACGTCGAGCAGATCCGCTCGCGCAACCTCGAGCTCGCCGCCGACTACCTGCTGATGGCGGCGATGCTGATCGAGATCAAGTCGCGCATGCTGCTGCCGCCGAAGAAGACGGCCGACGGCAAGGAGGTCGACGATCCGCGCGCCGAGCTCGTGCGCCGGCTGATCGAGTACGAGCAGATGAAGCTCGCCGCGGCCCGCCTCGACGCGCTGCCGCTGCTCGGCCGCGACTTCCTGCGCGCGCAGGTGACGATCGACGAGGCGGCGGCCGAGCGCCTGCCCGACGTCGACGCCGTCGACCTGCGCAACGCCTGGATCGAGATCGTCAAGCGCGCCAGGCTCAACCAGCATCATCTCGTCTCGCGCGAGCACCTGAGCGTGCGCGAGCACATGAGCATCGTCCTGCGCGCGCTGCAGGGGCGCCGCTTCGCGCTGTTCGAGGATCTCTTCGACGTCAGCCGCGGCGCGCCGGTCGTCGTCGTCACCTTCATCGCCCTGCTCGAGCTGGCGCGCGAGCACCTGCTCGAGGTGACCCAGGCCGAGGCGTTCGCGCCGATCTACGTCAGGCTCGCCTACCAGGCGACGTGAGCGGCGACGCGGCTCGACGCGTTCGCGTCAGTCGGCGACGAGGAGCAGCAGGCCGCCGAGGCCGAGGACGCCGGCGGGCAGGCCCCAGCGCTCCCACCTCGAGACCGCGTCGCCGGTGACGATCTCGACCGGCACCGGCGTCGTCTCGAGGACGCGATGCGTGACCGAGTCCTCGAGCATGCGCGTGAGCGAATTGCTGCGCGCCGTCCCCATGACGATGTGATGGACGTCGAGGCGCCGCGCGGCGCGACAGATCTGCTCGGCGCGCTCGCCGATCGCGCG
The DNA here is from genome assembly GCA_035995885.1 of Caldimonas sp. Lineage (GTDB taxonomy): Bacteria > Pseudomonadota > Gammaproteobacteria > Burkholderiales > Burkholderiaceae_C > Schlegelella_A. The sequence goes on along the minus strand of DASYKC010000080.1, from coordinate 3,765 downwards.
ATGCGCCCGATGCGGCACGCCGGCGTCGGTCAGGAGCGCGACCGCCGCCGACATCGCGACGTCGGCGCGATCATTCAGCCAGCCCTCGCGGTCGCCACGGCCGACGAAGCGCGCCGCGTGCCGCGACAGCCGCGGCTGCACGTTGAGGAGATGCACTTCGAGCTCGTGGTGGCGCCGGTACTCGGCGATCGCGTGGCGGACGGCGCGCAGCGCGTTGGCCGACCCGTCGACCGGGACGAGGACGTCGAGCACGGGAAGCGATGCTGATGACGAGGTGGCCGACGCTGCCGGCGCCGCGCTCGGCGCGGCCCCGGCGGCACCGATCGGCAGCGCATGGACGGGTGCCGCGAGACGCGCATGGATGCGCGACTCGAGACGGCGGTGGTTGCGGACGAAGCCGATGCCGAGGACGAGCGGGATCGCCAGGTAGAGAAGCGTGCCGAAGAGCGGCGTCGCCGCCAGCCACGGCTTCAGGATCGGCTCGCCGCCGATCATCTTCACCGCCGTCCAGACGAGAACGCCGGCACCGAGGTAGACAACGCCCGGATAGCGATCGACGACCTCGAGCACGACGGTGCTGCCCCAGACGACGATCGGCACGCTGATGACCAGGCCGGCGACGACGAGCAGGTAGCTGCCGTGCGCGGCGCCGGCGACTGCGAGGACGTTGTCGAGGCCCATCACGGCGTCGGCGATGACGATCGTCCGCATCGCACCCCAGAACGTCGCGGGCGCCGGCGCTTCGCGGTCGTTCGCATCGGCGCCGGGAACGAGCAGCCGGTAGGCGATCCAGAGCAGCAGCACGCCGCCGGCGAGGAGGAGGCCGGGGATGTCGAGGAGCCAGACGACGACCGCAGTCATCAGACTGCGCACGCCGATCGCGCCGATCGCGCCCCAGACGATCGCGCGCCCCTGCATCGCCGCCGGCAGGCTGCGCGCCGCCAGGGCAATGACGATGGCGTTGTCGCCGGCGAGCACGAGGTCGATGACGACGATCGCGAGCAGGGCGGAGAGGAAGGCAGCGGGGTCCATCGGCGGTCGCGGTCGGCGTCGGTGCAGGCCGGGATCGATTCTGCGAAGGGGCGCCGAAGCGATGCGTCGCGAATCGCGATGGATCGCGAATCTCGATCGATCGAACGATCGATCGACGCGACATGGTCACGAGGTCAGCGTCGGGCAAGGGCTTTCGCGCCTGTCAGAATGACGCCACACGCGGTCCTCGCCGCGCGTGCAAAGCGGGAGTAGCCCGCGACCCGGCTCGCCGGGTCGTCCGATTCGTCGTCAGCACGGGCCGCAAGGCCCCGGCGTCTCGGCTGCCTTCGGGCAGGAGCAAGACCTTTGCCTCTTCCTCGACCAGGAACGGCAATGACGACCCCGCCCGCTTTCATCCCGCTGCGACGCTATCTGCGCCACGGCACCCTGCCTCAGCTCGCCGCCTTCGAGGCGGTCGTTCGCCTCGGCAGCGCGACGCGCGCCGCGCAGGCCCTCTGCGTCGCCCAGCCGACGGTCTCGGGCCACTTGAGGAAGCTCGGCGACGCGCTCGGCGTGCGCCTGTTCGAGCTGCACGGCAAGCGCCTCGTGCCGACCGCGGCGGCACTCGCGCTACTGCAGGCGACGCACGAAGTTTCCGCCGCGCTCGCCCGCTGCGAGCAGGCGCTCGGCGCCTATCGGGACGACGGCTCGCCCATCCAAGGGCCACCGAATAGTTCTGGCGCGGTGACGGCTCGCGCCGCTAGCGGCGGCCGAGCTTGAACGCGATCATCGCCCGCAGCTTGTTCGGCAGCACCGGCTTGATGAGCAGGTGAAAGTCGTGCTCGAGCGCTTCCTTGTCGTGGCCGGTCATGCTGCTGCCGGTGACGACGAGCGCCGGCACGGCGCGGCCGAAGCGCTCGCGCACCGCCGCGATCGCGGCGACGCCGGTCTCGCCGTTGTCGAGCCGGTAGTCGGCGATGACGAGCGCGGGCGGCGCCGCGCCGTCGGCCGCGGCAGCCCAGGCGCGCGCCTCGCCGACGCTGGCGAGCGAGACGATCGTCGCGCCCCAGCCGCGCAGCAGCACCTCGAGGCCCTCGCGAACCGCCGGCTCGTCCTCGACGATGACGATCAGGCGGCCGTCGAGGGTGATGCCGATCGGCCCCTTGCCCGGGATCGAGCGCGCGGCCGTGCGCGGCCCCTTGCCGAGCGGCAGCTCGACCGTGAAGACCGAGCCCCGGCCCACTTCCGAGCGCAGCTCGAGCGGCACCGCCATCAGCGCGCAGAGCCGCTTGACGATCGCCAGGCCGAGGCCGAGGCCCTTCTTCTGCTCGACCGCGACCGCCGGTGCGCCCGGCACCTGGTAGAACTCCTCGAAGATGCGCGCGCGCTCGTCGGCGCGGATCCCCGGGCCGGTGTCCCAGACCTGGAGCAGGAGCCGCTCGCCGCGGCGGCGGCAGCTCAGCAGCACCGAGCCGTCGCGGGTGTAGCGGATCGCGTTCGAGACCAGGTTGCGGACGATGCGCTCGACCAGCAGCGGATCGGCGAGGGCGACATGCTTGCCGCCGCGGATTCGCAGCGCCAGGCCCTTCTCGAACGCCGCCGGCTCGAAGTGGAGCCGCACCTTGCGGAAGATGTCGGCGAGCTCGAAGTTCTCGGGGTTGACCTCGACGCCGCCGCTGTCGATCCGCGTGATGTCGAGCAGCTCGGAGAACAGGCCCTCGAGCGCATCGACCGATTCGTTGATGCTGTTGACGAGCTGCGCGACCTCGGGATCGTGAGCCTTGGCGCGCAGGGCCTCGGCGAACAGGCCCATCGCGTGCAGCGGCTGGCGCAGGTCGTGGCTGGCGGCGGTGAAGAACTGGGTCTTGGCCCGGTTGGCGACCTCGGCCTCGTGGCGCGCCGCCTCGGCGACCACCTTCTCGGCGCGCAGCTGGACGGCGAGCGCCTCGTTGCGCAGCTTCAGGCCGACGACGCGGTCGAACGACTCCTGGTAGTTGCGGCCGAGCAGAACGATCATCGCCATCGCCACCGTCATCACCGCGGCGAGCTGCCAGCCGAGCATGTCGCCGTCGATGCCGACTCGGGCGATCGCCGGCACGAAGGTCATCAGCACGAAGAGGACGAACAGGCGGAACTGCGGCGCCAGGATCGGCACCGAGGCGACGCAGAAGGTGTAGACGACGAGGACGAGCGCGATCTGCTGCTGGCCGCTGCCGTGGGCCGAGAAGAACCAGGCGGCGATTCCCCAGAGCGCGCCCGAGGCGAGCACGCCCGCCTGCCAGGCGCGCAGGCGCCGGCGGAGGCCGGCGGCCGACTTCGGCTCGCGCTGCGCGAAGCGGACGGCGAGCCAGGCGCGCAGCAGCCAGACGATCGCGAAGCCGGTGCCCCAGACGATGCGCAGCGTCAGCGGCGCGACGCCGGCGAAGATCATCTCGATGATGACGGCGCCGATCGCATGGCCGGCGAGCGACGTGCGGTTGAACGTGAACAGGCCGCGGACGTGGTCGCGCAGGAGCAGGAAGGCGTCGACCGGCGTCTCGCCGTCGGCCGGCGCGGCCGCCGTCGGCCCCGCGCCGGCCGGCGCCGCCGCAGCCGGCCCGGCGACCGCGCTCAATGGAGCGGTCGCGTGAGCCATGGCGCGATCGCTCCCTGGCTCGACATCTGGCTGACGGCGAGGACCGCCTGGGTGCGCGAGTTGACGCCGAGCGCGCGCAGCACGGCGGCGACGTGGTCCTTGACGGTCTCGACCGAGAGGTCGAGCTCGCGCGCGATCAGCTTGTTCGACTGGCCGCG
>DASYKC010000079.1:0-10162 GCA_035995885.1 Caldimonas sp. | reverse complement strand
CACCGACCACAGGAGAAGGCTGCTCAGGTGGTTCGGCTGGCGAAGGTTGCCGGTCGCTCGCCCCGCGATGGCGGCGATCGCGATCCAGTCACCGTCGGGCAGGCGCGGCGCGAACACCTGCAGCAGTCCGATCAGCGTGCTGCCGAAACCTGCGACGACGAGGCCGATGCAGAAGGCCAGGAAGACGCGCTCCGCAAACCCGGCCCGCTGCACCGAGGCACCCACCGCGATGCAGAGCATGCTGGCGAGGATCGTTCCGGTCGAGGACAGCGACAACGACCAGGGCACGACACCGAACGCCGACGCGGCAACCGCAGCGACGGCGGCGAGGGTCATCGCCGCCAGCAACGCCAGCGCTCCGGGCGAGCGCGGCCACGCGTGTCGCGGCAGCCGCGCCGCGATCAGGATCAGGAATCCGCCCCAGCCGACGTATGCCGCCGCCTGGTTGAAGAACGTCGCGGAGGGGGCGACGTTGAAGGCGATGAGAGTGGGCAACGCGACTGCAGCGCTCGCCATGGCAGCCAGCGAAACACACTCGATGAGTGACGCTCGAGGCCGACCTGCCGCAGTTCCGACCGCCATCAAAAGAACCCGTCGACCGGCAGGTATCCGACGACGCGGGCATCCGGCGGCGCAAGCACCGCGACCCAGCTGACCTGGCGGGAGACCAGCGGGAGAAAGCGCAGGTCTGCGACGGGCTTCCCTTCTGCTTCGGCGATATGTGTGAGCTCGATCTGAAGTTTGGGGTGACGGGCCGTCAACTCGCGGGCCGGTCGCGCCCGCTCCCACGCGAGGTGCCGCTGTGAGTCATACGGTCGCCAGTTGCCGGGGAACATCGACAGGTCGAGGCCGGCCATGCCGAGCTCCATCGACTTCAGCTGCTCCGCCGGATCGGTCGGTTTCACCGCGGCGATGAGCTTCGGTCCGGTCCAGGGCAGCGAGCGAAGTTCCGGCGGCGCTTTCGCGAGCTGATCGCTCTCGACGTCTCCGGCGGTGACGACGTGGAAGCGATCGACCTCGAACGACTCGAACACCGGCCTCGCCAAGGCGATCGTGTAGACGCCGTAGGCGAACGCGGCAATCTGCAAGGCGACGATGACCGCGAGGTCGTTCCGGAATTCGCGCCGAGGCTTGCCCGGGCTGGCGGCGACGAACGTCAGCGCCGGGCCGAGCACGACATCGACCGAGACGAGCAGGAGAAAGAGCGTCGTGCCGCCGGCGATCACATCGAAGGGCGCCGGATACCAGACCTTGAAAATCAGCAGTGCGCCGGCGGCCGCGACGGCGGCGCTCGCCAGCAGATGGATGCCGGCCGCTGCCAGACGGCCCATCTGCAAGGTGGCGGTCTTCGCGCTCACACGCTGACGAAGGTCTGCGCGCGCTCAGGGCCGCAAGGACTCGACCGCGGGCAGGAGAGCGTCAAGCGTTGCCAAGCCGGCCTGGCCCTGGGCCACCTTGTCGCGAAGATCATCCCTGAACCGGACATACGTCTTGTCGCCATAGATGTAGCGGATTTTGACAAAGGTTCGGCTCGCCTCGTTCGGGTGCCCGTTCAGCGCCAGCGCCGAAGCGTATCGAGCCAGGGAGGCGGCATACGGATAACGCTTCGTCGACGCGGCCATCTCGGCGAGTTGCGCTTCCGACATTCCGGTCCGAGGAACGGTCCGTGCGAAGCGAAGAAACGAGGTCAGGGTCGACAGCAGAGGCGCGTCCGGCGCCGGCTCGCTTGCATGAACGTTGCCGATCCGTGCGCCCTCGAAGCGGACCAGCCGGAAGTCTTCCTCCACCGCCGGATACGTGAGCGCGATCCCCATGAAGATCGCGAGCGCCGCGACTGCCGGCGCCATCAGCCAGCGTGCTCCAGCCGTCGTCATCGCGCCTTCGTCTTGCTCGACGATGCCTGCCCAAAGCCCGGCCGGAACGAGGAAGTAGGCATAGTGGTGAGGAAGCTCGACCAGTGCATGCAGGCCGACCGCGCTGATGGCCAGCATGCCGACGGCGGCTTCGATGCTCTTGACCCTGCTCAGGCGCGTGACGTACCAAAACAGCAAGGCACCCGAGAGCAGGAGCCCGATCGGCCAGCCGCACCAGACGACGAGCTCGATGAAGACGTCGTGCCCTTGCAGCCAGAGCTCGTTCACGGGCGGATGGCCATCGACGACTGCAAGCTCGGCGGCACCGACCTGGAGCCATCCATATCCCTGCCAGGGGCGGAGCCGGACGGCCTCCAGGAGCATTCCCCACATCTGGTAGCGCGGTGTGGCGACACCTCGTGAGACCAGGGTCGCCGGCGCTTCGCCGAACAGGGCGATGAGGATCGACGGCGCGCTGAACATCAGCGTCCAGTGCAGCAACGTGAGCACCGCCACGAATGCCAACGAGGTGCGCGTCGCCACGCCGCGCGCGCGCAAGAGCCAGAGGGCCGCCGTGAACATCGGGCCGAGAGCGAGCGACACGCGGGATTGCGTGAAGGCGCCGGCGAGCACGAGCAGCCCGACCATGGCAAACGCCAGGACACGGGGAAGCCTTCTTCGCTCGTACAGGTACATCGCCCCTGCGGCGCCCAGGCCGAGCAGGGTGGCGAAGTTGTTGGCCTGCGCGAGATTGCCCCCTGCGCGTGAGTCAGTCGTGGTGAGGTCGGCCCAGATTCCCCAGGACGCCAGCTGCAGCGTTTGCGACACGGCGAAGACCGCCGAGACGACCGCTGCCGTCAACGCCGCGAAGCTCAGCAGCAGGGCGAGTCGCGAGGGCGCCGCTTCGGCTGACCGGTGCGCTGCCGCGATCGCGACGGCCAGGCTCACGACGTAGGCACTGGCGATGAATGCGTCGCCTGAGTAGTGAAGAACACCGATGCCGAACTGCAGCCACGGAATCAGCGCAACGCCGACGACGAACCACGCCGAGCGCGGCACGCTTCCCGAGCCCCGGCTCGTCCAGACGACCACCGTCAGCACCACCAGGCCGACCACCATCGAGGCTTCGTTGTAGTACGACGTCCAGGGGGGATAGTGGTTGGGGATGAGCCAGGCCAGAGTGACCGCGGCATAGACGAGCGACCAGGCCAGGCGCCCGACGGGCGAAGACGCAGCCATGAAAAAAGGGCGGCCGAAGCCGCCCTTGGAGCGAATGTCCTGAAGGGTCAAGCTTAGCCGCGGCAGGAGCCCGGCAGGAACTTGCCGGCCATTGCGTTCGTGGCGCCAGGACCGCACTTCCAGGCATAGACCTGCTGGCCGATGTTGGTCGCCTTCGTCATCGCGACGCCAGTAGACGTCATCGGCGTCAGATCAACGGTCTTCGTGTCGATCAGCGGGTCGCCGACGTTTTGGGCAGTCACGGTCACTTTGCCGTCCGCATCCGTGACGATGAGTGACACGTACTTGGAAGTCGCGACCGAGCTCTCGCAGCCCCAGCCGTTCGCGCCGATCGTCGAGCTGGCGGTGGCCGACTGATAGACCTCGGTGATCGTCGTCCGGCAGGCCGAGGCCGCCAACACGACTTCCGAAACCTTGGCGCGCTTCGTGTAGTCCTGGTACGCCGGCAGCGCAACCGCCGCCAAGATGCCGATGATCGCGACGACGATCATCAACTCGATCAGGGTGAAACCCTGCTGGATGGAACGCTTCATGGAGAACTCCCGATTTGAAGTAGGGGTGGAAAGACCCCTAGTTCATTGCAGGGGGCGTGCCACGCCGGGGCGACCGAAAAGCGTGAACTTCATCAGACCAGCTGACACAAACCGTCACCAAACTGCGCGCGCGCCGCTCGGATCGGGTCCGGCCTGACGCATTCCGTCACGATCGAGCGTCGGCCCGCCCATCAGGCGTAAGCCCGTTTCGGTTCGTCGACCAGACGCATCACGTCGCCAATCTCGAGGGCGCGGATCTTGTGAGGCGAGCCGAGCTTGCCGATCTCCGCCATCACCGCCGCTCGCTCGCCCGGCTTGATGTGAGTGATGTGAACGTCGACGCTTCCGGCCAGGTGCTGCAGCTCGTGACCGAGCGCAGCAGGACACAGATGGCGGCTGATTCGCGCGAGCTGGCGCTCGTCGTCGCTGAACGCGGTCTCGATGACGAGATGGGCGACCTTCATTCGCGCCAGCCGCTCCCAGAGCGCCGGGTTCGGCCCGGTGTCTCCGGTATAGACCCACCAGCCGGCCGTCCCGCCGTCGACCGCGAAGCCGACCGCTGGCACGGTGTGGACGGCGCCGAGCACTTCGATGCGCTTGCCGTTCAGCTCGAGCACCTCGCCGACGGCGATCGGCACGAGCGCGAGCATCGGATGCTCGGCGCTCGGCAGGCGCGTGAAGTCGGGCCAGATGACGCCGTTGAAGATGTGGGTGCGCAACGCCGCCAGCGTCTCGGGCAGCGCGTGAACCTGGATCGGTCCGCGCGCGGCGTTGGCCCGCTCGCGCATGACGCTGTCGGCGAGCAGGCCGATCGACAGGATGTGATCGAGGTGCGAATGGCTGACCAGGATGTGCTCGACGCGCGCGAGGGCATCGAGCGGCATGTCGCCGACACCGGTGCCGGCGTCGACCAGGACGTCGTCGTCGAGCAGAAACGAGGTGGTCCTGCAGCCGGCGGCGATGGAGCCGGAGCAACCGAGTACCTGGACGATCATGCGCTGCCGGGGATGAGGACGCCGTTGCAGCTCGGCAGCAGCGGAGTTCGGGGTGGAGAGGCGGGGTCCGGAATGTTCAGCGGAGCCGGCGTTCGGCACAAGCGGCCGATGCCGCATTTGAGGCCGGGGCGTGTCCGAGCGGTCTCGCCCGGACCGAAGGCGTGACATTGGTCACGCGCGCCGGCCTCAAGCCGATCAGGCCGCCTGCACGAACTGCATCTGCGTGCCGGCGAGCTCGATGACGTCGCCGTTTTTCAGGCTGACGGTCTCGCCGACGAGCGGATTGCTGTTGACCGTCGGCCGTGACGAGCCCTCGACGTGGGCGAGCACGTAGCCGGTCGGCCGCTTGGTGATCGAGGCGACCTGCACGCCCGGCTTGCCGACCGTGGTGACGACCTTGGTGAGAACGACCTCGCGGCCGGCGGCGGCGCCGTTCATGACCCGGATCGTCGCCGGGCCGACGCTGGCGCCGGCGCCGCCGAGGGCGCCGAAGCCCGAGGCCCGGCCCGGCGACGCATAGCCGCCGGCGCCCGGGGCCATCGCGCCCGGCTTCATGATCATCGTCTTCTCGTAGTCGGTGCCGTCGTCGACCATGAACTTGATCTTGTACTTGCCGACCTCGACGGTGTCGTTGTGGGCGAGCAGCTGCTTCTTGACGGCCTTGCCGTTGATGTAGGTGCCGTTGGTGCTGTTCAAGTCTTCGATGAAGACGTCCGAGCCGACCATCTGCAGGACGGCGTGCTCGCCGCTGACGGCGAGGTTGTCGATGACGATGTCGTTGTAGGGGCGGCGGCCGAGCGTGGTCTTGTCCTTCGTGATCTGGACTTCCTTGATCACGACACCATCGAGCGATACGACCAGTTTGCCCATGCTTCAGACCTCGAGTCTCTATCTTTTACTGCGCGGCGCCCGGCTGAAGCGAGGGGCCGGCAGCCCCCGGCGCGGCGTCAGCGGCGAAACGGCCACCACGATCGCGCGGCACCCGCAGGGCCCCTCACCCTCACGAGTACGACGGAGATATTATCCTTTCCGCCTGCCTCGTTGGCCGCGTCGACCAGCGCATTGGCCGCTTCCGGCAGTAATTCGCAACTCTGCAACAGCTGGCTGATCGTCTCGTCGTCGATCATGTCGGAGAGGCCGTCCGAGCAGAGCAGGTAGAGGTCGCCGGGCATCACGTCGTGCAGGTGCGTCTCGAGGAGGACGGTGTCCTCGACGCCGACCGCGCGCGTCACCAGGTTCTTGTTCGACGAGAAGGCCGCCTGCTCGGCGGTGATGAGGCCCGAGTCGATCTGCTCCTGCAGGAGCGAGTGGTCGTGCGTGATCTGCACCAGCCGGCCGGCGCGCTGCCGGTAGCAGCGCGAATCGCCGACGTGGCCGAGCAGGAGCCGGTTCTCGCGGAAGACGCCGACGACGAGCGTCGTTCCCATGCCGGCGTACTGCGGATTCGAGTTGGCGGCGTTGAAGATCGCCCGGTTGGCGTTGTCGACGCAGATGTCCATGGCGCGGCGGACGTCGGTGTCCGTCGCCGACTCCGAGGCCTCGGCGAGCCAGCGGCCGAGCTCGGTCTTGATGAAGGCGGTGCACATGCCGCTGGCGACTTCGCCGGCGTTGTAGCCGCCCATGCCGTCGGCAAGAACGACGAGCGAGGTCGCCTCGTCGATGACGGCCGAGTCTTCGTTGTTGTTGCGCGCCCGGCCGGTATCCGAGGCGCAATGGAACTCGAGCGTCATCATCGGCACGGGGGTCGGGAGGCGATCGTTCAACCGACGAATTGTGCCTCGGTTCAAACGGCGTTCGCCGCTCGACTCTGACGATGGTGGAGGAAGCGCCCGACGGCGACGACGCCAAGCGCGCCGGCCGCGCCGAAGACGATCTCGGCGTGCGCCACATTGGCATTGAACCAGGCCTCCAGCGCCGGGTCGGTGGCGAGCATCTGCCCGGCCAGGTAGCCGAGCAGGCCGGCGCCGAGGGTGATGATGATCGGGAATCGCTCCATCACCTTCATGAGCAGCGTGCTGCCGGCGATGATGAGGGGGATCGACATCGCCAGGCCGACGATGAGGAGCGGCAGGCGGTACGCCTCGGGGGCGCGATCGGCGGCGCCGGCGACGGCGATCACGTTGTCGATGCTCATCACCAGGTCGGCGACGAGGATGGTGCGGATCGCCGCCGCCATCGTCCCCTCGGCCTTGACCTCGCCTTCCTCCTCGGTGTCGACGAGGAGCTGGACGCCGATCCAGAGCAGCGCCAGCGCACCGACGAGCTTCAGGTACGGCAGCTGCAGCAGTTGCACGGCGGCGATCGTCAGGACGATCCGCAGGACGATCGCGGCGGCGCTGCCCCAGAAGATCGCCTTTTTCTGCTGGCTCGGCGGCAGCGAGCGCGCCGCCATGGCGATGACGACGGCGTTGTCGCCCGAGAGCAGGATGTTGGCGACGACGATCGCGCCGAACGCGCCCCAGACGGCGCCCGACATCAGATCCATGCGTCAGCCGGCGCGCGAGCGCGGCTCGGCTCGGGCGAGCCCATCCTTCAAACCAGCGCCTTCATGAGGCGGCCCATCTCCGAGGGATTCCTCGTCACGGTGAAGCCGCACTCTTCCATCACCGCCAGCTTGGCGTCGGCCGTGTCGGCGCCGCCCGAGATCAGGGCGCCGGCGTGGCCCATTCGCTTGCCCGGCGGCGCGGTGACGCCGGCGATGAAGCCGACGATCGGCTTGGTCATGTTGGCCTTGCACCAGCGCGCCGCGTCGGCCTCGTCGGAGCCGCCGATCTCGCCGATCATGACGACGGCGTCGGTGCCCGGGTCGTCGTTGAAGAGCTTCATGATGTCGATGTGCTTGAGGCCATTGATCGGGTCGCCGCCGATGCCGACCGCGCTCGACTGGCCGAGGCCGACGTCGGTGAGCTGGGCGACCGCCTCGTAGGTCAGCGTCCCCGAGCGGCTGACGACGCCGATCCGCCCCTTCCTGTGGATGTGGCCCGGCATGATGCCGATCTTGATCTCGTCGGGCGTGATCAGCCCGGGGCAGTTCGGCCCGAGCAGGAGCGTCTTCTTGCCGCCCGCCGCCTCGCGCGCGCGCATCCGGCTCCTCACCTCGAGCATGTCGCGCACCGGGATGCCTTCGGTGATGCAGATGGCGAGGTCGAGCTCGGCCTCGACCGCTTCCCAGATCGCCGCCGCGGCGCCGGCCGGCGGCACGTAGATCACGCTGACGGTCGCGCCGGTGCGCTTCGCCGCTTCCCTGACGGTCGCGAAGATCGGGATGCCCTCGAAATCCTCGCCCGCCTTCTTCGGGTTGACGCCGGCGACGAAGCACTCGCGGCCGTTCGCGTAGTCGCGGCACATGCGGGTGTGGAACTGGCCGGTCTTGCCTGTGATGCCCTGCGTGATGACACGCGTGTTCTTGTCGATCAGGATGCTCATGCTTGTCTCGCCGGCTGCTGCAGCGCGGCCATCACTTTCTGCGCCGCCTCGGCCATCGAATCGGCGCTGATGATCGGCAGGCCCGACTCGGCGAGCATCTTCTTGCCGAGCTCCTCGTTCGTTCCCTTCATGCGAACGACCAGCGGCACGCTCAGGTTGGTCGCCTTGCAGGCGGCGATCACGCCCTCGGCGATGGTGTCGCACCGCATGATGCCGCCGAAGATGTTGACGAGGATCGCCTTCACCTTGGGGTTGCTCAGCATGATCTTGAACGCCTCGGTGACCTTCTCGGCCGAAGCGCCGCCGCCGACGTCGAGGAAGTTCGCCGGCGAGCCGCCGAACAGCTTGATCGTGTCCATCGTCGCCATCGCCAGGCCGGCGCCGTTGACGAGGCAGCCGATGTTGCCGTCGAGCTGGATGTAGGCGAGGTCGAACTTGCTCGCCTCGATCTCAGCCGGGTCTTCCTCGTCGAGGTCGCGGTAGGCGGCGATTTCGGGGTGGCGGTACATCGCGTTCGAGTCGAAGTTGAACTTGGCGTCGAGCGCCTTGATCGTCTGCGGGCCGCCGTTCTTGCCGCCCTCGAGGATCAGCGGGTTGATCTCGGCGAGCGACGCGTCGGTCTCCATGTAGCAGGCGTAGAGCTTCTTGAAGACGTCGATCGCCTGCGCCTCGGCCTCCTTCGGGATGCCGATGCCGGCGGCGAGCTCGCCGGCCGCCGCGTCGCTGATTCCCGCCACCGGATCGACGAAGATCCTGATGATCTTCTCCGGCGTGTCGTGGGCCACCTGCTCGATGTCCATGCCGCCTTCGCTCGACCCCATCATCGCCACCTTCTGCGTGGCGCGGTCGGTCAGCACGGCGACGTAGTACTCCTTCTTGATGTCGGCGCCTTCCTCGATCAGGAGGCGGCGCACCTTCTGGCCCTGCGGTCCCGTCTGATGCGTGATGAGCTGCATGCCGAGGATCTGGCCGGCGAGCTGGGCGACCTCGGCCTGCGAGCGCGCCAGCTTGACGCCGCCGCCCTTGCCGCGGCCGCCGGCGTGGATCTGCGCCTTGACGACCCAGACCGAGCCGCCGAGCTTTTGCGCCGCCTCGGTCGCCTCGCGGACGCTGAAGGCAGGGTAGCCGCGCGGCACGGGGATGCCGAAGCGGGCGAGGATTTCCTTGCCCTGGTATTCGTGGATCTTCATCGAGGCGTCGGCGCTGCGGTGGCGAAAGAGGAGAGGCTCGCGTGCGGCCGCACGCCCGGGAAATCGCCGGGAAATGTAGCACGCGACCTCGTCTGCGCCCGCCGCCCGCGCGCACCCGAGCGCGCCGCGCGGCGTGGCGCGACCGAACCGCGTTCAGTCGCTGCGCTGGGCGCCGTCGCCCGCGCCGGCCGCGGGTCGGCCGAGCTTGCGCATCAGCCGCTGGACGAGCTCGGGCGCAAAGCCGCGCCCGAGCAGGAAGCGCGACTGCGCCGCGCGCTCGGCGGCGTCGGCGGGCGGGCGCGAAAAGCGGCGTTCGCGCACGGCCGCGGCGCGGTCGATTTCGGAGGCGGCGAGCGCCTGCGCGAGCTCGGCCGGAAGCTCGACGGCATGCTGCGCCAGCTCGCTTCGGATGCGCTGCAGGCCGAAGCGTGCCGCGCGGGCGTGGACACGCGATTCAGCGAAGCGGGCGTTGGAAAGGAAGCGATTCGCCTCGAGCCAGTCGAGCAGGGCGTCGACCTCGGCGGCGACGGCGGCCGGGTCGACCTCGTCGGCCGCCTCGGGATCGACGTCGCGGCCGCGGGCGTGGCGCAGCAGCTTCCGGCGCAGCTCGAGCCGGCTCTGGTCGCGCTGCGCGAGCAGCTGCAGGGCGCGCGACTTGAGCGATCGCTCCGCCTTCACCTCGGGGTCGCTCAGTCCTTGACGACCTTCAGCTTGGCCGGGGCCTCTTCGCTCACGGCGCCGGGCAGGAGCCGGATGCCGACCGCGGCGCGCACCTTGTTCTCGATCTCGACCGCGAGCTCGGGGTTCTCCTTCAGGAACTCGCGCGCGTTGTCCTTGCCCTGGCCGATCTTCTCGCCGTTGTAGGCGTACCAGGAGCCGCTCTTCTCGAGCACCTTGGCCTCGACGCCCATGTCGATCACCTCGCC
>DASYKC010000078.1:0-46694 GCA_035995885.1 Caldimonas sp. | reverse complement strand
ACCGTCGACGATGCCCGACGAGTTGCCGGCCGTGTGCACGTGGCGGATGCGCTCGACCTGCGGATAGCGCGCAAGCGCCACGGCATCGAAGCCCATCGCACCGAGCCCGTCGAACGCGAGCTTGAGCTGCGACAGGCCTTCGAGCGTGGTGCGCGGCTTGATGAATTCGTCGCGTTCGAGCATGGCCAGGCCGAGCTCGTCTTCGACGGCGATCACCGAGCGTTCGAAGCGCCCTTCGGCCTGCGCAGCAGCGGCACGCTGTTGCGACGTCAGCGCGTAGCGGTCGACGTCGTCACGCTCCCAGCCACCGAGCGTAGCGATCAGGTCGGCGCCGATGCCTTGCGGCACGAAGCCGGTCGCGAAATTGGTGGCGGGATCCTGCGCCCACGCACCGCCGTCGGAGCCGATCGGCACGCGCGACATGCTCTCGACGCCGCCGGCGAGGACCAGGTCCTCCCAGCCGCTCGCGACCTTCTGCGCGGCGATGTTGACGGCCTCGAGCCCCGACGCGCAGAAGCGGTTGATCTGCATGCCGGCGACCTTGACGTCCCAGCCGGCCTTGAGCGCCGCGGTCTTGGCGATCACCGAGCCCTGCTCGCCGACGGGAGAAACGACGCCCATGACGACGTCGTCGAGCGCCGCCGGATCGAAGCCGTGGCGCTTCTGCAGCTTGACGAGCAGGCCGGCGAGCAGGTCGACCGGCTTGACCTCGTGCAGGCTGCCGTCCTTCTTGCCCTTGCCGCGCGGCGTGCGGACGGCGTCGAAGATCATGGCGTGCGGCATCTCGGCTCCTCGAGGGTGGCGGCGGCGAACGCAAGCGCGGCTCGTCCGCATTGACAAGCGATTATCCGGCTGGGCACACTGCCCCACAACTCACCAAGCAAGTGCTTGGTTGAACGCCAAAGCAACGCCCGACCTTCCCGCCGATGCCCCCCGCCTACCGATCGATCTTCGCGCCCGGCCTGATGCAAGGCCAGGTCGCCCTCGTCACCGGCGGCGGCTCGGGCATCGGCCGCTGCACGGCGCACGAGCTCGCATCGCTCGGCGCGGCGCTGGCGATCGTCGGCCGCAAGGCCGACAAGCTCGCCGCCGTGCAGAACGAGATCGCCGCGGCCGGTGGCGTCTGCTCGACCCACGTCTGCGACATCCGCGAGGAGCCGCAGGTGCAGTCGACGGTCGCCGCGGTCCTTGCCCGCCACGGCCGCATCGACGCGCTCGTCAACAACGCCGGCGGCCAGTTTCACGCGCCGCTCGCGGCGATCAGCGCCAAGGGCTGGGACACCGTCGTCCGCAACAACCTCACCGGCGGCTTCCTGTTCGCACGCGAGTGCGTCAGCCAGTGGATGCTGAACGACGCTGCCGGCCGACCCGGCGGCGCGAAGCCGAACGGCGGTGCCGTGGTCAACATCATCGCCGACATGTGGGGCGGCATGCCGGGCATGGGCCACTCCGGCGCGGCACGCGCCGGCATGCTCAACTTCACCGAGACGGCGGCGCTCGAATGGGCGCCGGTCCGCGTCAACGCCGTCGCGCCGGGGTGGATCGCGTCGAGTGGCATGGACCACTATCCGGCCGAGATGGCGGCGACGCTGCGCGGCATGAAGGACCTCGTGCCGCTGCGCCGCCTCGGCACCGAGAGCGAGGTCGCGGCGGCGATCGTCTTCCTGCTCTCGCCGGCAGCGGCGTTCGTCTCCGGCGCGTGCCTGCGCGTCGACGGCGCGGCGCCGAACGCGAAGCGCATCTGGCCCGAGGTCGGCACCGGCGGATCGACGCCGGCATTCGACGGCTTCCACCTCGCGACGACGCCGCGCGTCCTGCGCGACGAATGACGCGAGTGCCGAGATGCCCGCCCTGACGCTCGCGCTCGACACGAGCAGCGATTCGTTCGCCGCGAACCGCCGGCACACGCTCGCGCTGATCGAGCAGTGGCGCGCCATCGAAGCGCGAACGCACGCGGCGAGCGCGAAGGCAGCGCCGCTGTTCGAGAAGCGCGGCCAGCTGCTGCCGCGCGAGCGCGTCGCCCGCCTGCTCGATCCCGGCGTGCCCTTCCTCGAGCTGTCGACGCTCGCCGGCTGGCGCCAGGACGTCGACGACGTCGAGCGCTCGATCGCCGGCGGCGGCACGATCATCGGCATCGGCGTCGTCGCCGGCGTTCGCGTCCTCGTCGTCGCCGACGATGCCGGCATCGACGCCGGCGCGCTGCAGGCGCAAGGCCTCGAGAAGCTCCTGCGGGCGCAGCAGATCGCGCTCGAGAACCGGCTGCCGTTCGTCCACCTCGTCGAGTCGGCGGGTGCCAACCTCTTGAAGTACCGCGTCGAGCAGTTCGTCCGCGGCGGTGCGCTCTTCTGCAACCTGGCGCGGCTCTCGGCCGCCGGCCTGCCGGTGATCGCCGTCGTTCACGGCTCGTCGACGGCGGGCGGCGCCTACATGACCGGCCTCGCCGACCACGTGATCATGGTCCGCGGCCGCGCCCGCGCCTTCCTCGCCGGGCCGCCGCTGCTGAAGGCCGCGACCGGCGAGATCGCCGGCGACGAGGCGCTCGGCGGCGCCGAGATGCACGCGAGCGTGTCGGGCCTCGCCGAGCACGTCGCCGACGACGACGCGAGCGCGCTGGCGACCGCGCGCGAGCTGGTCGGCGCGCTCGGCTGGCAGCCGCGCGCGGGCTGGCCCGACGGGCCGGCGCCGCTGCACGACGGCGACGGCCTGCTCGGCCTGTTCGGCGCCGACGCCAGGAAGGCGGTCGACATGCGGCACGTGATCGCGCGCATCGTCGATGGCTCCGACTTCCTCGAGTTCAAGGCCGAGTACGGGCCGGGAACGGTGTGCGGGCATGCGGCGATCGCCGGCTTTCGGGTCGGCATCGTCACCAACAACGGCCCGCTCGATCCGGCCGGCAGCGCCAAGGTCACCCACTTCGTCCAGGCCTGCTGCCAGCTCGGAGCGCCGATCGTCTGGCTGCAGAACACGACCGGATTCATCGTCGGCAGCGAGGCCGAGCGCGCCGGCATGATCAAGCACGGCTCGAAGCAGATCCAGGCGCTCGCGAACGCGAACGTCGCCCAGATCACGGTCCAGTGCGGCGCCTCGTTCGGCGCCGGCAACTACGGCATGTGCGGGCGCGGCTTCGGGCCGCGCTTCGTCTTCTCGTGGCCGACGGCGAAGACCGCGGTGATGGGCGCAGCGCAGGCTGCGGGCACGATGGAGATCGTCATGCGCGAAGGCGCGGCGAGGAAGGACGAGCCGGTCGACGAAGCCAGGCTCGCGGCGCTGAAGGAGAAGATCGTCGCCACCTTCGAGCGCCAGGCCGATGCCTTCTACACCTCGGGGCTTCTCCTCGACGACGGCGTCATCGACCCGCGCGACACGCGCCGCGTCGTCGCCCTGGCGCTGGCCGTCTGCGACGAAGCGGCGCGGCGCACACTTCACCCGATGCAGTTCGGCGTCGCCCGGCCTTGAGCCGGCGGCGCGTGCAGACACCAGGAGACGACATTGCAGTACACGCACGAGCACGAGGAGATCCAGCGCACGTTGAAGCGCTTCATCGACGAGGAGATCAACCCGCACGTCGACGAGTGGGAGGCGGCCGAGGCATTTCCCGCGCACCAGGTCTTCAAGCGCCTCGGCGAGCTCGGCCTGCTCGGCCTCACCAAGCCCGAGAAGTACGGCGGCATGGCGCTCGACTACTCGTATTCGGTGGCGATGGCCGAAACGCTCGGCCACGTCGCGTGTGGCGGCGTGCCGATGGCGATCGGCGTGCAGACCGACATGTGCACGCCGGCGCTGGCGCGCTTCGGCAGCGAGGCGCTGTGCAAGGAATTCCTCGTGCCGGCGATCGCCGGCGAGGCCGTCGGCTGCATCGGCGTCTCCGAGCCCGGCGCGGGCTCCGACGTCGCCAGCATCAAGACGACGGCACGAAAGGACGGCAGCGACTACGTCATCAGCGGCGCCAAGATGTGGATCACGAACAGCCTGCAGGCCGACTGGATGTGCCTGCTCGCCAACACCTCGGAAGGCGCAGCGCACAAGAACAAGAGCCTGATCATGGTGCCGATGAATTCGAAGGGCGTCGTCAAGGCGCAGAAGATCAGGAAGATCGGCATGATGTCGAGCGACACCGGCCTGATCCACTTCGACGACGTGCGCGTGCCGCAGACCAACCGCATCGGCGAGGAAGGCCTGGGCTTCACCTACCAGATGATGCAGTTCCAGGAGGAGCGCCTGTGGGCGGCGGCGAACGCGATCCAGTCGCTTCTCAACTGCATCGAGCAGACGGCCGACTACGCGCGCGAGCGGCAGATCTTCGGCAAGAGCGTCCTCGACCACCAGGTCTGCCACTACAAGCTCGCCGAGCTGAAGACCGAGGTCGAGTCGCTGCGCGGCCTGGTCTACATGGCGACCGAGAAGTACGTCGCCGGCGCCGACGTCACCGAATGGGCGTCGATGGCCAAGCTGAAGGCGTGCCGGCTCGGCCGCATCGTTCCCGACGCGTGCATGCAGTACTGGGGCGGCATGGGCTACACGTGGGACAACCCGGTCGCGAGGCACTTTCGCGACGGCCGCCTCGGCTCGATCGCCGGCGGCGCCGACGAGGTGATGCTCGGCATCATCGCCAAGCACATGCACACGCTGCCGGCGCGGCACTAGGCCGCCGCGCCGCATGTTCGCGTCGCTCCTGATCGCCAACCGCGGCGAGATCGTGGCGCGAATCGCCGCGACGGCGCGCCGGCTCGGCGTCGCGACGGTCGCGATCGCTTCCGACGCCGACCTCGCCGCGCCGTTCACGGCATCGTGCGAGCAGGTCGTCGCGATCGGCGGCGCGCACGCCGCCGACTCGTACCTGCGCATCGACAAGATCATCGCCGCGGCGCGATCGTCGGGCGCCGCGGCGATCCATCCCGGCTACGGCTTTCTCAGCGAGCGCGCCGACTTCGCCGAGGCGGTCGAAGCCGCCGGCCTGGTCTGGATCGGTCCGCCGGCGGCGGCGATGCGGGCGATGGCCGACAAGGCGTCGGCGCGCCGGCGCATGCGCGATGCCGGCGTGCCGGTGCTGCCCGGCTACGACGGTGCGGCGCAGGACGCGGCGACGCTCCGCGCCGAGGCGCGTCGCCTCGGCTACCCGCTGATGGTCAAGGCGGTCGCCGGCGGCGGCGGGCGCGGCATGCGCCTCGTCGCCGACGACGGCGAGCTCGACGCGGCGCTCGCCGCCGCGGCCGGCGAAGCGGCGGCCGCGTTCGGCGACGCGCGCCTCCTCCTCGAGCGTGCCGTCGAGCGCGCGCGCCACGTCGAGATCCAGGTCTTCGCCGATTCGCACGGCCATGTCGTCCACCTCGGCGAGCGCGACTGCTCGCTGCAGCGGCGTCACCAGAAGCTGGTCGAGGAGGCACCCTCGCCCGCCGTCACGCCGGCGCTGCGGCGCCGGATGGGCGACGTCGCGGTCGCAGTCGCCCGCGCGGTCGGCTACCTGGGCGCCGGCACGGTCGAGTTCCTGCTCGACGCGCAGGGCGACTTCCGCTTCATCGAGATGAACACGCGCCTGCAGGTCGAGCACGCCGTGACCGAGGCCGTGCTCGGTGTCGACCTCGTCGAGTGGCAGCTTCGCGTTGCGTCGGGCGAGGCGCTGCCGTGGACGCAGGACAAGGCGCTGGCCCGCTACGAAGCCGGCGGCCATGCGATCGAGGCGCGGCTCTGCGCCGAGGATCCGGCGCGCAGCTTCCTGCCGCAGTCGGGGCGGATCATCCGCTGGCGCGCGGCGCCCGGCGTCCGTACCGACCACGCCCTCGCCGACGGCGCGACCGTCCCGCCGTTCTACGACTCGATGCTGGCGCGCGTCATCGCCCACGCGCCGGACCGACGCGAAGCTATCGAGCGGCTCGCCGCGGCGCTCGACGCGACCGTCTGCTGGGGCGTGACGACGAACCGCGCCTTCCTCGCCCGCGTCATGCGCGACGCCGACTTCGCGGCCGGCGCGGTCGACACGACGTTCCTGGCGCGCCGATTGGCCACCGACGCGACGCGAGCGACGCCGGCACCGGCCTGGCTCGAAGCGATCGCGGCGGCGTCGCTCGCCCTCGTGCCGCGAGCGCCGCTGCCGGCGCTCTGGGCCGGCTGGTCGTCGTCGCCCTCGGTCGACACCGTCGTGCCGATCGAGGTCGACGGCGTCGCGCGCCGCTGGCGCCTGGTCGGAACGCGCGACGCCGTCGACGCGCGCTGCGGCGACGCGACGCATCGCATCACCGCTTTGGCGCGCGGCCCCGACGACGACGACCTTCGCCTCGACGCGACCGTCGACGGACGCGCGCGCCGCGTCGCCGCCTGCCTCGACGGCGCCGTCGGTCACTGGCAGGCCGAGGGCGCCGAGCTCGCCGCGATCGACCTGCGCCTGCGCGCCGCCGCCCGCGCCGCGGCGCCGGCCTCGGGGGTGATGCTCGCGCCGCTGCACGGCCGGGTGACGCAGGCATGCGTCGAGGCCGGCGCAAGCGTCGACGCCGGCGCGCTCCTCGTCGTCATCGAGGCGATGAAGATGGAGCACCAGGTCCGCGCCCCGCACGCCGGAACAGTCGCGGCGCTGCACGTTCGCGCCGGCGACCAGGTGGCGGTGCGCCAGCCGCTCGTCGAGGTGCGGGCGTGAACGCGCCCGCCGGCGGCGACGCCGACGAGCGCGCCGAGCGCGACGCATTTCGCGCCAGCGTGCGCCGCTTCGTCGAGCGCGAGATCGCGCCGCACGTCGACGCCTGGGACGAAGCCGGCTCGTTTCCGCGCGCGCTCTACGCCAAGGCGGCCGAGGCCGGCCTGCTCGGTCTCGGCTACCCCGAGCACCTCGGCGGCACGCCGGCGACGATGGCGTGGCGCCTGATCGCGACCGAAGAGGTCGCGCGCGCCGGCAGCGGCGGCGTGCTCGCGAGCCTGTTCTCGCACGCGATCGGCCTGCCGCCGATCGTCGCCCACGGCAGCGAGTCGCTGCAGCGGCGCATCGTCCCCGACGTCCTCGCCGGCAGGAAGATCGCCGCGCTCGCGATCACCGAGCCCGGCGCGGGATCCGACGTCGCCGGCATCGCCTGTCGTGCCCGCCGCGACGGCGCCGAGTGGGTCATCGACGGCGAGAAGGCGTTCATCACGTCGGGCCTGCGCGCCGACTGGATCACGGTGGCCGTGCGCACCGGCGGGCCAGGCGCGAGCGGCATCTCGCTCGTCGCCGTGCCGGGCGACGCCGCGGGCCTTGCGCGAGCGCCGCTCGCCAAGATGGGCTGGTGGTGCAGCGACACGGCGCGACTCTCGTTCACCGATTGCCGCGTCCCGGCCGAGAACCTGATCGGCGCCGAGAACGAGGGCTTTCGCGCCGTCATGGACAACTTCAACGGCGAGCGCCTGCTGATGGCGACGAGCGCCTGCGCCTTCGCCGCGGTCTGCGTCGACGAGGCGCTCGCCTGGGCGCGCCAGCGCAAGACCTTCGGCCAGCCGCTCGTCGCGCACCAGGTCGTCCGCCACAAGCTGGTCGACATGCGCATGCGCGTCTTCAGCACCGAGGCCTGGATCGAGACGATGATCGCCCGTTACGACGCCGGCCCGCTCGACGCCGAAGGCGTCGCCCGGCTCTGCCTGCTCAAGAATCACGCGACGCAGACGATGCAGTTCTGTGCCGACCAGGCGGTGCAGATCCTCGGCGCGATGGGCTTCATGCGAGGCACGAAGAGCGAGCGGATCTACCGCGAGGTCAAGGTGATGATGATCGGCGGCGGCAGCGAGGAGATCATGAAGGAGCTGGCGGCGCGCCAGCTCGGCCTGTGACGCCGGCCGCGGCGGCGCCCCTAGCGGACCTGAACCTCGACGTCGGCGCGCACCGTCCGCCCGCGCGAATAGCCGACGTCGAGCGAGAAGCGGTCGGTGCCGGTGAAGTCGGGCCCCGGAACGTAGAAGACCTGGACGCCGCGCAGCGTCGTTCCTTCGCAGTGGCCGGCGCCGACCCAGTTGGGGCCGATGACGACGTTGCCGGGGCGCGTTTCGACGGTGCCGTGGCTCGGCGCGTTGGCAATGACGATGCGCTGCACATGCTTGAGGCGGCAGCGGCTGTCGAACTCGGCGAAGCCGCGCACCAGCACCGCCTCGCCGGCGCGCGTCTCCTTCTTGACGATGATCGGCGGCTCGGCGGCGGCGACGACGCCGGCGCCGAGCCCGACGACAACAGCGAAGACGAACGTCGCGATCCGACGCGGCGACCTGCAGGCGGCGTTCGATGCCATGGCGGAGCTCCCTCGATGCGCAGGCATCATCGCAGCCTCCACCCTGCCCTGCAATCGCTTCGTGCCCGCCCCACTCGATGACCGCAACCGCACCGCCCTCGCCCGTCTTCGAGCCCGAGTTCGTCACCGGCCTGACGACGATGTTCGAGGAGCGCATTCCGTTCAACCACGTCCTCGGCCTGCGCATCGACACGCTCGCCGCCGAAGGCGTCACCGGTCACCTGGCGATGCGGCCCGACCTGATCGGCCACTTCGCGCACCAGCGCCTGCATGGCGGCGTCATCAGCGCCACCCTCGACGCGATGGCCGGCCTCGCCGTCATGGCCGCGATCGGCGCGCGCCACATGGACGAGACGCCGCTCGAGCGGCTGCGCCGCTTCGGCAAGCTCGGCACGATCGACCTGCGCATCGACTACCTGCGCCCGGCCCTCGGCGATCGCTTCACGCTGCGCGCGGAGGTGCTTCGCCTCGGCTCGCGCGTCGCGACGACGCGGATGGAATTCCTCGACGCCGGCGGCAAGCTGCTCGCGACCGGCAGCTCGGCCTACATCGTTTCCTGAGGCCGGCGCCGCGCGGCGCTCGCCCGAGACGTCACGAGCCCGCGGCCTTGCGGCACGGCGCGAACGCGTCGAGTTCGCGCCGGTAGGTCGGCGTCGTCACGTCGAGCAGGCCGAGGACGCTGTGATAGAGGTTGTCGTGGCTGTACGGCGGGTCGAGCAGCTTGCCGAGGCACGCCGTGTCGAGGCCGCGCCGCGCCGCGAGATCGGCGCCGAACCAGGCGATGAAGGGAACCCGCTTCTGCGCTTCGGGCGCGAACGCGTAGGGCAAGCCGTGCAGGAAGATGCCGAGCTCGCCGAGCGACTCGCCGTGGTCGCTCATGTAGACCAGGGCCGGCGCGTACTCGGCCGAGCGGCCTTTCAGCCAGGCGATCGTGTCGGCGAGGAAGCGGTCGGTCGCGACGATCGTGTTGTCGTAGGCGTTGATCAGCTGCTGCGGGTCGCACTGGCCGAGCGTCGTGTTCGTGCACTCCGGCTGGAAGCGCTTCAGCGCCGGCGCGGATCGCTTGTAGTACGCCGGCCCATGGCTGCCCATCTGGTGCATGACGAGGACGATGCCCTTCCTGCGGCGCTCTCCGGGCAGGCGGGCGATGCGCGCGTCGAGGCCGACGAGGAGCGCGTCGTCGAGGCACTCGCCGGCGTTGCACAGCGTGGCCGCGATGCCGGCCGGCAGGTCGGCGGTCGACGCGGTCGGCACGCGGCTGCAGACCTCCTTGCAGCCGGCCTGGTTGTCGAGCCAGAGGACGGCGAGGCCGGCCGCCTGGAGCAGGTCGAGCAGGTTCTCGTGCTCGGCGTCGCGCTTCTCGAACGCCGTCTTGGCGAGCGGCGAGAACATGCATGGCACCGAATCGCGGGTGTCGGTGCCGCACGAGCGGACGTCGTGGAAGCTGAGCACGCCGGCCTTGGCCAGCTCGGAGTTGGTGTCGCGCGAATAGCCGTTGAGCGAGAAGTGATCGGCGCGCGCCGTCTCGCCGACGACGACGACGACGAGCGGCGGCTTCTGCGCGCTCGCGTAGCTCGGCCCGAGGGCGACGCCGGCCGTGATCGGGACGAGCGCCTTGCTCTTCTGAAGGAGCGGCGCCAGCGTCACCGTCGCCGCCGACGTGAAGCCGGCGATCGGGTTGACGATGTAGCGCAGGTGCATGTGATTGCGCACCAGCGGCGCGAGCCGGCTGAACATCGCGAAGCTCGCCGCCAGCGTGACCGCGACCGCGGCGAGGAAGAGGACAGCGTTGCGCCAGAGCTGCGGCCACCATGGCGTTCGCCGCACCGGAACGATCAGGATCAGCGCCGCCGGAACGGCGATGACGAGCGCCATGTTGGCGATGAAGGTCCAGCCGAGCAGGTCGCGCACCTCGCGCGGATCGGTCTGCATCGTGTTGGCGAGCATCGCCGTGTCCATGACGACGCCGTAGGTCAGCATGAAGTGCTGGGCAATGCCGGCGGCGATCAGGATCGCGATCCAGACCGGCTTCATCCAGCGGCCCCACGCGGTCAGCATCATCAGCGCGGTGATCGCGGCGAGGACGACGACGAAGGCGCCGGCGAAGACGACGGTCCGGCCCGGGCCGTCGGCGAGGCGATCGAGGTCGCGCCAGAGCGCAAGGTTGGCGACGACGGCGAGCCAGAGGGCGAGCCCGAAGGCGATGGTCCGCGGCGAGCGCGGACGACGCAGGAGATCGAAGAAGCGCCGGCCGGCGCCGGCGAGACCGCGCCCGCCGGCGCGAGGCGGCGGCTCGGTCAATTCGGCTTGATGTAGTCGGAGACGACCTTCCAGCGGCCTTCCTGCAGCTGCGAGAGGCGCGAGGCATCGCTGCCGAGGTGCTTGGTCGGCGAGAAGCTCGACGGCGCGCTGCCGAACATGTCGGATTCGAAGCTCATCGAGTCCATCGCCTTGATGAAGCTGTCGGTCGAGAGGTTGGCGCCGGCCTTGGCGGCGGCGCGGGCGAACGAGTCGATGGCGTTGTAGCCGTAGATCGAGAACACGGTCGGGTCTTCGTTGAACTTGGTCTTGTACTTGGTCGCCCAGAAGCTGATCTGCTTCGAGGCCTCGTCGAGATACGGATTCTGCACGGTCATCGTCGCATAGAGGCCGTCCATCGCCTTGCCGCCGAGCTTGTGGATGAGGTCGGTGTAGCTCGCGCTGGTGCCCATGAAGGTCGGCGCGAAGCCCGTCTTCCTCGACTCGGCGATGGTGCCGATCGTCTCGCGGATGATCGTGCCGAGGAGGACGAAGTCGCAGCTCGCCGCCTTCATCCGCGCCACCTGCGACGAGAAGTCGGTCGCGCCGCGCTTGTAGCTCGTCTTCTCGGCGAACTCCAGGCCCATCGGCTTCAGCGCCGCCTCGCCGCCGCGCAGCACCTCGAGGCCGAACTCGTCGTCCTGGTAGATGATGCAGACCTTCTTCGCGCCCTTGTCCTTGATGACCTTCGGCATCGTCGTCCGCACCTGGTCGTAGTAGGTCGCCGCGAACGAGTATTTCAGGCGATTGAACGGCTCGTACATCTCGCGCGCCGCCGTCACCGGGAAGAAGTTGACGACGTTCTTCTCGAACTGGACCGGCATCGCCGCGTTGTTCTGCGCCGTGCCGATGTGCGCGACCATGATGAAGATCTTGTCCTGGTTGACGAGCTTCTGCGCCGCCAGCACGGCCTTCTTCGGGTCGTAGCCGGAGTCCTCGACGAGGAGCTTCAGCTTCCTGCCGTTGACGCCGCCCTGCTCGTTGATCTCGTCGACGCGCAGCATCATGCCGAGCCGGACCTGCTTGCCGAACCCGGCGAGCGGGCCCGAGAGGTCCTGGATCGAGCCGACGACGATCTCGTTCTTGCCGACTCCCTGCGATTCGGCCGCGGCGGCCGGGGTGGCAATGACGGCGAGCGTGGCTGACAAGGCGGCGATGAAGCGCTTCATGGAGGTCTCCGGTGTCGTGATGTCGTGATCGGATTCAGCCGGCGTACATGGCGTCGATGCGGTCGGCGTACTTGGCTTCGACGAGCTTTCGCTTCAGCTTCATGGTCGGCGTCAGCTCCTCGTCCTCGGCGCTCAGCTGCGTCTCGAGCAGCCAGAACTTCTTGATCTGCTCGACGCGCGCGAACTTCTGGTTGACGCGCTCGACCTCGGCGCCGACCAGCGCCTGCACTTCGGGCGCGCGCGCCAGGCTCGCATAGTTGCTGAACGGGATGTCGTGATCCTGGGCGAATTTCTCGACGTTCTCCAGATCGATCATGACGATGGCGGTCAGGTAGGCGCGGCGGTCGCCGACGACGACGGCGTCGGTGATGTAGGGCGAGAACTTCAGCTCGTTTTCCAGTTCGCTCGGCGTGATGTTCTTGCCGCCGGCCGTGATGATGATGTCCTTCATGCGATCGGTGATCCGGAAATACCCGTCGCCGTCCTGCGTGCCGACGTCGCCGGTGTGCAGCCACCCGTCGGCGTCGATGGTCTCGGCCGTCTTCTCGGCCTGGTTCAGATAGCCCATGAAGACATTCCTGCCGCGCACCAGCAGCTCGCCGGTCGCCGGGTCGAGGCGGACCTCGTTGTACGGACACGCCGGGCCGATCATCCCCGGCTTGATGCGCGCCGCCGGCGTGTAGGTCGAGGCGCCGCAGCTCTCGGTCATGCCCCAGACCTCGACCATCGGCACGCCGAGCGCGAGGTACCAGCGGACGAGGTCGGGCGAGATCGGCGCCGCGCCGGTGACGCAGAAGCGCGCCCGGTGGATGCCGATCAGCTTCCTGACGTTGTCGAGCGCGATCCGGCGCGCCAGCGCGAACTGCCATTTGAGCGACGCGCCGACGGGCTGCCCGGCGACGACGCGATCGGCGACGCGGCCGCCGACGCCGATCGCCCACGCATACGCCGCCTGCTGCACCGGCCCCGACTCGCGGATCGCGATGACGACGCTCGAATAGAGCTTCTCCCAGATGCGCGGCACGGCCGTGAAGACCGTCGGTGCGATCTCGCGGACGTTCTCCGGCACGGTCTCGGGGTTCTCGACGAAGTTGAGGATCGAGCCGGTGTAGATCGCGAAGTACTCGCCGCCGAGCCGCTCGGCGATGTGGCAGAGCGGCAGGAAGCACATCCGCTCGTCGCTCTCGTCCTGGGCGACGATCGTGTTGTAGCCGCGGATCGCGTAGACGATGCCCGCGTGCGAGTGCATCGCGCCCTTGGGCTTGC
Organism: Caldimonas sp.; assembly: GCA_035995885.1. GTDB lineage: Bacteria > Pseudomonadota > Gammaproteobacteria > Burkholderiales > Burkholderiaceae_C > Schlegelella_A. The sequence goes on along the minus strand of DASYKC010000078.1, from coordinate 33,724 downwards.
CGGTCGTTCCCGAGGTATAGACCAGGATCGCGAGGTCCTCGGGGCGGCAGGCGACGATGCGCGCGTCGAGCTCGTGCGGGTGTGCGGCGACGCGGGCGCGGCCGAGCTCGCGCAAGGCGGCGAGCGAGATCACGCCGCCATCGCTGAAGCCGCGCAGGCCTTCGGTGTCGAAGACGACGATCTTCGCCAGGCGCGGCAGCCGATCGCGCACGGCGAGGACCTTGTCGAGCTGCTCGTCGTCCTCGACGAAGACGACGAGCGAGCGCGAATCGAAGAGCAGGTACTCGACCTGCGCCGGCGCGTCGGTCGGGTAGATGCCGTTCGAGACGCCGCCGCACGAGAGCACGGCGAGGTCGGCGAGGACCCAGTCGACGACCGTGTTGGCGAGGACCGAGGCGCAGTCGCCGGGCGCGAAGCCGAGCGCGAGCAGGCCGTCGCCGATCTCGCGCACCGCCGCGGCGGTCTTCGCCCATGTCCATTCGCGCCACAAGCCGAGCTTCTTCTCGCGCATGAAGACGCGGCCGGCGCGCGCGGCGGCGCCGTTCCAGAACACCGCGGCGATGGTCTCGCCGGCGATGACGACGTCCCGCCTCGGCTTGAGCAGATGCGCGTCCCAGAGATTGCTCATCGCCAGGTCTTCCTCCGCTTCCAGCGCCGCTCGCCGCGCGCGCCGGCTTCCTTCATGCCGAGGTAGAACTCCTTGATGTCGTCCTTCTCGCGCAGCCGCTCGCAGGTGTCTTCCATGACGATGCGGCCGTTCTCGAGGACGTAGCCGTAGTCGGCGACGTTGAGCGCCATGTGCGCGTTCTGCTCGACGACGAGGAGCGTCGTGCCGCGCTCGCGGTTGATGCGGACGACGATCTCGAAGATCTCGCGCGTCAGCCGCGGCGACAGGCCGAGGCTCGGCTCGTCGAGGAGGATCATCTGCGGCGCGGCCATGAGGGCGCGCGAGATGCTGAGCATCTGCTGCTGCCCGCCCGAGAGGAGCCCGGCTTCCTGGTGGGCACGCTCGCGCAGGATCGGGAAGTACGAATAGACCCTCTCCAGGTCGCGCGCCGCGGCGTCGCGGTCGCTGCGCGTGTAGGCGCCCATCTGCAGGTTGTCGCGCACCGAGAGCAGCGGGAACATCTCGCGGCCTTCGGGAACGTGGCTGAGGCCGCGCCGGACGATGTCGGCCGGGTCCTTCGCCGTGATGTCCTCGCCCGCGAACTCGATGCTGCCCTTCCTCGGATCGATGATCCCGGAGATTGTCTTCAGGATCGTCGACTTGCCGGCACCGTTGGCGCCGAGGACGGTGCCGATCCGCCCCTGCTCGACCGCGAGGCTGACGCCGCGGATGGCGCGGATCGGCCCGTACGCGCTCTCGACGTTGAGGAGCTTCAGGATGCTCATCGCCCGGCACCGACCGTGGCTGCGACGCGGCGCAGCGACGACACGTCGCCGGCAGCGCCGAGGTACGCCTCGATCACGCCGGGATGTCGCTGCACCTCGGCCGGCGTGCCGAGGGCGAGCATCTGGCCCTGGTTCATCGCCAGCACCCGGTCCGAGACCTTGGAGACGAGCGCCATGTCGTGCTCGACCATGAGCACCGTGATGCCGAGCTCGGCGCGCATGTCGTCGATCCAGAACGCCATGTCGTCGCTCTCCTCGACGTTCAGGCCCGACGACGGCTCGTCGAGGAGGATCAACTTCGGCTCGGTGCAGAGCGCACGCGCCAGCTCGACGACCTTGCGCACGCCGTACGGCAGCCCGGCGACGAGCGACTCGCGGTGGTGCTGCAGGTCGAGCAGGTCGATGACGCGCGCGACCGCCTCGCGCGCCGCGACCTCGGCCGTGCGCGCCTTCGCCGTGAACAGCAGGTCGCTGACGACGCCGGTGCGACGATGCGTGTGGCGGCCGATGAGCAGGTTCTGCAGCACGGTCGCGTTCTCGAACAGCTCGATGTTCTGGAACGTGCGGGCGATGCCGAGGCCGGCGATCTCGTGCGGTGCGCGCGACAGCAGCGGCCGGCCCTCGAACTCGATCGTCCCCGTCGACGGCGTGTAGAGGCGGCTGATGAGATTGAAGACCGTCGTCTTGCCGGCGCCGTTCGGGCCGATCAGCGTGAACACCTCGCCGCGGCGGACCTCGAAGCTGACGTTGTCGACGGCGAGCACGCCGCCGAAGCGAACGCCGAGGTGCGCGACCGAGAGAAACGGCGCCGGCGCGGTCGCCATTACGCCGCTCGCCGGGCCGCCCCAACGGCGGCGTCGCCCCCTCGGGGGGCAGTGCAGCGCCGAAGCCGCAAGCGTGGGGGCCTCATTTCAGCCGATCCGACTTGAGGAAGGTCTTCTGGCGCCTGAACATGCCGCGCCGGTAGAACGGAAAGATCTGCAGGTAGGTGCGCAGCTTGAGCCAGCGGCCGTAGAGGCCGAGGGGCTCGAACAGGACGAAGGCGATCAGGACGAAGCCGTAGACGGCGCCCTGCAGGCCCGGCGCCTGGCCGACGACCGGCGGCAGGACGTCCTTGGCGAGGGCGATCACCTGCGGCATCGTGATCAGGAAGATCGCGCCGAGGAAGGCGCCGTGCACCGAGCCGATGCCGCCGACGACGATCATCAGGATCAGGTCGATCGACTGGATGATGTCGAACTGGTCGGGCGAGATGAACTTGAGCTTGTGCGCGTAGAGCGCGCCGCCGATGCCGGCAAGCGCGGCCGAGATCGCGAACGAGAGCGTCTTGTAGCGCGCCAGGTGGATGCCCATGCTTTGCGCCGAGACCTCGGAGTCGCGGATGGCGACGAAGGCGCGTCCCGTCGGCGAGCGCAGGAGGTTCAGGATCACGAGCGTCGCAAAGGTCGCGACGACGAGGCAGACGAAATAGAAGGAGACGTCGTCGTCGGCGCTCCAGCCGAGCACGCTCGGCGCCTTCAGGTGCGTTCCGGCGTTGCCGCCGGTGACGCTTTCCCAGCGCGCGAAGACCTCGACGACGATGAAGCCGAAGGCGAGCGTCGCGATCGCGAGGTAGATGCCCTTGACGCGCAGCGCCGGCAAGCCGACGACGACGCCGGCCGCGGCAGCGACGAGCGCCGCCGCCGCGAAGCTGAGCGGGAACGGCCAGCCGGCGTTGCCGAGGGCCGCCTCGGTGTACGCGCCGACGCCGAGGAAGGCAGCGTGGCCGAGCGAGAAGAGGCCGGTGTAGCCGGAGAGCAGCATCAGGCCGAGGCCGACGACGGCGTAGATCAGCACGAACGTCAGCTGGGCGAGCCAGTATTCCGACATCAGCCACGGCGATGCGAGCAGCGCGATCACGAGGAGCCCGTACCAGAACGCCTGGCCGCCGTGCCTGACGAGGCGGATGTCCTGCAGGTACGAGGTCTTGAAGAGGAAGCGCATCAGACCTTCTTGCGCAGCTGCTCGCCGAACAAGCCGTTCGGCCGGACGACGAGCATGATCAGGACGACGACGTAGGGCGCGACATCCTTGAAGCCTTCGGGCAGATAGAAGCCCGAGAGCGCCTCGACGACGCCGATGACGAGGCCGCCGACGAGGGCGCCCGGCAGGCTGCCGAAGCCGCCGACGACGGCGGCCGGCATCGCCTTCAGGCCGATGAAGCCCATGTTGGCGTAGACGAAGGTGATCGGCGCGAGCAGGATGCCGGCGACCGCGGCGACGGCAGCGGCGAGGCCCCAGACCAGGCCGTTCAGGCGCTTCACGGGAATGCCCATGTAGTACGCCGCGAGCTGGTTCTGCGACGACGCCTGCATGGCGATGCCGATCTTGCTGTAGCGGAACATCGCGTAGAGGAGCGCGGAGAGGAGCGCCGTCGCCGCGATCACGACCATCTGCTCGACGTTGAGGACGAGGCCGCCGACATTCCAGGTCTGGTCCTTGTACGGCACCGGCAGCGTGTGCGTCTCGGTGCCGATGCCGGGGATCATCGTCACCAGGCCGCGCGCTGCGTAGCCGATGCCGATCGTCAGCATGACGAGCGAGAACGCGGGCTGGCCGAGGATCGGCCGGATGACGATGCGCTCGAGGCCGAAGCCGAAGAGCGCCATGACGACGACCGTCGCGAGCATCGCGATCCAGAACGGCCAGCCGGCGAGCGTCATCAGGGCGAAGCCGGCGAATGCACCGAGCATCATCAGCTCGCCCTGCGCGAAGCTGACGGTCTCGGTCGTCTTGTAGATGAGGACGAGGCCGAGGGCGATCAGGCCGTAGATGCAGCCTTGCGCGACGCCGCTGATGACGATCTGCAATGCCTGCACGGGTCTCCTCGATGCGGCGTTCGTGACGGCCGGCGCGCGCCGGCTCGTTTGTTATTCTTGCCTCGCCAAGCAAGCAGTTGCTTTGTAGCGAACATGCCTGCCACCCGCGAGCGTACTAACCCGAGAAACGGCAACGACAACCGGCGCGGCGAGCTGGTGCGCGCCGCCGCGCAGCTGTTCCGCGAGAAGGGCTTCGAAGCGACGACGATCCGCGACATCGCCGGCGCCGTCGGCATGCAGTCGGGCAGCCCCTTCTATCACTTCGCCAACAAGCACGAGCTGCTGATGGCGGTGATGGAAGAGGGCCTGCGCCTCGGCCTCGAGCGGACGCGCGCCGTCGTCGATGCAGACGGGCTGACGCCGGTCGAACGCTTCCGCCGCCTCGTCCGCGCCCACTACGGCATCCTTCACGAGACCGGCAGCGACTTCATCCCGGTCATGCTCTACGACTGGCGCTCGCTGCCGGCGCCTTACCGGCGCCGCATCGTCGAGCTGAAGGACCGCTATGACGCGCTCTGGCAGACGACGCTCGACGCGCTCCATGACGAAGGCCGGCTCGGCGCCGACGCGCGCATCGCCCGGCTGATGATCCTCGGCGCGATCAACTTCTCGGCGACGTGGTACCGGGCGCGACCGCGCGGCCGCGCCGGCGTCGACCTCGACACGCTCGCCGCCGAGACGACCGCTCTCTTCCTGCGCGAGGCCCCGCCATGACGACGACCGTCCGCATCGACAAGAAAGACGGCGAGGTCTGGACCGTGACGATCGACCGCCCCGAGGTGCGCAACGCCGTCGACGGGCCGACGGCGCGCGCTCTCGCCGACGCCTTTCGCGCCTTCGACGCCGACCCGCTCCCGCGCGTCGCCGTCCTCACCGGCGCCGGCGGCCATTTCTGCGCCGGCGCCGACCTGCGCACGGTCGCGAGCGGCTCGTCACGGGCCGACCTCGGCGCCGCCGACAGCGGCCTCGCCCTCGCCCTCGACGACGACATGAGCGCCGACGGCCCGATGGGGCCGAGCCGCCTCGAGCTGACGAAGCCGGTGATCGCCGCCGTCGAAGGCTATGCCGTCGCCGGCGGTCTCGAGCTCGCCGTCTGGTGCGATCTGCGCGTCGCCTCGACGACGGCGATCTTCGGCGTCTTCTGCCGGCGCTTCGGCGTGCCGCTCGTCGACGGCGGCACGGTGCGTCTGCCACGCCTCATCGGCGAGAGCCGGGCCATGGACCTGATCCTCACCGGCCGTGCCGTCGGCGCCGACGAGGCGCTCGCCCTCGGCCTCGCCAATCGCGTCGTCGCTGCGGGCGATGCGCTGCGATCGGCGCAACAGCTCGCGCGCGAGATCGCGGCCTTCCCGCAGCAGTGCCTGCGCAACGACCGGCTGAGCGCGCGCCGCCAGCACGGCGCGCCGACGCTGCGCGACGCGCTGGCCGAGGAGTTCGCGCTCGGCCGGGCGACGCTCGCCTCGGGCGAGGCCGAAGGCGGCGCGCGCCGCTTCGTCGCCGGCGTCGGCAAGCACGGCCGATTCGAGCCGGGCTGACCCCTCCGTCGTGCCGCGGGCGGCTCGGTACGCTGCCGCCTTTCGACGTGTCCGAAAACGGCGAGTCACGAGCGGCGCCCTGACCATAATCGACGCATGACGATCGATGGCGACGCTGCTTACCAGGTGCTTCTCGCGCACGACGCGCGCTTCGACGGCCGGCTTTTCGTCGGCGTGACGTCGACGGGCATCTACTGCCGGCCGATCTGCCGCGTGCGCATGCCGGCGCGGCGCAACTGCCGCTTCTTCGCATCGCCGGCGCAGGCCGAAGCGGCGTCGTTCCGGCCCTGCCTCAAGTGCCGGCCCGAGATCGCGCCCGGCCCCGGGCTGCCGTGGACGGTGATGGACGCGTCGCGGACGCTTGCGCGCCAGGCGGCGAGCGCCCTCGACGAATTCGCCGCCGAGGGCGAGGCGCCGAGCGTCGCCGCGATCGCCGATCGGCTCGGCGTCAGCGATCGCCACCTGCGCCGCATCTTCTTCGCCGAGCACGGCGTGACGCCGCTGCAGTACCTGCAGACGCGACGTCTCCTGCTCGCCAAGCAGCTGCTCACCGACACGCAGATGCCGATCGCGCAGATCGCGCTGACGAGCGGCTTTCGCAGCCTGCGCCGCTTCAACGCCGCCTTCCTCGGCGGCTACCGGATGAATCCGACGCGACTGCGCCGGACGACGTCGCGCGACCCGACCGCCGCGGCGGCGAAGACAGGCACCGTCACGACCGCCGCCGATGCCGGCGACAGCGACGCGATCACGGTGACGCTCGGCTATCGCGCGCCGTACGACGTCCCTGCCCTGATCGCCTTCATTGGCCAGCGCGCAATTCCCGGCATCGAGGTCACGGCAGCGCGCTCGATCCGGCGCAGCGTTCGCGCCGGCGTCGTCGCCGCCTCGGCGGGTTGGCTCGAGGCGCGCTTCGCGAGCGACGCGGCGCGCGTTCAGCTCTCGTTCGCGCCGTCGCTCGGGCCGGCGAGCGGCGCCGTCATCGCCGCCGTGCGGCGCTGGCTCGATCTCGACGCCGCCCCCGAGACGATCGCCGAGACGCTCGTCGGCCTGCCCGGCGAGCCGGGCCTGCGCCTGCCCGGCAGCATCGACGCGTTCGAGCTCGCGGTGCGCGCCGTCCTCGGCCAGCAGGTGACGGTCGCGGCGGCGCGAACGCTCGCGCGCCGTCTCGTCGAGCGCTTCGGCGCCGACGTCGCGACGCCATGGCGCGACGTCGATCGCACCTTCCCGGGCCCGGCCGACCTCGCCGCCGTGCCGATCGAGCGGATCGCCGAGCTCGGCATCATCCGCAGCCGCGCCGGCGCGATCCAGGCGCTCGCCGCGCACTGGGATTCGCTCGCGCCGCTGCTCGCGCCGGGCGCGTCACCCGACGCGCTCGTCGAGCGCCTGCGCGAGCTGCCCGGCATCGGCCCGTGGACGGCGCACTACATCGCGATGCGCGCGCTCGGCTGGCCCGACGCCTTTCCGCCCGGCGACGTCGCCGCTTTGAAGGCGATGCGGCTGCGCTTCGACACGACGACGCAGCGCGCCGCCGAAGCGCACGCCGAATCGTGGCGGCCATGGCGCGCCTACGCCCTGCTCCGTCTATGGAATTCACTGGGAGTCACACCATGACCTACGCCACCGAATCGATCCTCGCGCACTGCACGGCGCAATGCCGAATCGCCTCGCCGCTCGGCACGATGCTGCTGGCGCGGACCAGGGCCGGCCTCGCCGGCGCCTGGTTCGAGAAGCAGAAGCACCACCCCGACGCGATCGACGCGCCCGAGCGCGCCGACGATCCCCTGCTCGTCGCGACGGCGAGCCAGCTGCGCGCCTACTTCGCCGGCGAGAGCGACGCCTTCGACGTGCCGCTCGACCTGCAGGGGACGGCATTCCAGCGCGACGTCTGGCAGGCGCTGCTGCGCATCGAGAGCGGCAGGACGCGCAGCTACGGCGACATCGCGCGCGAGCTCGGCGTTCCGTCGGCGAGCCGCGCCGTCGGCTCGGCCGTCGGCAGGAACCCGGTCTCGATCATCGTGCCCTGCCACCGCGTCGTCGGCAGCTCGGGCGCGCTCACCGGCTACGCCGGCGGCCTCGACCGCAAGACCTCGCTCCTGCGCATCGAGGCCGACCGCGCCAGGCCGCGGCGCGGCTTGCGCGAGCTGGAGCTCCATTGAGACCGCGCGACATCGCCGAGCTGTTCGCGCTCGCCGCTCTGTGGGGCGGCTCGTTCCTCTTCATGCGCGTCGCCGTGCCCGCGTTCGGACCGATTGCGCTCGCCTTCCTGCGCGTCTTCGGCGCCGCCCTGCTCCTCGTGCCGTTGCTCGCGGCGCGCGGCGAGCTCGCGGCGCTGCGCCGGCACTGGAAGCCGATCGCGATCGTCGGCTTCGTCAACTCGGCGCTGCCCTTCCTCTGCTTCGCCTACGCGGCGCTGTCGATCAACGCCGGCGTGTCGGCGATCTTCAACTCGGCGACGCCGCTCTTCGCCGCCATCGTCGCCTGGCTCTGGCTCGGCGATCGCCTGACGCCGCTGCGCGTCCTCGGCCTCGCGATCGGCTTCGCCGGCGTCCTCTGGCTCGGCTGGGACAAGGCCGACTTCGGGCCCGGCGGCTCGGCGTGGGCGGTCGGCGCGTGCCTGCTGGCGACGATGTCGTACGGCATCGGCCCGAGCCTCACCAAGCGCCACCTGGGCGGCGTGCCGCCGCTTGCTGTCGCCGCCGGCAGCCAGGTCGCGGCGGCGGCCTTCCTCGCCGTGCCGGCGGCGCTCGCCTGGCCGACGATCGCGCCGTCGGCGAACGCGTGGCTGATGGTCGCCCTGCTCGCTTTCCTCGGCACCGGCCTCGCCTACGTCCTCTACTTCCGGCTCATCGTCAACGCCGGCCCGGCCAACGCCGTCGCCGTGACGTACCTGATCCCGATCTTCGCCGTCGTCTGGGGCGGCGTCTTTCTCGGCGAGCGCCTGACGCTGCCACTCGTTGCCGGCTGCATCGTCATCTTCATCGGCACCGCGCTCGCGACCGGCGTGCTCGCGCCGCGACCTTCGCGCCGCGGCGCGCCGGCCGACGCGATCGGCGGCGGCCGCTGACGCGCCTCAGGCCGGCGTGTCGCGCCCGGCCGCCTGCCACGCGGCGACGACGGCACGGTGCGACGGCACGTTGGCGAGGAAGGACTCGCGCTCGGCCTCGCCGAGCGGCCCGGCGCGTTCGTCGAGGAGGGCCTGGGCGCGCTGCAGGAACTCGGCCGCGCGCGGCGAGCGCGACGCGGCGAGCACGTCGTGACAGGTGAGGTAGATCCAGAGCGGATCCTCGGTGCCGTCGACCGAGCCGCCGCCGTCGAAATGGGCCAGGACCTCGGCGATCGCCGTCGTCGCCGCGTCGACGTCGCCGCGCGCGAGCGCGACGCGCGCCAGGCCGGCGATCGGCTCGGGCGGCATCGTCGTTCTGCCGATCTCGCGAAAGAGCGCCGCCGAGTCGCGATAGGACGCGACCGCGTCGTCCCATTGGCCGAGCGCCGTGTGGGCATGGGCGCGAACGCAGCGCAGGATCGCCTGCAGGTCGCGGTCCTTCAAGTCTTCGGCGAGCTGCATCGCCTGCGTCGCCCACTCGATCGACTCCCTGGCGCCGCCGCGGCGGAACGCGCTCAGCGCCATGTTGCAGAGCAGGTAGGCGTCGGCGACGCGCTGGCCGATCTCGGCGCACAGGCGCCGGCCGGCCTGGAACAGCTCGAGCGCGGCGTCGTAGTTGCCGAGCTGCTGCTCGGTCTCGCCGAGGTTGTTGATCATGCCGCTCTCGAGCGAGCGGTGGCCGATGGCGCGGGCGACGTCGAGCGCCTGGCGGTAGTAGCCGCGAGCGATGCCGTATTGGCCGCGCTGCGTCGCCAGGATGCCGAGCTGGCCGAGCGTCGTGCTCTCGACGCGGCGATCGCCGACCTCGCGGGCGAGGACGAGCGACCCCTCGATGTGCGCCTGCGCGCCGGCGTAATCGCCTTGGAACTGGAGCGCGCGCGCCCAGTTGATCCGCGCCGACAACGCCGCGGCACGCTCGCCCGCTGCCTCGGCGAGGGCGACGGCGCGCGCCGCCGCCGCGGTCGCACCGGGATAGTCACCGGTGACGAGCGCGAGCGCGGCGCGGTTGCCGGCGGCGCGGGCACGAAACGCGTCGTCGTCGAGCTGCTCGGCGGCCTGCTCGAGCGCGGCGACGTCTTCGGCCTGCTCGGCGCGCCGGCCGGTGTTGGCGTGGATGCCGCGCCGCGTCTCGAGCAGAGCGAAGCGACTCGCCGCGTCGTCGGCGCGGACGAGCGCGAGGGCGCGGCCGAGGTACTCGAGCGCGGCCGCGTTGGCGTAGCTGCGCGCCGCGTCCTCGCCGGCCTTGCGCAGGTAGTCGAGCGCGTTGGCGATATCGCCAGCGCGCTCGTAGTGCTCGGCGATCAGGCCGAAGTACTCGCTCGCGCGGTCGCCGCTGCGCACGACGAGCCAGTCGGCCGTCAGCCGATGCTGCTCGCGCCGCGATTGCTTGAGGACACCCTGGTACGCGACCTGGTGCAGCACGTGGTGCTTGAAGACGAACTCGCGCGTGCCCTCGAAGGCGCTCGTCTCGCGGCCGTAGGCGAGCTCGCGCCGCATCAGGCCGTCGAGGGCGTCGCCAGCCGCCGGCGCGATCCGCTGCAGCGCCTCGTCCCAGAAGACGTGGCCGATCACGCTCGCCTGCTGCAGCGCCGACTTCTCGGCCGGCGGCAGGCCGTCGATGCGCGCCTGCAGGACGCCGGCGAGCGTCGACGGCACGCGCACGTCGAGCAGCTTGTCGGCGGAGACGTGCCAGGGCGCGCTGTCGGTGACGATGACGCCGTCGTCGATCAGCATGCCGATCAGCTCCTCGACGAAATACGGATTGCCTTCGGCGCTGCTCGCGAGCAGGTCGCGCAGCGCCGTCGGCACCGTGTCGAGCTTGCTCAGCAGCGCCTCGATCAGCTCGCGCGTGCCGCGCTTGGAGAGCGGCGCGAGATCGATGCGCAGGTGATCGCTGCGGCCGCTGCCCCAGAGCGGCCGGCGCTCGTAGAGCGTCGACCGCGTCAGGCAGAGCAGGAAGATCGGCAGGTCGCCGCAACTCTTGACGAGGTGGTTGACGAAATCGAGCGAGCCCTCGTCGGCCCAGTGCAGGTCGTCGAGGAGGAGGACGATCGGCGTGCCGGCGTCGCGATGGAGGGCGCGAAAGTACGACGCCAGGCCGTGGAAGGCGCGGTCGCGGATCTGCCGCGCTTCGCTGGCGATCGCGGCGATGTGCGTGTCGCTGCCGTAGTCGAAGCCGATCAGCGCGCCGATCAGCGCCGTGTATTCGGCGGCGCGATCGCCGAGGACGGCGCCGAGGCCGGTGGCGAGCTTGTCCCGGGCGACCGATTGCGGGTCGCTCTCGAGGATCTCGAAGCGCCAGGCGAGCAGGTCGCGCAGGAGGCCGTAGGGAACGTTGTTGCCGTAGGGCTGCGGCCGGCCCTGGAAGAAGCGGACCGGCTCGCGCTGCATCTCGAGCCAGTGCGTGAACTCGAGGCCGAGGCGGCTCTTGCCGATGCCGGGCTCGCCGACGATCGTCACCTGGCGCAGGCTCTTGTCCTCGCAGGCGCCCTGGAACGCTTCGCCGACGCGCACCAGCTCGGCGTCGCGGCCGACCATTTGCGTCTCGATCCCTTCCAGGCCGCGATTGGCCATGCGGAAGGCACGCGGCTTGGCGCGGGCGACGAGATAGCTGCGCACCGGCCCGGTGATGCCCTTGATCTCGATCGGCGCCTGCGGCTCGACGTCGAAGACGCCGCGCACATGCCGATAGGTCTCGTGGCTGATCCTCAAGCTGCCCGCCGGCGCGGTCTGCTCCATGCGCGCCGCGATGTTGACAGTGATGCCGCGAATGCTGCCGTCGGCATCGATGCCGCCGCCGAGGAGGACCGGCCCGGTGTGGATGCCGACGCGCAGGTCGAAGCCGTCGAGGCCGTAGCGCGCGCCGAAACCGGCGGCGAGCGGCGCGGCCTCGGCGAGGATCGCCAGGCCGGCGCGGACGGCCCGCTCGGCGTCGTCCTCGAGCGCCTGGTCGGCGCCGAAAGCGGCGAGCAGGCTGTCGCCCGCGTACTGCAGAACGCGACCCTGATGGGCGCGGACGATCGCGGTGAGACGCTCGAGCGCGCTGTCCATCACCGCATGGACGTCCTCGGGGTCGAGCCGCTGGCTGAGCTGGGTCGAGCCGACGACGTCCATGAAGAGGACGGTCGCCGTCTTCAGCTGCTGGACAGCGCCTTCGCGCTTGTGCCGTGCCGCGAGCTTGTCCTTCAGCGGCGCCACCGCCATGGCGACGACCGCATCGCCGAGGATCGCGCGCTGCGCCTCGAGCGCCGAGATGGCCGATTCGATCTGTTCCGCAGTCTCTTCCATGCTTCCTGTCGATGCTCGACTCGCGCCGGCGTCGCGAGCGTCCGACATCGTCCTCGCAAACCACCCCCGCGAACAGGGGGGTCGCAAGACCGAACGTCGCGATAACAGCGACGGCTCGAAGGACAGACTCTACATTTACCCATCCCGCGTGCCGGATTCCCGGGCGCCGAAACAGAGAAGGTTCCCGACATGTTCCAGAAGTGCTTGCCGCTGCTCGCCGCGATGGCCTTGGCAGGCCCGGCCTCCGCGGTCACGGTCAACATGAGCGACTTCGTCCTCGGCGCGGCCGCCGACGTGACGATGGTCGGCACTGACGGAAGCCCTTCCTACGAGGGCCAGGCGGGCCAGTTCCAGGGCCTCTTCGAAAACACGGCGGCCAGCGCGGCGGCGCTGCGCCTGGAGCTCCAGGCGGCGGCCTCGTCGACGTCGTTCGTCGCCTGGTGCGCCGAGCTCACCCAGACCTTCAGCTTCGGCACCGACTACACCTACAACCTCGTCTCGGGCGCCTCCCACTTCGGCGCCGAGAAGAGCACCGACCTGAGCCGCCTCTTCACCGCCGCCCAGGGCTTCGTCGTCGACCAGTTCACCTCGGCGGCCTTGCAGGCCGGCATCTGGGAAATCATCTACGAGCACGATCCGTCGTTCAGCCTGACCGGCGGAACCTTCAAGGGCGCGCCCGAAACGCCTGGCGGTCAGCCGGCCTTCGATACCGTCAACGGCTTCCTTCTCAACCTCGCCAGCTACCGCGCCGACGCCACGATCCAGGTTCTGGAAAGCCCGGATCACCAGGACTTCGTAATCTCGACGATCCCGGAGCCGGAAACCTGGATGCTGTTCGGCATCGGCCTCGGCGTCGTCGGGCTGTTGCGGCGGCGTCGCCGCAGCTGACGGGAAGGCCGGCGCTCTCGCTCTAGGTCGAGGGCGGCGGCGTCAGGGGCGGCACCGCGGCTTGGGTCGTGAAGCCGCGCTGCAACAGCAGCCAGCGCCACTTCGAGACCGCGCGAAACGGCCGGGTCACGGCCGGCGTGCCGGTCACGGGCACGCCCTGCGACATCTGCAGCGTGATCGAGCGGACGGCATCGGCGCAGACCTTGCACACCCAGTTGCGCCCGTCCTGGATCGTGCACTCGCTGAACTTGCCCGACGGCTCCTTGGTGCCGACCGTCCAGAAGATGACTTCGCCGTGCGGCTTGAGGGCGCGATAGCGGTAGCGCGTGCCGGCAGCGACCTTGCCGCCGCAGCGATCGCCCTGCCAGGCGCCGTTGGCGCAGTCGACGGTGTAGACGGTTCGTTCGCCCTGCATGGTGACGAAGTCGGAGGCCCATGCCGCGAACCCGAGCGCGGCCAGCACGACGAACACGAACGCCCAGACTCGAACCATCGGCATCAACTCCAACGCCCGGCGGCGCGCCGCGGATTGTGCACCGCCGCCGGCCTCTCGCGGCACCGGGCTGGGGCGCTAGGCTCGCAGCGGAGCGACCGGCTCGTGCCCCGGCACCTCGAGCTCGTCGGGCACCGTCGTGCCGTCATCGGGCTCGACCGGCAAGGCGTCCGGCTCGGGTTCGTCGGTCTGCGGCAGACCCGGCAACGTCGCCATCGTGCGCCCCGCTGAAGCAATCCCCGATCATGCATCGCCGGCGCAATCCGGCGGCGCGGGTGGGGCTTCTAGCGACTGGCGCCAAGCGAGCCGGCGTTCTGGATCATCGGCACGCGGTACGGATCGCTGACGACCGCCTTCGGGGCGATGCCGGCGCCCATCGACGGTGCGAGTCTCGGCGCAGCCGGAGCCGTCGCGGACACGATCATGTTGAACGAACTGGTCGGCCTGCGGCCGGAGTCGCTGACCGGGCCGCCGCCGGCCGAGACGGCGCTCGCCGCGGCCAGGCCGGCGAGAAGCGCGGCCGCGGCGCGGATCATGGGGGTGGCACGCACCATGGCGGAAGTCCGGTGAGGGGGATAGGTCGATATCGGCGCCTGCGGCGGCGCCTGAAGCGATCCGAGACGCGCCCTGGATGAACGGTCAAAGCGACCGGGCGAGCCTAGGCCGCCGTGCTCAGGTGCTCGATCAGGATCGCCGAGCCGATGCCGATCAGCAGGAGCCCGCCGGCGATCTCGGCGCGCTTGCCGGCGACGGCGCCAAGAACGCGGCCGAGCATCACGCCGACCGTGACCATGACGAAGGTCGCGAGGCCGATTGCCACGGCGACCCAGGCGATGTCGACCTCGACGAACGCCAGCCCGACGCCGACGGCGAGAGCGTCGATGCTGGTCGCCAGGCCGGTGACGGCGAGGATCCAGAACGAGTGGCGCTCGGGCCGGTCGTCGACGGCGTCGCCGTCCGAGGCGAAACCGGCCCAGATCATCCGCACGCCCAGGCCGCCGAGGAGCGTGAACGCGATCCAGTGGTCCCACGCGCTCACGTACTGAACCGCCGCCGACCCGAGCAGCCAGCCGACGAGAGGCGTGATCGCCTCGATGGCGCCGAAGATCGCGCCGGTGCGCAGGGCTTCGCGCCACGTCGGTCGCTGCAGCGCAGCGCCCTTGCCGATGGCCGCGGCGAAGGCATCGGTCGACATCGCGAACGCGATCGCCGCGATGGAGAGGGGATTCATGGCAAAGCCTTGGCGGGAAGACCGCGACGACGCGGCGGCGCTCGGAGGAGGGCCGGAGGGCGCCGATGGTATCGACCCGGCGCGACGCGACAGCGCGCCCGCCGGAACCCCTCGGTCGGCTCACGCGCGAAGGCGTTTTTCGACGCGCGTCAGCGCCGCGTCGCCGGGTTCACGCCGAGCCGTGAAGCCGAGCCTTCGCGCCAGCGACAGCATGCGGTGGTTCTCGGAGAGCGTCAGGCCGCTCAACGACGCGACGCCGGCCTCGTCGGCGCACTGCATCAGGCGTCGCAGCAGCGCCTCGCCGAGGCCCTGCCCTTGCCACGCGTCCGCGACGACGATGGCGAAATCCCAGCGCGCCGGCGCCTCGTCGTCGACGGCGCAGCGAGCGACGCCGATCTCCTGCTCGGACCCGCCGTCGTTCGCCACCGCGACGACGGCGATCTCGCGCGCCGGATCGATGTCGGTCCAGCGTTCGAGCTCGCCGGGGAGGAGGTCGCGCCCGGACAGCAGGCGCAGGTATCGCGTCCGACGCGACAGGCCGGCGACGAACCGACGCTCGAGCTCGAGGTCGCTGCGACGGATCGCGCGGATCCGCACCGGCGTGCCGTCGCGCAGCCGGATGTCGGTGGCGTCGCGAAGCCCGGCAGGGATCGCCGCCGAGGGCATCGCTGCGGTGGTCGCGCCGTCGGGCTCGGCTGCGAGCCACGCAGGCGGATCGAGCGCGGCAGCGGTCGAGGGAGTGTTCGGGGTCTCCAAGATGGTCTCTCCTCGCATGCAAGCTGCGCATCGGACGACGTGCCCGAAATCGGCTGCTGGAGCGGCATCGTCTTCGTGTCGACGCCCGTCGGCAAGCGATCGGTTCGAATGAATCGCATGCGCTGGCGGCATGCGTGATCGGACCGCTCGAGGCAGCGGCGCCGTGCCGCGCCGGACGTTCAGGACCGCGACTACCATCGCTCGTGAACGCGGCTCACGAGGCCGCGCCACACGAGAGCGACGCCATGCCAGCGACTCCATCACACGCTTCACCGCCCGCCGTGCTCGCGCTGATCGGCCGCACGCCGCTGGTCGAGGTCACGCGCTTCGACACCGGCCCGTGCACGCTGTTCCTGAAGCTCGAATCGCAGAATCCCGGGGGCTCGATCAAGGACCGCATCGGCGTGGCAATGATCGATGCCGCCGAGCGCGACGGCCGCCTGCAGCCCGGCGGCACGGTGGTCGAGGCGACCGCGGGCAACACCGGCCTCGGCCTGGCGCTCGTGGCACGCGCGAAGGGCTACCGCGTCGTCCTGGTCGTTCCCGACAAGATGGCGACCGAGAAGCTGCTGCACCTGAAGGCGATGGGCGCCGAGATCCACGTCACCCGATCCGACGTCGGCAAGGGCCACCCCGACTACTACCAGGACCGCGCCGCGGCGCTCGCCGCGGAGATCCCCGGCTCGTTCTTCGCCGACCAGTTCAACAACCCCGCCAACCCGCGCGCGCACGAGACCGGCACCGGCCCCGAGATCTGGGAGCAGATGGCCGGCGACGTCGACGCGATCGTCGTCGGCGTCGGCTCGTCGGGAACGCTCACCGGGCTGACGCGCTACTTCCGAGGCGTCCGGCCCGAGCTCGCGTTCGTCCTCGCCGATCCGGTCGGCTCGATCCTCGCCGAGTACACGCGCAGCGGCACGATCGGCACGGCCGGCTCCTGGGCCGTCGAGGGCATCGGCGAAGATTTCGTTCCGGCGATCGCCGACTTCTCGGCCGTGCGCGTCGCCTATTCGATCGCCGACGAAGAGAGCTTCGGCACGGCGCGCGAGCTGCTGAAGCGCGAGGGCATCGCCGGCGGCTCGTCGACCGGCACGCTGCTCGCCGCGGCGCTGCGCTACTGTCGCGCGCAGACCGAGCCGAAGCGCGTCGTCAGCTTCGTCTGCGACACCGGCACGCGCTATCTCTCGAAGGTCTACAACGACAACTGGATGATCGACCAGGGCTTGCTCGCTCGGCCGCGCTTCGGCGACCTGCGCGACCTGGTCGCGCGCCGGCCGAGCGAGGGCAACGTGATCAGCGTGACGCCCGACGAGACCTTGCTGACCGCGTTCCAGCGCATGCGGCTGGCCGACGTGTCGCAGCTGCCGGTCCTCGACCGCGAGCGGCTCGTCGGCGTCATCGACGAGTCGGACCTGCTGCTGAGCGTGCATCGCGATGCCGAACGCTTCCGCTCACCGGTATCGAGCGCGATGACCGATGCGCCGACGACGATCGCGCCGAGCGCGAGCCTGGCCGAGCTCGAAGCCGTGCTCGGGCGCGGCCATGTCGCGATCGTCGCCGACGCGCAGGGCTTCCACGGCCTGATCACCCGCTTCGACCTCCTGAACCACCTGAGAAGGACGCTCGCATGAGCCAGCAACCCAAGAACACCGACGGCCTGGGCTTCGACACGCGCGTGATCCACGCCGGCCAGTCGCCCGACCCGAGCACCGGCGCGATCATGCCGCCGATCTACGCGACCTCGACCTACGTCCAGGCCAGCCCCGGCGTGCACAAGGGCTACGACTACGGGCGCTCGCACAACCCGACGCGCTTCGCGTTCGAGCGCTGCGTCGCCGACCTCGAAGGCGGCGCGCAGGCGTTCGCGTTCGCCTCGGGACTGGCGGCCATCTCGACCGTGCTCGAGCTGGTCGACGCCGGCGCGCACATCGTCTCGAGCGACGATCTCTACGGCGGCAGTTTCCGCCTCTTCGACAAAGTGCGCCAGCGCAGCGCCGGCCTGCGCTTCAGCTACGTCGATCTGACCGAGGCCGAGAACCTGCTCGCCGCCCTGCGGCCCGACACGAAGCTCGTCTGGGTCGAGACGCCGACGAACCCGCTCCTGCGCCTGGCCGACCTGGGCGCCATCGCCGAGATCTGCCGCGCGCGCGGCATCGTCAGCGTCGCCGACAACACCTTCGCGAGCCCGTACGTGCAGCGGCCGCTCGAGCTCGGCTTCGACGTCGTCGTGCACTCGGTGACCAAGTACCTGAACGGCCACTCCGACGTGATCGGTGGGATCGCCGTCGTCGCCAAGTCGACGGGCAAGGATGCGCGGCGCGACGATCTGCGTGAGCGCCTGGGCTTCCTGCAGAACGCGGTCGGTGCGATCGCCGGCCCGTTCGACAGCTTTCTCGCGCTGCGTGGCGTCAAGACGCTGGCGCTGCGGATGCAGCGCCACGTCGCGAGCGCCCTCGCCCTCGCCCAGTGGCTCGAAGCGCAGCCGCAGGTCGCGCGCGTGCACTACCCCGGCCTCGAATCGCACCCGCAGCACGAGCTCGCCAGGCGCCAGATGCAAGGCGGCTTCGGCGGCATGATCTCGCTCGACCTGCGCACCGACCTTGCCGGCACGCGGCGCTTTCTCGAGGCGGTGCGGATCTTCGCGCTCGCCGAGAGCCTGGGCGGCGTCGAAAGCCTGATCGAGCACCCGGCCATCATGACGCACGCGACGATCCCGGCCGAGACACGCGCCAAGCTCGGCATCGGCGATGCCCTCGTGCGGTTGTCTGTCGGCGTCGAAGATCTCGACGATCTGCGCGCCGACCTGAAGCAGGCGCTCGCGACGATCTGACGACGTCGAAAAAGGATTCCCTGCACACTGACTGCCCCGCCCCCGGCCTCGATAGACTCGAGGCCGATGGATTCCCGAAGCGACGGGCGCGCACACGCGCACCCGGCACGCGCAGAGCCCAGCTGGGCGCGCCGACAACTGACCCGATGGCGCCGCCACGCCGCCACATTGCCGCCGCCGGTGCGCGGCCTGATGTGGGCGGCGGCCGCGGGCGTCCTGTTCGCTCACCTGAACGCGCTGATGCGGCTGCTGACGCTGCACCTCGATCCGTTCCAAACCCAGTTCCTGCGCTACCTCTTCGGCATGCTCGTGATGCTGCCGCTCGTGCTGCGCGGCGGCATTCGCGCCTACTGGCCGAAGCAACTCGGCGGCCAGTTCACGCGCGGTGCGGTGCACACGCTCGGTCTTTGCCTCTGGTTCGCGGCCTTGCCGAAAATCCCGCTGGCCGACATGACGGCCCTCGGCTTCACCGCGCCGATCTTCATCATGGTCGGGGCCTACTTCTTCTTCCACGAGCCGATGCACTGGGAGCGCTGGCTCGCAGCGGGAATCGGCCTGGCCGGCGTGATCATCGTGCTTGCGCCCAAGCTCTCGGGCAGTGGCGGCATCTACAACCTGGTCATGCTGGCCTCGTCGCCTGTCTTCGCCGTCTCGTTCCTGCTGACCAAGAGCCTGACGCGTCACGAGAAGACCGGCGTGATCGTGGTGTGGCAGGCCATCAGCGTGACCGTCTTCAGCCTGCCGCTGGCGCTGCTGCACTGGCACACGCCGACGCCCTGGCAGTGGTTCGGCTTCGTGCTCTGCGGGCTGCTCGGCAGTGCCGGCCACTATTGCCTGACGCGCTCGTTCCGGTCGGCCGACATCTCGTCGACGCAGTCCGTCAAGTTCCTCGACCTGGTCTGGGCGACGACGATCGGCTGGCTGCTCTTTGCCGAAGTGCCGAGCCGTTCGACGCTGATCGGCGGCGCGGTGATCTGCGCCGCGACGATCTGGATCGCCCGCCGCGAATCCCGGCGCGGCCTCGTCACCGCGCAGGAGTTGGCGAAGAGCGGCGAATCGCCTGCGGCCTGACGACACCATTCCCGAACGCGGCCTCGGTGCCGAGCCGAGGCGCACGGCTCACGTCCGGGTCGCGGCGAGCTCGGTGCGGATCTCGGTCGTGACCTGCGTCATGAGCTTGTGCACCGGACACTTCTCGGCGACCAAGAGCAATTCGGCGCGTTGCGCGTCGGTGAGCGGGCCGCCCAGCGAGAGGGTCACGAGCAGCCTGTAGATGCCCTTGCGTTCCTCGCCGTCGTCGCGATCGACGGCGATCTCGACTTCCTCGATGGGGATGCCCTTGCGCTTCGCGTACCACAGCAGCGTCATCGCCTTGCAGGCGCCGAGTGCGCTGTCGTAAAGGTCGTGCGGCGTCGGCCCGGCGTCTTCGCCACCGTTGCTCGCGGGCTCATCGATGCTGAATCTGTGCTCTCGCACGGAGACCGTGTGCATCATCTTTCGCGTCAGATCCCGGGTCACTCGTATCGTCATGGTCGCCTCCTGTGGATCGATCCATTTTGTCCGCATCGCGCGGCCGCAAACCGGACCGAATGCGACGCCGCCGCCGCCACGGCGCTGGCTGGATCGGTGCTCCCGTTGTGCAGTCTGGTGACGGACGTAACGCGGCGATGTCGGGGTGTAGTCTTCCTGTGTTGAAAGGTGCCCATCGTCGATCTTTCTTGGTCATGCGCCTCACGCTGAGCGAGACAGAAAGCCCAGCGGCCCTTGGGCGCTCGAGAAGCCATCCATGACACTCCCTCGTACCACGGCGCTTCTTCTGCTCTCGGCCCTCGTCGTGTTGGCGAGCTGTGACCGCAGCGCGTCTCCGCCCGCCGCCTCGACAGCGGCGCCCGGTGCAAGCGCGCCTGCTGCCGGGATCGTGACTCAGCAAGAGGGTGCGCCAGCGGCGTCCTACCCTCCCGCGGCGCCGACCGTGGGCGCGCTTGAAGGCGGGCAAGCGAGTGGCGGCGCCTCGATCGGCAAGCCCGCGGATCCCACTGCGGGTGACAGCGGCGCGTCCTCGGCGGCACCGTCGCCGGCCGGCGCGTCGAAGTAGGTCCCCGAGCAAGATCGCCCTGTCCTTGGCGGCGCCTTCGCCGAGGGGATCGCGGTTCGGCGGCAAGGACTGCCCGCGCTGGAAGGTCGACCAGGCGACTCTCTTCGCTGTCCCATGGCGTCCTACTTGGCGCGCAGCGTTTGTCCGAGCGCCATGGAGCAAAACGGCGGCTATCTTCCCAAGGTCGTCACCGTACCGAGCATCATGGCCGCCCGCTCCATTGCCTCGCTCTCGCTCAGCTTCGGCTTGGTATCGATTCCGGTCAAGCTGTACTCGGCGACCGAAAGCGCTTCGGCCATCCGTTTCAAGCTGATGGCGGCGGGCGGTTCGCGAGTCCGCCAGCAGTACGTGACCGACGCGCCCGCCCCCGCGGAGGACCGGGCGATGGAAGAAGAGCCCGAGGCGCCGAGACCGGCCATCCCGGCCGCGCGCAGCGCCGCCTCCCGGGTCGTCGACTTCCCGACATCGAAGCGCGAGCTCCCGCCCGTCCCGTACCAGCCTCCTCCGGCGAGCCCCGCCGTGGTCGAACGCTCGGAAATGGTCAAGGGCTACGAATTCGAGAAGGGCAAGTTCGTGCTCTTCACGGCCGACGAGCTGAAGGCGCTCGACGAGGGTTCGAGGCAAACGATCGACATCGTCGCCTTCATTCCGGAGCACGCGGTCGATCCGATCTACTACGACAAGGCGTATTTCCTGGCGCCCGACAAGCGCGGCGACAAGCCCTACAGCCTGCTGCTGCGCGCCATGCGCGAAACCGGTCGGTGTGCGTTGGCCAAATGGACCTTCAGGTCGAAGGGATACGTCGTCCAGATCCGGCCGGCCGAAGGCGGCATGGTGCTCCAGCAGCTCCTCTACGCCGAGGAGGTGCGCTCGCTGACCGATCTTCACATCGAACAGGTCGATGTCGGGGCCGCCGAGCTCGAGCTCGCGAAGCGGCTGATCGGGCAGATCGCCGTGGAAGCCTACGACCCCACCGAATTCGTCGACGAGGAGAAACGGCGCATTCTGGCCGCCGTGGAGGAGAAGATCGCCGGCAGGCACATCGTCGCTCCCGAGCATGTGCGGACCTCGTCCGGGGCCCAGGTCTACGACCTCGTAGCGGCCTTGCGCGCCAGCCTGCAGCAAAAGCCGCCCACGCCCGCGCGAAAGGAACGGGTCAAGAGCACGAAGCAGGCCATGGCGGAGCGAAAGCCCGTCAAACGCGCTGCGACGAAGGCCGCCTCCGTCACTGCCCCATCCAAGGGTCGCGCCGGCAAGCGCTAGCGTCGGCCGGCGGGCTCGAAAGGCTTTCGCGAAGAACGACGTCAAGGCACGGTGACGGCGCTGCCCGGGGCAGGCTCGGGCAGCGAAGAGCAGACTTCGTCCGACAGCCGGGAGCGCGATTGCCCGGTTCTCGCACCGGGCCGGGGCGATACCGTGAGACGACTATTCGAGGAGTCGCCATGGTTGCGTCGACGAACATCCTGAGGTGTGCGGTGGTAGCTGTCATGGCCACCGGAATCGCTGGGTGCGGAGGGGGTGGCGACGCCAGCAGTGCGGATGCTGCAGCTGCAGATTCGGCGAAATCGAATGCACTCGCCACCAACGATGCCGGTATGCCGGCGGTCGTCAGGCTTCAGCGCTATCAGATTGACCCGGCCAAGGTATTTGTCGCAGGCATTTCATCGGGAGGGTTCGCGGCCGTCCAGATGCACGTCGCCCATTCGACGACGTTCAAGGGAGCTGCGGTCTACGCCGGTGGCGTGTACTGGTGTGCCGGAGTTGGAGGTGCAGCAACCGCCCTCGCAAACTGCGGCGGCCTGACCCTCTCGACAAACCAGGCGTCCTACAACAGCACGCTTGCGGCCTCGGACGGCTACCTTGACCTGCAATCGTCGCTCGGAACGATCGATCCCGCTTCGAATCTGCGGGGACAGCCTGTCTACCTCTGGTCCGGCACGCAGGACACGGTCGTCAATCCGCTCGAAATGGCCGACCTCAACGCGCAGTACCTGCGGCTTGGCGCCAATGTTCGCTTCGACAACGGCTATCCCGCGGCGCACGGCTGGGAATCGCCGGACGGTGAGCTTGCATGCGGCGTGCTCGGCAGCCCGTATATGGTGAGTTGCTCAACAAACGGCGTTGCCTACGACTCGGTCAAGACCTGGCTCACGATGTTTCTGGGGCCGCTCAAATCGCGAAACAACGAGAAGCTGTCGGGGACGCTGTCCGCCTTCGATCAGACCGAGTTTGGGGCGACGCCGAACCTCTCGATGAGTCCG
Organism: Caldimonas sp.; assembly: GCA_035995885.1. Classification (GTDB taxonomy): domain Bacteria; phylum Pseudomonadota; class Gammaproteobacteria; order Burkholderiales; family Burkholderiaceae_C; genus Schlegelella_A. Next base: position 10,991 of record DASYKC010000078.1, on the reverse strand, counting down.
ACCGGGAGCGTCTTCGTCCCGAGGTCGTGCGCCCAAGGACAGACGTGCGGGCTGGTCCTCGCCATGCACGGATGTCTTCAGGAAGCGTCTTTGATCGGCGATCGCTGGGTCAAGGAGGCCGGCATCAACGAATGGGCGGACACGAACAAGCTCGTGGTCATCTATCCGGACACGATCGCGTCATCGGCTCCCGGGCCAACCAACCCAAATGCCTGCTTCGACTGGTGGGGGTACTCGAACCAGTACGACCCGAACTACGCTCTCCAGAGCGGCCTTCAGATGACCACGCTCTACGCGATGGTGCAACGGGTGACGGGACGCCCGTAGTTGGTGAGAAGAGCCGAACTCGCGACCTTCCTATCAGAGTCCCACTTTCATTTCGGCGCTTCTCCTGGCATGTACCTAGTCGCTCACGCGAGCGTCACCGCCGCAGTGTCGTTCGCCGGTTGAGAGTACCCGTAGTCATGCCGGATTTGCGGCAGGTCGCCCCAGCCTTGTCCGCCGGACTTTCTCAGGTCGGCGACCCGTTCGAATTCGGCTTCGCGCGCAGCCTGGCACGTCTAGACAGGTCGCTTCACGAACCCCGATACGGTAGTCGTGCGCCTGATCCAGCACGGTTGACATAGGAAAGATCGAGGCGGACGTCGCGCTCTAGGGCGGCTTCCGACCCTGAGTTGCCGGTCGGCGGATCAGTTGAAACGCCCGAAAGCTGACGGTCCGGGCCGTCGCTTGAGGGCTGCAGCATCAAAGTGTTCTTCGGTATCGTGAATTAGCGGAAGAAGTACAGCGCTGTTCTGCTGTTCGCAAAACACCTTGCGGCGCAAGCTCGCAAGGTGTTTTCATTTCCAAGAACCAAAGCCACAGCATGAACAGATCTCTCGGTTTGACCGCGATCATTGCATCGACATTTTCGCTCGGTGCCTGCGGCGGCGGCGGTGACAGCGCCGCGCCGGTAGTGACTTATGCGGTCAATGGCACGGTCGCTTATGGTCATCCCGTGCAGGGGCAGTCGGTACAAGTCACCGACTCGGCAGGGAACGTCTGCGCCACGGCAACCACCGCCGTCGACGGCAGCTATTCCATGATCACGACCGCGTGCAAGCCCGGCGCCGCAGCGTTCTCGGTGCCTGCCTATACGACGCCGACCGGGGCGCCGTTGATGGCTGTCGCGATGCCGGCGCAAGACTCGGCCGTCATCAATGGCGTGGTCAACGTTACTCCGCTCACGACCCTGGTGGCCTATAGCGCCGCCGGCTTCGTGTCCTCTTCCACGATTCCCAAGGACAGCGCTGCCGTGCTCGCCCTGCTGCCGAAGGTTACAGCGGCGCAGTATCAGCAGGCCAAGGTCTCGGTGCTGCTCGCGCCGTTGCTGCAAGTGCTGCAGGCCAACTACGGCGTCACTACCACGGGCTTCGACCCGATGACAGCGCCGTTCGCGGCCGACGGCACAGGCGTCGACGGCTTCTTCGACGCCTATCCGTTGACTGCGACAAGCACTGCCGTGCAACTCACTGCGCCCTCGGCTGCGGGGCCGCTGGTGCAGGTTACGTTGCCTGCGACGACCAGCGGCAACTCGACGGTGACGTCCACCTCTTCGTACAGCGTCGGTGGCACCGTGTCCGGCCTGAGCAGCGGTTCGCTTATCCTGCAACTCAATGGCGGGTTGCCGGTGACCGTGACAGCCAGTGGCGCTTTCAGATTCACCCGCCAGGTCAGCAGCGGTTACGCCGTCACTGTCTCTTCTCAGCCCGTCGGCCAGACCTGCACGGTCGGAAACGGCTCAGGCACGGGGCTCACCGCGAACATATCCAACGTGAGCGTAGTGTGCTCGACCGACACCTACACAATCAGCGGCAGTGTGACCGGGCTTGCGAGCTCGACGCGTTTGGTTGTGCAGAACAACGGCGCCGACCCAACGACCGTCTCGACGAACGGGGTGAATGCCTTTACGTTCGCCGTGCCGGTCGCCTTCAACGGCAGCTATGCCATCACGGTGGCCACTCAGCCGACCGGCGAGACCTGCACGGTCTCGAACGCATCGGGCTCCGGCGTCACGGCAGATGTCGCCAGCGTGGCGGTCAACTGTTCCGCCAACACCTACACCGTGGCGGGCCTCGTCTCCGGCCTGGCCAGCGGTGCCCAGGTAACGCTGGACAACAACGGCGCCGATCCGGCGGTCGTCACAGCCGACGGCTCGTTCGCCTTCGCGCTACCGGTTGCGTACAACGGCAGCTATGTGGTCACGGTCGGTACCCAGCCGACGGGCCAGACCTGCACGGTGTCGAACGCATCGGGCGGGGGCATGACGGTCAACGTGGCCAATGTCGCTGTCGTCTGCTCGACCAATACTTACACCGTGGCGGGCAACGTCACGGGCCTGGGCAGCGGCGTCCAGTTGACGTTGATCGACAACGGCGCCGACCCAGTCACGGTCACAGCCAACGGCGACTTCATTTTCGAAGTTCCAGTGGTCTTCAACGGCAGCTACGCGATCACTGTCGGCACTCAACCGGTGGGTCAGACCTGCACGGTCAGCAACGCTACCGGCGCGGGTGTCACGGCCAACGTCTCGAACCCGCGTGTCACGTGCTCTGTCAAGACCTACACCGTGTCGGGCAATGTCTCCGGGCTCTCCAGCAACGTACAGGTGACCCTGCGCAACAACGGGTCCGATTCCACCACCGTGCCAGGCAGTGGCAACGGTGCCTTCACGTTCGCCGTGCCGGTCGCGTACAGCGGCAGCTATGCCGTGACGGTCGGCACGCAGCCGGTCGGCAAGACCTGCACCGTCTCGAACGGTTCGGGGTCGACGGTCACCGCCAACATCACCAACGTGAGCGTCATCTGTTCGACGAACACCTACACCATCGCGGGGACGGTGTCTGGCCTCGCAAGCCCGACGCAAGTCACCTTGAACAACAACAGCGCCGACCCGCTCACCGTCACCACCAATGGTTCGTTCAGCTTCGCGACTCACGTGGTATTTGGTGGCAGCTACGCGGTCACGGTCGGCACGCAGCCGGTGGGCAAGACCTGTTCAGTGACGCAGGGCTCGGGCTCCGGCGTGGCTGGCAACGTATCGAACGTGACAGTGAATTGCGTGACGCCACCGTCCTTCGTGTACGTGCCCGACTATTCGAATTCCCGCGTACTCGGCTATCGCATCGATCCCGACAGCAACTCGATGCAGACCATTCCCGGAAGCCCGTTCGCGTCAGGCACCAACGACCGCTGGATCGCGACCAGCCCATCAGGCAACTTCGCCTACGCGCTCAACCAGAGTGCAAACAGCGTGACGGCCTATCGCGTCGATCGGACCACGGGTGCCTTGACGACGGTGCCGGGTGGTGCGGTCGCGACTGGCAGCACGCCGATCTCGATGACGGTCAACCCGGCCGGGACCTTCACCTACTCGGTCGACGCGAACAGCGGCAGCATGTCGGGCTTCAGCATCGACCTGTCGACCGGCGCGCTGACGCCGATCCTGGGCAGTCCGTTCGCCGCCGGCAGCAACCCGACCCACGTGGTGTTCACGCCATCGGGCGCCTTCGCTTATGTGACCAACCAGAACGGCGCCTCGATCTCGGCTTATGCCGTGAATGCGCAGACCGGCGTGTTGACAGAAATCCCTGGCAGCCCCTTCGCGACCGACGGGGCGCCCCTCGCCGAGACGGTCAATCCTGCCGGCACTCGCCTCTATGTTGCCAACAACTCAGCCAACGCGACGGTCTTCAGCATCGACCAGATCACCGGTGCGCTCACGCCCATCGCGGGCAGCCCTTTCGCTGCGGCTGGCAATTCCTACGGCTTCGTGTCGGTCGCGATCAACCCGGCCGGGACCTTCGCCTACATGGGGACCGGCAACCCAGGGCAGTTGCTCTCGTTCGGCATCGACAGCGTCACCGGCGCGATGACCTTCATACCCGCCAACTCGTACGGCAATGTCGGATCCAACTACATGACGTTCAATTCGACGGGCACCCTCGGATACATCGCGAACGCGTGGTACGTCCAATTCTCCGTGGTCCGTGTGGATCCGACCACCGGAGCGCTCACGGACCTTCCGGGCAGCCCGTACTCCGCCGGCGCCAGACCTTTCGATTTGGGAGTCGTAGCGCCCTGACGTCGTTGCCCGGGCCGGCCACCGACTTGGCGGCCCCGATCAGCGGTAATGCACGGATGCGTCTATCCCCTCAACAACCTCAGCTCCGTGCGCATGCGTTGACCTGAACCCGTATCTGTCGACCTACTCGGCGGCATCGAGTGGGTCTGCGGCCAAGTGCTATTAGTCCTTCCCGAAGGCAGACCTGAGCCTTGGTTGGTGCACGTTGACCGTGCCAAAGCTGCCGCTCGCTGACGTCGGATTGTGGCCGGACCCGGGCGTACGCGAACGTCGGCTACTCGGGCAGCTGCCACGAACGGCATTTCAAGTCAAACATTGAAGTCCACGGCAGAGGTCTTGCCACGATTGCTCTTCAATCCTATACTAAGCCGAATGGCTAACCAATCAGTCTCGCTCGCCGAACTGTTCTATGCCCTCGGAGATCCCACGCGCCTCGCAGTGGTCGGCGAACTCGGGCGCGGTCCGGCATCAGTTTCGACGCTGGCAGCTCCCTTTGCCATGGCGTTGCCGTCGTTCATGAAGCACCTTGCCGTGCTCGAGCGTATGGGCGTCATCCGCTCCAACAAGGCGGGGCGCATTCGGACCTTTGAACTGAGACCAAAAGCGCTCACGCAGGCCGAGCAGTGGATGGCGGCACAGCGCGCGACCTGGGAAGCACGAAGCGATCGCATGTCCACTTTTGTCGAAAACCTTCATCAGGAACAACTGTCCCATGCCAAGCGACACCGTCGTCAACTCTGAACACCACGATCTCGTCATCACCCGTCTTGTCCGCGCACCGCGGGCGATGCTGTGGAAGGCGTGGGCCGATCCCGATTTGCTCAAAGAGTGGTGGTGCCCGAGGCCATGGACCACGGAGGTCCGCGCCTTCGACCTGCGCCCCGGCGGGGCGTTCTACACCTTCATGCGCGGCCCGGACGGTGGAACCAGCGACAACCCGGGTTGCTTTCTGGAGATCGTGCCCCAGTCACGGATCGTCTTCACGTCGATGCTGATCGGAGGGTGGCGGCCCAACACCCCTTGGCTTGCCTTCACGGCCACGATCACGATGGCGGACGAAGGCGAAGGCACTCGTTACGTTGCCACCGTGATGCACCCGGACCAAGCCACCAGAGATCGCCACGAGGAATTGGGCTTCTTCGATGGATGGAACTCCTGCATCGATCAGCTTGCGGACTTCGCCATGACACTGCAATCCGTGGATGGAGACCGATGAGTTCCGGCAGCCGGACTTGCGATCGTCGCAGCACGCTGATGGCCGTCGCACTGCTGAGCGCGGGGTTGACCGCTCCAAGGCAAGCAGGGTCTAACCCGGGAAATCGCCGCTCGGGCATGGTCAATGTCGATGGCTTGGGCGTCTACTATGAACTGCACGGCCGCACGCTCGCGCCCGGCGCTACGCCGATCGTGCTGCTGCACGGCGGATCAATGACGATCGAGACGGCTTTCAAGCAGGACTTGGTCGATCGATTCGCGCGCGTGCGGCCCGTGATCGCCATCAAGCAGCAGGGTCACGGCCACACCGGGGATCGGCCCGGCCCGATGACGGTCGATCGAATGGTCGCGGACACCGCGGCGGTGCTCACTCACCTGAAGGTGGCGCGTGCCGACCTGTTGGGCCACAGCCTGGGCGGGATCATCGCCACGGGGATGGCGATTCGGCATTCCGCCCTCGTCCGCAGCGTCACGACGCTGGGTGCGCCCTACAGGCTGGATGGCTTCTTGCCCGACATCGTGCGAATGCAGCTGGACCCGATGATCGAGCCTCCGCCGGCGCTGATACCCCTCTTACCCACGGAGGCCGACTTCGCGGCTTGGCGCGCGAGCTACAAGCGCGGCGCTCCCGACCCAACGGCGTTCGATGCCACTCTGGGCCGACTGAACACAATGCTGGCCAAGTGGCCGGGGTGGACGGAGGCGGAGTTGCGCTCGGTGCGTGTGCCGTTCCTGGTTGCCGTCGGCGACAGCGACTTCGTGCGCATCGAGCACGCCGTCGAGATGGCGCGCCTGATTCCCGATGCCCGGCTGGCGATTCTCCCAAGGACGACTCACATGGGGATCGTGAAGCGCAGCGCCTGGCTGCCCTCGATGATGGACGCACTTCTCCAGCCAGTTGTGTAGCCCGGCAATCGATGGAAGTTGCGCCAGGGCACCGCCACCAATGCCAACGCGGGACAATGCCGGCCATGCCTCAATGCCGCGGTCGCGGACCGTGGTTCAACGGGAGCTCGCTCAGGAGCGATGGCCATCATGGTTCGCGGAGAACCGGGGGCGCCCCGGGTCTTGTCGCGCAGCAAGGTCGCAACGCGTCTGGTTGTTGGTAAGTCGCGCGTGCTGGATTTTCATGAGCGCTCCCCGCCTGGTGCGAGCGCCACCAGCGAAAGCAGCGCAATGGCTTCGGCCTCGTTCGCGTCACATGGAGCGAATCCCAGAGCTCGCGCACCGGCGATGACCTCAAGCTTGTTTGCGTTGCCTTTGCCGGTGACGTGACGCTTGATCGTGCCGGCCCGGACGCCGCGGTATGGAATCTCGTGGTCCTCTGCCCAGGTCGTCAGCGTGGCGACGAAGCCGCCGTAGGCGTGCGAGGCTGAAACGCCGAGGTGTCGCCTCACCTCCTCGAAGTAGATCGCCCCGATGCCGTCTGTCGTGCCATCGATCTCGGTCAGCCACTGCCGGAAGCGGAGGAAGCGTAATCCGCCGCCGTCGGAGCGATCGGGCTTGAAGCTCTGGCTCCCGCTCGTGACCCTTCCGTCACCTGTTCGGAGCGCCCAGCCGGTCACCGTGCCCAAGTCAAGCGCGAGGACTGCTTCGGTGCAAGCCAGCGGGTCAACCACGACTCTCCCTCGTCAGGGCTCGGGCCATCGCTCCGAGCGCGCCGATCGTCCTGCTCCTCGGTGCGGACGTCCCGTCCATCAGGTGAATCCGCCGCGTGAGCCCTGGCCGTCCGAAGACTGGCTCGTGCAACGTCAAGTGTCGCTCTTGCGCAGCCACCGCATCGAGCAGCGCACGAGAGTACTCGATGGGGACGCTCCCTCCCGGCTTTCGCACCCGGCGCACCGCCGAGCCGGCGATATCGAGGACGCGGGCTGCGCGGCGGTGCCCACCGAAGACGTCGACGACGACCTCGGCCGGCGTCATGCCGCGGGGCTTCCGCTCGTCGGCCAGGTTACTCAACGAGAATCTCGCCGGCCAGAATGACGAGATGGAGATGGAGGAGGTTCGGGAGCACCTGAAGGCCGCCGAGATCGCGCTCAGCGAGGCGACGAAGGTCGACCAGCTTGCTCGCGCAAAGGCGCTGCGCACCGGGCGCGTGGCCTCCTACCTCTGTGGCCCGGAGGCGCGAGCGCTGGCCAAAGCGCGCGAGGAGTTCTCGATGTGGGCGAGCTTCCTGGCCTTCGGGACCGCGCCGCGACAGCGCTGAGGGGCTGCTGGCGGAATGCCAGGCGGGCTCACGGGCGAAACCCTACTCGACCAGCAGCTTGCCGTGGCGACGTCTGCACGCTCCTCGATCTGCTGGATGCGCGTGTCACGATCTCTGATTCCGCCAGGGTTTTTGGAGGCGCGGAGTGGAATCGAACCACCGTTCTCGGATTTGCGATCCGACGTGTCCCGTGGAGCACAAGAAGGGCAAGATTCCTCGCACGAATGCGACCGATGGAGAGCTTCACCCGTTCGCTGAACAGGCCATGGCGTTTGTGCACCTCGGTACGATGTCGTAACCTGTCGATCCGTGCTTGGGCCGGGAGCCACGATGACCAATGAAGAGAGGCCGACGGCGCTTGACTCGTACGAGGGGCGACGTCAATCGTGGCCCGGCACGCACAGGACATTCGGGATAGGAGACAACGTACGCAAGGTACGCGGGAGTCAGTGGCACGGCCGCGTTGTTGGGTGGTACTCCACTGAACTGACACCGGAAGGCTATGCGGTGGAGAGCGACAGGGAGCGCGGCTCTGTGCAGATTTACCCGGCCTCCGCATTGGAGCGCGCGGCCTAACGTTAAATTGACGGAACGGGCCAAGTATCAGTCGTCCGCCTATTGCGCCGCTCGACAGATCCAATGTGTTCCCAAGTGCTTGTCATGCAACCAGTCTCGTGGTCATCTCGGGTCGCTTGCCCACCCACTAGACGGGCCATTGGATTCGGCACGGCATCTTGCTCGACGGGCGTTCTGGGCGGCATGTTGGACCAGTGGCGCCAGCAACTGCGAGTGACTGCTTGCGCGGGCACGGCGCGTACTTCTGCTCCTGGCCGGGTGCAGATCCCCGGTTTTCTCGCTTCGTTTGCTCATCAGGTTGGCACTTTCGCCGACCTCGTTTGCCTCACCTCAAGGCGATATCCTTGTTCTGGGGAATCGAAACGACGCTCGGGAACACCGCGCTTTGCGTCGCGTGTGTTGGCGGCAGCGCACCCTGCCGAACGGCGGGCGATGAGCGTCCGGGGCGACGCCTTGGAAGCGCCCGACCCGAAGTCGGGCCTCTGGCCCTGCTCGGAGCAGCCTCCCGATCGAGCGCGAGCAGATCGAGCAGTCAAGAACTCCTGCTTCGAATGACCTCGAACGGATCCTGTCTAGACGAGCCCCGGGGCCACGACGTCGGCAGCGGCGATCGAGCGACCTCGGATCGGCGCCAGATGTGCGATGAATTCGCGCGCGACGCGGTCCCAGTCGAAGGTCTGCGCGCGCGCCCGTGCGCGCTCCCGCGGCACCTGCAGCGCGCCCAAGGCGGCGCGGCACAGGTCGGCGTCGAGGACGCCGCCGTCGGAATTGCCGACGACGTCGAGCGGTCCGGCGACGGGGAACGCCGCCACCGGTGTGCCGCAAGCGAGCGCCTCGAGCATGACCAGGCCGAAAGTGTCGGTGCGGCTCGGATAGACGAACACGTCGGCGGCGGCGTAGTAGTTGACCAGAAGGTCGCGTCGCACCGGTCCGACCCAACGGACCTCGGGGTAAGCCTGCCGGTAGCGCGCCAGACTTGGACCCCCTCCGCAGACGATCTTGACGCCGGGCAGGTCGAGGCGCAGGAACGCGTCGAGGTTCTTCTCGGGCGAGACGCGGCCGACGTACAGGAAGGCCGGTCGCGGCCAATCGAAGACCGGCCTCCCCGTTGGTCGAAACAGCGCCAGGTCGATGCCATGCGACCAGGGACGCAGGTTGGCGAAGCGGTGCGCCTGCAGGATTCGGACAGTGCCGAGCGACGGCACCATTACGCCCGCCGATGCCGCGTGGAACCGGCGCAGCACGGCATAGCCCCAGCGCGCCGGAATGCCGAACCCGGCACTCAGGAACTCCGGGAAGCGGGAATGGAACGCGGTCGTGAACGCCAGCCCGCGCCGCCGGCAATGGCCGCGCGCGGTCCAGCCGAGCGGTCCCTCGGTGGCGATGTGGATCGCATCGGGGCGGGCATCGTCGATCAGGCGGGCAAGCCGGCGGCCGGCGCCCAGGGCGAGCTCGATCTCCGGATAGCCCGGGCAGCGCAGGCGCGCGAACAGCGACGGCTCGATTACCGTGACGTCGTGGCCGAGACGAAGCAAGCGCGAGCGAAGGTCGACCAGCGTCGTGACGACACCGTTGACTTGCGGCGTCCAGGCGTCGGTGACGACAACGATCCTCACTGCGCCGCCTCCGCGTCGACCGGAGCCGCCGGGAGCGCCCGCACGGCACCGGGCCGATGCGCCTGCCGCGACCAGTCGATGATCTCCAGCCTGCCGTCCGCGTGCTCGGCGAGCGCGGTCAGGCTCTCGACCCAGTCGCCGTCGTTGGCGTAGAGGATGCCGTCGATCCGGCGCAGCTCGGCGTGATGGATGTGGCCGCAGACAACGCCGTCGGCGCCGCGCTTCCTCGCCTCGCGCGCGAGCGCAGCCTCGAAGTCGCCGATGTAGCTCACTGCACGCTTGACACGGTGCTTGAGATACTGCGACAGCGACCAGTACGGCAATCCCATCCGCGCGCGCAGGGAATTGAAGCGCGCGTTCAGCTTCAGCGTGAGTTCGTACAGTCGGTCGCCGACGTGGGCGAGCCACTTGGCGCACTGGACCACGCCGTCGAACAGGTCGCCGTGCGTGACCCACAGTCTCTGGCCATCGGCGGTGACGTGGATCCAGTCGCCGACCACCTCGATGCCGCCGAAGTCGTGACCGAGATAGCGGCGCGCGAATTCGTCGTGGTTGCCGGGGACGAAGATGACGCGGGTTCCCTTGCGCGCCTTGCGCAGCAGCTTCTGCACGACGTCGTTGTGCGATTGCGGCCAGTACCAGCTGCGCCGCAGCTGCCATCCGTCGACGATGTCGCCGACGAGAAAGAGGGTGTCGCATTCCGACGAGCGCAGGAAGTCGAGCAGCGCCGCCGCCTGGCAGCCCGGGGTGCCGAGATGGACGTCCGAGATCCAGATCGTGCGGTAGCGGTGCAGGCCGCGCGCAGGCGCGGTGTCGTCCGGCGACTCGTCGCCGGCGACCACCGTCCATGCGCGCAGGAAGGAGGCGTCACGATCCATGGACGGCGATCGTCCTGCGCCGCCGTGACGCGGGGAGGTCCGGCCGATGACGATTTCGTGAAGCCCGCGAGCCGCGGGTCATCGGCGTTCCACCTCCCGGCCGGACCCGCGAGCAGCTCGGTCGCGGCCCGTCAGGTTCGCTTGAGCGCGATGGCGACCCAGCGAAGGGCGTGGCTCCAGCGCCGGCGAAGCGTCGGCGATGGAGCCGGCTCGACGCGACGATCTCCGTTCGCATCGCCCATGGCGGCGCGCAGGAATGTCGTATCCATCAGCGCCCCAACCGACGTCGGTGCGTAGCGAGGCTGTGCCCGAGGTGCATGCATGTCCATCTCCAGGAGAACCAACAGTTCCAGCGCCGGTCTCGACGACCCGTCATC